>JAQBXX010000010.1 GCA_027624315.1 Pseudomonadota bacterium
TCATCGCCCGATTCCTTCTCGCTTCGGACTACAGCTTAATCTACTGTCTTAAATTCGGGGTCCACTATAGCCCGGCGCAGGCGGATGTTATACTAGTTGCCGTATTTCCCAAACCGAAACCAGTACATGGCAGGGCATAGCAAGTGGGCCAACATCCAGTATCGGAAGGGGGCCCAGGACGCCAAGCGCGGCAAGATATTCACCAAGCTCATCCGCGAAATCACCGTGGCCGCGCGCATGGGCGGCGGCGACCCCGCCACCAACCCGCGCCTGCGCCACGCCATCGACAAGGCGCTGGCCCAGAACATGACGCGTGACACCATCGAGCGCGCGACAAAGCGCGGCGCGGGTACGCTCGAGGGCGTGCATTACGAAGAGGTGCGTTATGAAGGCTATGGGCCGGGTGGCGCGGCGGTGATGGTCGATTGCATGACCGACAACCGCGTGCGCACGGTGGCCGATGTGCGCCACGCCTTCAGCAAATGCGGCGGCAATCTGGGTCAGGACGGCTCGGTGGCCTATCTGTTCACCCAGCGCGGCGTGCTGAGTTACGCGCCGGGCAGTGATGAAAACAAAATCATGGAGGCGGCGCTGGAGGCGGGCGCGGAAGATATCACTACCAACGACGACGGCTCCATCGATGTACTCACCACGCCGGAACAGTTTGCCCACGTCAGGCAGGCGATGAGCGCGGCGGGGCTCGCGGCGGAGCAGGCCGAGGTCACCATGCAGCCATCCACCGGCGCGGCCCTCGATGCGGACGACGGCCAGCGCATGATCAAGCTGCTCGACATGCTGGAGGATCTCGACGACGTGCAGAATGTATATTCCAACGCAGACATCCCCGACGCCGTGATGGCCATAGGGCCTGTTAGCACTCATTAGACCGCGGCGTTGCCGCCCCCAAAAGGGCCAGGCAAGGCGCGAGGAGAGAAATTTGGTGACTCCAAATGAACGACGAGCAACGCAGCATGGCCCTTTTGGGGGCTCAACCCAGAGGGACGGGGCCAGTGTGCCGCGATCCGGCGTTGCGCCTTCGCTTATGTACGTCAAGTACACCGCGCTCGGCGCGCCTTGTCTCGCGGCACACTGGCCTCCGTCGCCACGGTCTAATGAGTGCTAACAGGCCCTTAGCGTGACACGCACGCGCATCCTCGGCATCGACCCCGGCTCGCGCCTCACCGGTTTTGGCGTGATCGACGTGGAAGGGAGCCGCGCCGTTTACGTCACCAGCGGCTGCATACGACTGCCCGAGGGCGCGCTTGCCGAGCGCCTGAAACACATCTTCGAAGGCCTGACCGAACTCGTGACCACCTACCAACCCACCGTCATGGCGATTGAGTGCGTGTTCATGCACCGCAACGCCGACTCTGCGCTCAAGCTCGGCCAGGCACGCGGCGCTGCGATCTGCGCTGGCGTGACGCAGGCGCTGGAAATCGTCGAGTACACCCCGGCTGCAATCAAGCAGGCCGTGGTTGGGCGCGGCAATGCCACCAAGGCGCAGGTGCAGCACATGGTGCGCGCGCTGCTCAAGCTGCCCGGCGCACCGCAGGCGGACGCCGCCGACGCGCTCGCCGTCGCGCTGTGCCACGGCCATCAGCAGCCGTTCGCAAACGCGCTGCGCGGCACGCAACGTCGGGCGGCACGCCGATGATCGGACGCCTGCGCGGCATTCTGCTCACCCGGCAGCCGCCGCAACTCACGCTGGAGGTGCAGGGCGTGGGCTATGACGTCGAGGCGCCGATGTCCACCTTTTACGAACTGCCGCCGGTGGGTACCGAAGTGGTGCTGCACACGCATCTCGTGGTGCGCGACGACGCGCACCTCCTGTTCGGCTTTGCCACCGAGGCCGAGCGCGCGTTCTTCAGAAGCCTGCTCAAGGTGAACGGCGTCGGCGCAAAGGTCGCGCTCGCCATTTTGTCCGGCATCTCGGTAACCGTCTTCGCGCGCTGCGTGCAGGACAACGACAGCGCCAGCCTCACGCGCCTGCCCGGCATCGGCAAAAAAACCGCCGAGCGCCTGATCCTCGAAATGCGCGACCGCCTGAGCGACTGGCACGTCGGCCCGGCCGCCGCCGGCGGCCTCCATGGCGCTCCGCTGACAGAAAAGCCCGACCCCATCAGCGACGCGGTGCGCGCGCTGATCGCGCTCGGTTACAAACCGCAGGAGGCGAGCCGCATGGTACTCGCCATCGACGCCGCGGGCCTCGGCAGCGAGCAGCTTATCCGTCGTGCATTGCAATCCATGGCGAAGGCATGACGGTATGATTGAAACCGATCGCCTGATCGCCCCCCAAGCCGCTGCGCGCGACGATGACGTCGTCGATCGCGCCATCCGCCCCAAGACTCTTGCCGATTACGTCGGCCAGGCGCCGGTGCGCGAGCAGATGGACATCTTCATTCGCGCGGCGCGTGCGCGCGGCGAGGCGCTCGATCATGTGCTCATCTTCGGGCCACCCGGCCTCGGCAAGACCACGCTCGCGCACATCATCGCGCACGAAATGGGCGTCAACCTCAAGCACACCTCCGGCCCGGTGCTGGAGCGCCCCGGCGATCTCGCCGCGATCCTCACCAATCTCGAACCGAACGACGTGCTGTTCGTGGACGAGATTCACCGCCTGAGTCCGGTGGTGGAGGAAATCCTGTATCCCGCGCTGGAAGACTATCAACTCGACATCATGATCGGCGAAGGCCCGGCGGCGCGCTCGATCAAGCTCGACCTGCCGCCCTTCACGCTGGTCGGCGCGACTACGCGCGCGGGGCTGCTCACCTCACCGCTGCGCGACCGCTTCGGTATCGTGCAGCGTCTGGAATTTTACTCGCACGCCGATCTCAAGCTCATCGTGCAGCGCTCCGCGCACATCCTCGGCCTCGCCCTCGACGAGGGCGGTGCAGTACAGATCGCGGGCCGCTCACGCGGCACGCCGCGCATCGCCAACCGCCTGCTGCGCCGCGTGCGCGATTTCGCCGAGGTGAAGGCCGCGGGCCGCATCACCAGCAGCGTGGCGGATCAGGCGCTGGTGATGCTCGATGTCGACAGCAACGGCTTTGACATGATGGATCGCAAGCTCCTGCTCACGGTGATGGAAAAATTCGACGGCGGGCCGGTGGGCGTCGACAACCTCGCCGCCGCGATGGGTGAGGAGCGCGACACCATTGAAGACGTGCTGGAGCCGTTTCTGATCCAGCAGGGCTTTCTCATGCGCACCCCGCGCGGACGCGTCGCCACGCGCGCGGCCTATCAGCACTTCGGCCTCACGCCGCCGCAGGGCGGGTCGAACACCGCGCCGGATTTATTTGACAAGGATGTCTGATGCACGTGAATTTTCATGGCCGCTGCGGGTCTACTACGAGGACACGGACAGCGGCGGCGTGGTGTATTATGCCAACTATCTCAGATTCATGGAGCGCGCGCGCACCGAATGGCTGCGCGGCCTCGGCTTCGAGCAAGACGCACTCATGCGCGAGGAGGGCGTGATTTTCGCGGTGCGTTCGGTGACGCTGGATTTTTTGCAGCCTGCGCGTTTTAATCAATTGCTGCACGTGACGGTAAAACTCATCGAACGAGGGCGCGCGAGCCTGGGCTTTGAGCAGCAGGTGCGCGATGGCGCAAGCGGCGCACCGTTATGCTCCGGCCACGTCAAGCTGGCGTGTCTCGACGCCGTTATGTTCAAGGCGCGCGCCATACCCAAGACAATAATAGCGGAGCTTCCCGGTGACCTCTGACCTGTCCATCCTGCATCTCATTCTCAATGCCAGCCTGCTGGTACAGCTCGTCATGGCGCTGCTGCTGGTAGTCTCGATGGTGTCGTGGACCATGATCTTCCGCAAACGTGCGCTGCTGCGCGCTACGCGCGCGGCAGCGGACATATTCGAAAAGCGCTTCTGGTCGGGCAATGACCTCAACCTGCTGTACGACCAGGTGACGCACCGCTCCAGTCCGCGCGGCATGGAGGCAATCTTCGAGGCCGGGTTCAAGGAGTTCGCGCGCCTGCGCAAGCAGGCGGGCGTGGAGCCGATGGCGGTGCTGGAAGGCGCGCAGCGCACCATGCGCGTGGCGCTTTCGCGCGAAGTGGAGGCGCTCGAGGTCAACCTGTCGTTTCTCGCCACGGTCGGCTCCACCAGCCCCTACGTCGGCCTGTTCGGCACCGTGTGGGGCATCATGAATTCGTTCCGCAGCCTCGGCAATGTGCACCAGGCCACGCTCGCGATGGTCGCACCCGGCATCGCCGAGGCCTTGATCGCCACCGCCATGGGCCTGTTCGCGGCGATACCGGCGGTGATCGCGTACAACGGCTTCGCCAACGATGTCGAGCGCCTGCATAGCCGCTATGATGCCTTCCTCGAAGAGTTTTCCACCATCCTGCAGCGGCAGGCGCACGCGTAATGGCGCGGGCCCGTAAACGGCGCGTGCCGATGGCGGAGATGAACGTGGTGCCGTACATCGACGTGATGCTGGTGCTGTTGGTCATCTTCATGATCACCGCGCCGCTGCTCGCGCAGGGCGTGAAGGTGGACCTGCCGCAGGCGGCGAGCACGCCGATGGAGCCGGACAAGAAAGAGCCGCTGGTGGTGACGGTGAGTGCGAACGGAAAATTTTATCTAAATGTCGGCGACGGTCAGGAGAAAGGCATCGCCGATGCGCTGCTGGCGCAACGCGTGGGCGCGGTATTACGCAACCAGCCCGGCACACCGGTACTGGTGCGCGGCGACAAGAACGTCAATTACGGACGCGTGATCTACGCCATGACACTATTGCAAAGCGCGGGCGCGCCGAGCGTGGGCCTCGTCACCGAGTCTCCCCCGGCGCCCACACATAAATAGTCGCCATCACATGCTGAACAAGTTGCGCAATAACCTGCGTGCGGTGGTGCTGGCCGTGCTGGTGCACGTCGCGCTGATTGCGATGCTGGTGGTGAGCCTCGACTGGACGCCCAAGCCGCAGCCGGCGGGCGCGCAGTCCGCCGTGGTTCAGGCCACGGTGGTGGACAACACCAGGCTCAAGGCGGAGCAGCAGAAGAAACAGGAGGAGGCTGAGCGCAAGAAGCGCGCGGAGCAGGAGGCCGCAGATAAACAGCGCACGGAAGAACAACGGCGCGAAGAGGAAAAGCGTCAGGCCGCAGAAGAAGCGCAGCGTAAACTGGAAGACGAGGCGAAGCGTCAGGAACAAGCCGGGCAAGAGCGGCTGGTCGCGGAACAAAAACGCGCCGAAGAGGCCAAACACGAGGCGCTGAAGGAAAAGCAGGCGGTGGCAGAAAAGCGGCACACGGAGCAATCGCGCCGCGCTGAAGAAAAGCGCTTGGCCGCAGCCGACGCACAACGTAAAATCGAGATGGAAAAGAAGCGCAAGGCGGAAAAAGAAGCGCAACAGCGGCGTGAGGCCGAGCAACAGATGAAGGAGCAGCTCGCCTCGGAGGAACAGGCGGCACAGGAGCAGCAGGCACAGACCTTGGTCAGCCAGTACATCCCGCTGATCCAGAAACGGATGAAGGAGAAATGGTCGCCTCCGCCGAGCGCCAGACCCGGCATGTCGTGCACGGTGACGGTGCGGCTGCTGCCGGGTGGCGAAGTAACCGACGCGCGGGTCAGCGTGAGCAGCGGTGATGCGATCTTTGACCGCTCGGTGGAAAACGCGGTGTATAAGGCCTCGCCGCTACCGCTGCCGGCCGCTCCGGCCTTGTTTGAGTATTTTCGTGAGTTGAATTTTATCTTCAAGCCCTGAGGACACATGCTGAATAAACAATTCCTGCTGGTGTACGCGCTGGCCCTGTGGCTGCCGCTGGGCGGCGCGCATGCGGCGCCCCTCACCATCGAGATCACCGAAGGCGTGCCGGGCGCGCTGCCCATTGCCGTCGTACCCTTCGGCGTAGAAGGGCAGGGTGCGCCGCCGGAAGACATCGGCGCCATCGTCGCCGCCGACTTGAAACGCAGCGGGCGCTTTGCGCCGCTGGCGGAGCAGGACCTGCTGGCGCGCCCGCACGAAGGGCGTGAAGTCAATTTCCGTGACTGGCGCGTGCTCGGCGTGGAAGGCCTGGCGGTGGGCAAGGTGCGCGCCACCGGCGCGGGCCAGTACACGGTGCAATTCCAGTTGTTCAACGTGTTTCAGGCCACCCAGCTTGCGGGTTACACCATCCCGGCCACGAGCGCGGAACTGCGCCGCACCGCGCACCGGATCAGCGACATCATTTACGAAAAACTGACCGGCGAGCCGGGTGCGTTCAACACGCGCATCGCCTACGTCACGGCCGCGGGCAAGGCACCGGCGCAAACCTATTCGTTGCAGGTGGCCGACGCCGACGGCCACAATCCGCAGCCGATTCTCAACTCCAGGCAGCCGCTGCTCTCGCCCGCGTGGTCGCCCGACGACACACGGCTCGCCTACGTGTCGTTTGAAAACAAGCGCGCACAGATTTACATCCAGGAGATCGCCACCGGCAAGCGCGAGTTGATTGCGTCTTATCCCGGCCTGAACAGCGCACCCGCGTGGTCACCCGACGGCACGCGGCTCGCGCTCACGCTCTCCAAGGACGGCAACCCGGAAATCTATGTGCTGAGTCTCGCCGCCAAAACCCTGCAGCGCCTCACCAGCAACCTGGCCATTGATACCGAACCCGTCTGGTCACCCGACGGCAGCGCGCTGGTATTCACCTCCGACCGCGGCGGACGTCCGCAGCTGTATCGCATGTCAGTAAATGGTGGAGACGCGAGCCGCATCACCTTCGCAGGCGACTATAATGCGCGCGGCGTGTTTTCACCCGACGGCAAGCAGCTCGCCATGGTGCACGGCACGGGTGGCCAGTACCGCATCGCGCTCATGGAGCTGAAAACCGGCGCACTGCGCGTGCTCTCCGACCGCACGCTGGACGAGTCACCGAGCTTCGCGCCGAACGGCGCCATGATTATTTACGCCACCAATGAAAACAACCGCGGCACGCTTGCGGCGGTGTCGGTGGACGGACGCGTGCACAACCGCCTGGTGCTGCAGGAAGGCGATGTGCGCGAAGCCGTGTGGTCGCCGTTTAGTCGTCGTATAATGCTGCAGCCTGATCCCAAACCTTAACCTGGATAAACAACAAAGGAGCCTCCCATGAAGTTGCCAACCAAATTCTTATTTTTGATCCTGCCCACAGCCATTTTGCTCGGCTGTCAGGGCACGGGCACCAAGTCGGGTGAAAGCGCCGCGATCGAAGATAAATCCAGTGCCGCGAGCGGCGCGACCACAAGCGCCGCAGGCGACACAGGCGCATTCCGCGGTGACGCACTGGATGATCCCGCCGGTGCGTTGTCCAAGCGTATCGTCTATTTCGCCATCGACAGCAGCGAGGTCGCGCAGGAAGACCGCGCCACCGTCTCGGCCCACGCCAGGTATCTCTCCGGCAACGCCACCGCCGCCGTCACGCTGGAAGGCCATGCCGACGAGCGCGGCTCGCGTGAGTACAACCTCGCGCTCGGTGAGCGCCGCGGCAACGCCGTGCGCCAGCTCCTGCTTGCCGAAGGCGCCGCCACGAAGCAAATCCAGGTGGTGAGCTACGGCGAGGAAAAGCCGGTGGCCACCGGCCATGACGAGACTTCGTGGCAACAGAACCGCCGCGTCGAAATTAGCTACACCAGCCGCAAGTAACAGCCATGCGCGCGCGCATGCTGGTTTTCGCAGGCGCATTGCTGCTGCTGCCGCTCTTCGCGGCGGCAGCAGAGGATCCGAACGCGCAGATGTCGCTGCAGGCGCGCATCATGCGGCTGGAGCGCATTGTGGAAGGTCAGAGCGGGACGGAACTGCTCACGCGCATCGATAGCCTGCAGCTGGAGCTGCAACAGCTACAGGGTGTCATCGAGGTGCAAACGCACGAGATCGAGGAACTCAAAAGCAGCAGGCAGGGCGCAAACCAGGATTTCGACCGTCGTCTGCATGAACTGGAGAGCCGCACGAGCGCCGCACCGCCGCCCGCACCCGTGACCGCAAGTGAGCCCACCCCGGCAGCTGCGCCAGTTACAGCGCCGGCCACAGCGCCGTCAAAACCGCCCGCTGCTGCACCGTCAACAGCGCCTCCGGCCGCCGACGCCGCACCGGAGCAGGCGGCTTACCAGCAGGCCTTCGCGTTGCTCAAAGAGGCGCGCTACGAAAAGGCGATCACGGCGTTCCAGGATTATCTTGCACGCTACCCTGCGGGAAAAAATGCCGGCAACGCCCAATACTGGCTGGGTGAGGCGTACTACGTCACGCGCCAGCTCAAGGAGGCGCAGCAGGCGTTTCAGACCCTCATGGACAACATGCCCACCAGCCCCAAACGCCCGGATGCCCTGCTCAAGATTGGCTTCGTGCATTACGAGCTCGGCCAGTGGGACGAGGCGCGCAAGTCACTGAACGAGGTCATCAAGACCTTCCCCGCCGCCCCCGCCGCGAAGCTCGCCGACAACCGCCTGCAGCGCATGAAGAAAGAGGGGCATTAGCGCAAAAGCTGGGGGGCAGGGTGTAAAATGCCCGCATGCAAACTGCGATCGACACCGAGACACATGCCGCGCCCTCGCATGAGACGCGGCTGCGTATCACGGAAATCTTCTATTCCCTTCAGGGTGAAACACGCACGGTGGGTCTGCCCACCGTGTTTGTGCGCCTGACCGGCTGCCCGCTGCGCTGCGGCTACTGCGACACCGCCTACGCGTTTCAGGGCGGCGAGTGGATGGCGCTGCCGGATATCCTCGGACGTGTGGCGCACTTCAAGCCGCGCTATGTCACCGTCACCGGCGGTGAACCGCTCGCGCAGCGCGCTGCGCTCGATCTACTCACCGCCTTGTGTGATGCAGGCTACGATGTCTCGCTTGAAACCAGCGGCGCGCTCGATGTGTCACAGGTGGATGCGCGCGTGGTCAAGGTGATGGATATCAAAACGCCCGGCTCCGGCGAAGTGGACAAAAACCGCTTGGAAAATATCCCACACCTGACAGCGCGCGACCATGTCAAGTTCGTGCTTTGCAACCGCGAAGATTATGACTGGGCCAAGACCGTATTGACCCAATACGATCTCGCGGCGCACTGCGAGGTGCTGCTCTCACCGAGCTTCGGCGAACTGGACGCCACGCAACTCGCCAACTGGATACTCGAAGACCATCTGCCGGTGCGCTTGCAGATTCAGTTGCATAAATATCTGTGGGGCAATGTCCCCGGAAAATAAGGGCGCCTCTAAAAATGATGGATTTTGATTCAAGACAAGGCGCAGCGCAGGCGAGCAGCGCAGCATACACGTCAGTATGTGAGCAGCGGAGACAAGCTGCAACGCAGTATTGGAGCAAAAGACGCATTTTTAGAGGTGCCCGGCAATGAGCGCCGCCGTCATTCCCTTAACTGCTGCACACACACGCGCCGTGGTGCTGCTCTCCGGCGGCATGGACTCCGCCACCACGCTCGCCATCGCCAAGGGCTTGGGCTTCGAGTGTTATGCGCTCGCCGTCGATTACGGCCAGCGCCACCGCGCGGAACTCGACGCGGCGGCGCGCATCGCGCACAGTCTTGGCGCCGCCGCTTACAAAGTGATCAAGATCGACCTCGGCGCCATCGGCGGCTCGGCACTCACCGACGTGAGCATCGCAGTGCCACAGCAGTCGAGCCAGGGCATCCCCGTCACCTACGTGCCCGCGCGCAACACGATATTGCTTGCGCTTGCACTGGGCTGGGCCGAGGTGCTGAAGGCGTGGGACATCTTCATCGGCGTGAACGCAGTGGATTATTCCGGCTACCCGGATTGCCGCCCGCAATTCATCGAGGCGTTTGAGCACCTCGCCAACGTCGCCACCAAGGCCGGCGTGGAGGGCAACCGCTTTATCTGCCACACCCCGCTCATCCACCTGAGCAAGGCAGACATCATCCATGAAGGGCTGCGCCTCGGCGTGGACTACGCCGAGACCGTCTCTTGCTACAGCGCCGATGACGCAGGCCGCGCCTGCGGCCGCTGCGACGCCTGCCGCCTGCGCGCCGCGGGCTTCAAGGCAGCGGGCGTGGCTGATCCCACCCGCTATCAATAAGTTTGCCCCAAAACGCATCCGCGCCTTGGTGTTAGGGCTGCGGACGATTACAATAGGCAGCCTTCATTCCTTAAATAGCCCTTCTCCCTCCGGGAGAAGGTGGCCCGAAGGGCCGGATGAGGGAATTGTGCGCGGGCAGCCCTCATCCCCATCCCTTCTCCCGGGGTGAGAAGGGGGCGAGCCGAGGCGCTACGCGCACTAAAATTATATCGGGGCCGTTAGCTCAGCCGGTAGAGCAGCAGACTTTTAATCTGTTGGTCGTGCGTTCGATCCGCACACGGCCCACCATTCTCCTGCACCAGCTTCTGGTCCTTCAACAAGGGAGGTAATGTCCATGCACGGTTTAAAAAGCAGGGCGCAGCAGACCTGGCAGTCGGTTTTATTCTGGACGACGCTGTGTCAAAAGTGGTGACCGCGCTGATCACCAGGCTCGATAAACCCGCCTAATGACTTGAAATGACACCATCATGCCACCACCTTATGTATCATGATCTTCCGCCAGCTATTTGAACCCGTCAGCTCGACCTATACCTATCTACTCGGTTGCGAGCGCACACGCCAAGCGTTGCTCATAGACCCGGTCGCTCTGAGGAGGTGGGTGCCTACCTTCAGCTCCTCAAGGATCTGGAGTTAACACTCGTTTACACCTTGGAGACGCACGTCCACGCTGACCACGTCACTGGCGCGGCCTTGTTGCGTGAGAAGTTAGGCAGCAAAACCGTGGTGCACCGCGACGCAGGCGCAAGCTGCGCCGACCTCATGGTATCTGATGGTGAGCAGTTGCTGGTGGGTGACATACACATCGAGGTGCGCCATACGCCCGGCCACACCAATGCCGACGTTGCCTATGTCATCGGCGACCGGGTGTTCACTGGCGACGCGCTGCTCATCGGCGGTTGCGGCCGCACCGATTTTCAGCAAGGTGACGCGGGCCGTTTGTACGACAGCGTGCACAAAAAACTATTTGCCCTGCCACCCGACACGCTGGTGTATCCGGCGCACGACTACCACGGCAACACCGTCTCCACCATCAAGCAGGAAATGGCGAAGAACGCGCGCCTCGGTGGTGGTAAAACCCGTGACGAATTTATTCAGATCATGCGCGACTTGAAACTGCCCTATCCGAAGCAGATAGACCGCGCCCTGCCTGCGAATCAGGCCTGTGGGCGCGAGTTTGAAATTCAGCAAGGCTGACAACCATGTTCCTGATACTGTTTGCGCTGCTGATCGGCCTTGCGCTCGGCGTGTTCGGCGGTGGCGGTTCGCTGCTCACGGTGGCGCTGTTCGTCCACGAGGACATTGGCGCGCAAGCAGCAATCAGCACATCGCTGTTCGTGGTTGCGCTCAGTGCGGCGGCAGCGCTCATTCAGCACGCGCGTGCTGGCCACGTGCGCTGGCGCGTGGGCGCGCTGTTCGCTGGCAGCGGGATGATAGGGGCTTACGTAGGCGGATTCGCGGCGGGGTTCATTCCTGCCACGCTGTTGCTGTTACTGCTCGCCGCAGTGATGGTGGCGAGCGCCGTCATAATGCTGCGCCCACGCGACGCTGAAAGCGTACGTCCCGCACGGCCGCTCCATCCTGCGCAACTTCCGGCGCAGGGACTTTTGATAGGCACGCTCACCGGCCTGGTGGGCGCAGGCGGTGGTTTTTTGGTGGTGCCCGCCCTGGTACTGTTGAGCGGCATGTCCATGCGCGAGGCGATCGGTACTTCGCTGCTGGTGATTATGCTTAATTCCCTCGCCGGCCTCGCTGGCCATAGTGCGCATCTTCAAATTGATTACGCGCTCGCCGGAGTGGTCACCGCGTTTGCCATCGCGGGTACGTTTCTCGGTCACACACTTGCAGGGCGCATACCGCTGGAGCGCCTGACAAACGGGTTTGCCTGGTTTATTCTGGCGATTGCCGCCTGGCTGGTGTACCAGCAACTGCCGTTGTCATGGAAAGCGTGGGTGTCTCATGCAAATGTTGTCTAGCACTGATTACAGGAGTCTTTAAATGGAGCACTTCACGCCCATCAGCGCCATCCTCGGCGGCCTGCTCATCGGACTTGCCGCAGCCGGGCTGCTGTTATTCAACGGACGCATCGCGGGCGTCAGCGGTATTTTGGGCGGGCTGCTCGATCTGCCGCGCGGCGATATATCATGGCGCAGTGCGTTTGTTGCCGGGCTGGTCTCGGGCGGATTACTATTGCTGTGGCAGTATCCGCAGGCGTTCGTGCTGCCGCCTGATAACTCATACGTCACTTACGCCGTCGCCGGGCTGCTGGTGGGCTACGGCACCCGCCTCGGCAGCGGCTGTACCAGCGGTCATGGCGTGTGTGGCATCGGCCGCATGTCGCCACGCTCACTCGCCGCTGTGACATCCTTCATGACCAGCGCCATGCTCACGGTATTTGTCGTCCGCCACGTGTTATGAAACAAACGCTCGCTGCATTCTTGTTAGGACTCCTGTTTGCCTTGGGACTAGGCATATCGGGCATGACCCAGCCACAAAAGGTCATCGCGTTTCTGGATGTGACCGGTGATTGGGATCCCAGCCTGCTGCTGGTGATGGCGAGCGCCACGCTGGTGTATTTGCTGTGCTACCGTTTAATCACACTACGCCGCGCGCCGCTGCTGGCGGAAAAATTCTCACTGTCCACCGCCCGGCACATCGACGCGCGACTGATTGCAGGCAGCGTGCTGTTCGGCGTCGGCTGGGGCTTGAGCGGCTACTGCCCTGGCCCCGCTCTGGTGGCGCTGCCCGGCCTCGCTCCGGCCACGCTTGTATTCGTGGCTTCGATGCTCGCCGGAATGCTGCTGTTCAAGCTGGGCGAGAAGTGGCACAACGGGCGCGCGGTTACTCCACGGTAACCGACTTGGCGAGATTGCGCGGCTTGTCCACGTCGGTGCCCTTGAGCACGGCGACGTGATAGGCCAGCAATTGCAAGGGCACGGTGTAGACCAGCGGTGACGTATCATCCTCCGCGTGCGGTACATTCAGCACCTGCACACCCTCTGAAGATTTGAAGCCTGCCGCACCGTCGGCGAACACGATCAGCTTACCGCCGCGCGCGCGTACCTCTTGCAGATTCGACTTGAGCTTTTCCAGCAATTCATTGTTGGGCGCCACGGCAATCACTGGCATCTCGGCGTCCACCAGCGCGAGCGGGCCGTGCTTGAGTTCGCCTGCGGGATACGCCTCGGCATGGATGTAGGAAATTTCCTTCAGCTTGAGCGCGCCTTCCATCGCCACCGGATAATGCGCGCCGCGCCCCAGGAACAGCGCGTGATGCTTGTCGGCAAACTGTTCGGAGAGACGCTTGATGTCATCACTCATCAGCAGCGTTTGCTCAATCTTGGCGGGTAATGACTCAAGCTGTGTAACCAGTTTTCCCTCCAGCTCCGGCGTCAGCGCATGACGCCGCCCCAGCACAATGGTGAGCAGCATGAGTGCAACGAGTTGTGTGGTGAAGGCCTTGGTGGAGGCGACACCTATTTCAGGTCCGGCGCGCGTCATGAGCACGATGTCCGCCTCGCGCACGAGCGAGCTTTCCGGCACGTTGCAAATAGCGAGGGAGTAACGAAAACCGAGCCGCCTCGCTTCGCACAGCGCGGCGAGCGTGTCGGCCGTCTCGCCGGACTGCGAAATCGCCACTACCAGGCAGTCGGCGCTCACCACCGGGCGACGATAGCGGAACTCGCTGGCCACCTCGACGTTGCAGGGAATGCCCGCAAGCGCCTCAATCGAGTAGCGCGCAATCAGTCCCGCATGGTAACTCGTGCCGCAGGCGATGATGTGCACGCGCTTGACGGCATTCAGTATTGTGGCGGCGTTGGGGCCGAGGCTTTCTTCCAGCACGCGGCCTGCATTGAGGCGTCCTTCCAGCGTATCGCTCACCGCGCGCGGCTGCTCGAAGATTTCCTTCAGCATGTAATGGCGGTATTCGCCGCGTTCCACCGCATCGGCACTGAGCGTGCTCACATGCACCTTGCGCGTGACCTCCGCACCCGCCGCATTGATGATGTGCACGCTGTCCTTGGTGATGTCGGCAACGTCGCCGTCTTCGAGAAAGATAAATCGCCGCGTCACGGGCAGCAGCGCCGCGACATCGGAGGCGATGAAGTTCTCGCCCTCGCCGAGGCCGATCACCAGCGGGCTGCCGCGCCGCGCAGCGACGAGGTGCGCGGGATCGGCGGTCCCGATAACGCCCAGCGCATAGGCGCCGTGCAACTCCGCAACCGTCGCACGCAGCGCGTCGAACAGTGATGTCCCGGGTTGCAGGTGATGGTGTATCTGATGCACCACGACCTCGGTGTCCGTCTGCGAGGTAAACTCGTAGCCCGCCTTCACCTGTTCGGCGCGCAGCTCTTCGTGGTTTTCGATAATGCCGTTGTGCACCACGGCGACGCTGCCGCGGCAGATGTGCGGATGCGCATTGGCCTCGCTCGGCACCCCGTGCGTCGCCCAGCGTGTGTGCGCAATGCCGGTGTGGCCTTGCAGCGACTTGGCCGCGAGCTGCAACTCAAGCTCCACCACCTTGCCCACCGCGCGCGCGCGCGTGAGCGTGTTGTGCGCATCTAGCACCACCGCGCCGGCAGAGTCATAGCCGCGATACTCCAGACGCTTGAGGCCCTCGACCAGCGCGGGCATCACGTCACGTTGTGCTACGGCTCCGATGATTCCGCACATATCAACTCCGCTCTGCGGAAGAGAAAAGAGGCAAGAGCAAAGAGAAAAGAATCATGATAAGACGCTAGCTTTGCTCTTTGCTCTTTACTCTTTTCTCTGTTTTAACAGGACGCTTCCAGCCCGGCACGGTGCTTTGTTTTACCCGGCTTACCGCCAGCACTTTCGGCGGCACGTCTTGGGTGATGGTGGAGCCCGCACCCACCGTGGCGCCCGCGCCGACAGTGACGGGCGCCACCAGTTGCGTATCCGAGCCGATGAAGACACCGTCTTCGATGATGGTCTGATGCTTGTTCGCGCCGTCGTAGTTGCAGGTGATGGTGCCGGCGCCGATGTTCACGTCGCGCCCGACGGTGGCATCGCCGACGTAGCTCAGATGATTGATCTTGGAGCCCGCGCCAATCTCGGATTTTTTGATCTCGACGAAATTGCCGATGTGCACGCCGGCGGCAAGTTTTGTTTCGGGGCGGATGCGCGCAAACGGCCCAATGCGGCAGCCGGATTCGATGACCGCGTCATCAATCGCGCAATGGGAAAGTATTTCGACATCATCGCCGATCTTCGCGTTGCGGATCACGACGTGCGGCCCGATGCGGACACGATCACCGAGCGTGACTATGCCTTCCATGATGACGTTCACATCTATCGTGACATCCTGGCCGGCGCTGAGCTCGCCGCGCAGATCAAACCGCAGCGGATCAAGCAGCGTGATCCCTTGCTCCATCAGGCGCTCCGCCTGCCTGTGCTGATAGTAGCGCTCAAGTTCGGCAAGCTGTCCCTTGTTGTTCACGCCCATCACCTCGGCCACCTTGTCCGGCTCCACGGTGTTGATCACCCTGCCGTCCTGCACCGCAAGCGCAATCACATCGGTGAGATAAAACTCTTTTTGCGCGTTGTTGTTTTCGAGCTTGGCGAGCCACCCGCGCATCTGCTCGGCAGGCGCCGCGATCATGCCGGTGTTGATTTCGTTGATCGTGCGCTCGTCCGCTGTCGCATCTTTTTCCTCCACGATGCGCGTCACCTTGCGGCCTTTATCACGCACGATGCGTCCATAGCCGCGCGGATCGTGCTGATAGACCGTGAGCAGGCCGAGGCCCTCGCTGCTCGCGGCCGCGAGCAACCGGCGCAGTGTCGCCGCGCCGATGAGCGGCACATCGCCGTACAGCACCAGCACCGTGTCAGCGTCCGCCACAAACGGCATCGCCTGTGCCACCGCATGGCCGGTGCCGAGCTGCTCGGCCTGTTCGACCCAGCACGCGTCGAGATGCGCCAGCGCACGCGGCACGGCATCGCCGCCATAGCCGTAGACGACATGAACCGCCTTGGCGTCAAGCTCATGCGCGGTGTGGATGACGTGCTCCAGCAGCGGCCGGCCCGCGAGCGGGTGCAGCACCTTGGGCAGCGCGGAGCGCATGCGCGTGCCTTGTCCGGCGGCGAGGATGATTACGGAGAGGCCCATAGGCCCAAGATACAGGAAAAGTGAGCGGTTAATAAGAAGGTCATTAGCAAGATGACATCTCCGTCTACGTCCCCGCCCCCTGTTTAGGGGGCGGGGACAGGGTGGGTGCAATCATTGTGCGTCGGATCCGCTGCGCTTGATCCGACCTACACGTTGTATCAGCGACCCTTTTTGCGCAGACGCTGGATGGTCTGCAACTGCGCCACGGCCTCGGCCAGTTCGGCCTGCGCCTTGGCGTAGTCGAAGTCGGACTTGCGGTCGCGCATCGCCTGCTCGGCGTGCTGCTTGGCCTCCAGTGCGGCGGCCTCGTCCACATCGTGCGCGCGCAACGCGGTATCGGACAGAATGGTGACGACGTGCGGCTGGATTTCCAGTATGCCGCCGGAGACGTAAAACACCTGCTCGTCGCCATCTGGAATTTTCACGCGCACCTCGCCCGGCCGGAGGGTGGTGAGCAGCGGCGTATGGCGCGGCAGAATGCCGACCTCGCCCTGCGAAGCGGGGGCGAACACCATCTCCGCCAGACCGGAAAAGATTTCCGCTTCAGCGCTCACGATATCGAGATGCAGAGTCATAGCCATAACTATAAACAACCTAACGCAAAGACGCCAAGACGCCAAGATATTCGTTTAGTCAAAATGTATCTAGCCATAATTTATATTTGAGCGTACCCAATTTGTGCCGCTATTTGATTACTCTAATTTTAGAGCTTTGCGTCTTGGCGTCTTTGCGTTTAGTCTTTCCTTTATTTTAAGGTTTTTGTCTTTTCGATCGCTTCGTCGATCGTGCCGACCATGTAGAACGCCTGCTCCGGCAGGGAGTCGTACTCGCCGTTGACGATGCCCTTGAAGCCGCGGATCGTGTCCTTGAGCGACACATACTTGCCCGGGCTGCCGGTGAACACCTCGGCGACGAAGAACGGCTGCGACAGGAAGCGCTGAATCTTGCGCGCGCGCGTTACCGTGAGCTTGTCCTCTTCCGACAGCTCATCCATGCCGAGAATCGCGATGATGTCCTTCAACTCCTTGTAGCGCTGCAACGTGCCCTGCACCGCGCGCGTGGTGTCGTAGTGATCCTGCCCGATGATGAGCGGATCGAGCTGGCGGCTGGTGGAGTCGAGCGGATCCACGGCGGGGTAAATACCCAGCTCCGCGATCTGGCGCGACAGCACCACGGTGGCGTCCAGATGCGCGAATGTGGTCGCGGGCGACGGGTCGGTCAAATCGTCGGCGGGCACGTAGACGGCCTGGATCGAGGTAATCGAGCCGGTCTTGGTGGAGGTGATGCGCTCCTGCAGCGCGCCCATTTCGGCGGCGAGCGTCGGCTGATAACCTACGGCGGACGGCATACGGCCGAGCAGCGCGGACACCTCGGTGCCGGCCAGCGTGTAACGGTAGATGTTGTCGATGAACAGCAGCACGTCGCGGCCTTCATCGCGGAAGAATTCCGCCATGGTGAGGCCGGTCAGCGCCACGCGCAGACGGTTGCCGGGCGGCTCGTTCATCTGGCCGTAGACCAGCGACACCTTGTCGATAACCTTGCTCTCGGTCATTTCGTGGTAGAAGTCGTTACCTTCACGGGTACGCTCGCCCACGCCCGCGAACACGGAATAGCCCGAGTGCTCGATGGCGATGTTGCGGATCAGCTCCATCATGTTCACGGTCTTGCCCACGCCCGCGCCGCCGAACAGGCCGACCTTGCCGCCCTTGGCGAACGGGCAGATCAGATCGATCACCTTGATGCCGGTTTCGAGCAGCTCGGTGCTCGCAGCGAGTTCGTCATAGGCCGGGGCCTTGCGGTGTATCGACCAGCGCTGCTTCTCGCCGATCGGGCCCTTTTCGTCGATGGGCTTGCCGAGCACGTCCATGATGCGGCCCAGGGTTTCCTTGCCCACCGGCACCGAGATCGGCGCGCCGGTGTTGCTCACCGCGACGCCGCGCTGCAGGCCGTCGGACGAACCCATCGCAATGGTGCGCACCACGCTGTCGCCGAGCTGCTGCTGCACCTCGAGCGTCAGTCCGGCTGCGTCCACCAGTAACGCGTCGTATATCTTGGGCAGCGACTCGGGCGGAAACTCAACGTCCACCACGGCGCCGATGATTTGAACTATCTTTCCTGAACTCATCCTCAGTTCCTCACAAACTCAAATTAAAATTAGTTAACGAGTGGCGAGTGGCGAGTTGCTAGTGGCGAGGAAATACATTTCCTAGTTACTCGCCACTCGCTACTCGCTACTGTATTTAAACTTAAACCGCCGCCGCGCCGGCCACGATTTCCGACAGCTCCTGCGTGATGCCTGCCTGGCGCGCCTTGTTGTAGACCATCTGCAGATCGCCAATCAATTCGCCCGCATTATCCGAGGCGCTCTTCATCGCCACCATGCGCGCCGCCTGTTCGGAGGCGATATTCTCCAGCACGCCCTGATACACCAGCGACTCGACATAGCGCGTGAGCAAATGGGTCAGCACCTCTTTGGCCTCGGGCTCGTAGAGGTAGTCCCAATGATGATGCAGCGTTGCATCCATATCGGGCACGACGGGCAGCATCTGCTGCAGCGCCGGCTTCTGCACCATGGTGTTGACGAAATCGTTATAGACCAGATAGAGGCGGTCGATGTGCGCGTTGTTGTAGGCATCCAGCATCACCTTCACCGCACCGATCAGGTCGGTGAGGCTGGGCGCATCACCCAAGTGTGATTTCTCCGCCACGATGTTGCCGCCGAAGCGCTTGAAGAACCCCCCCGCCTTGGTGCCGACGGTGCACACATCCACCTGCACGCCCTGCGTGCTCCAGTCGCGCATCGCGACTAGCGCGGTGCGGAACAGGTTGCTGTTCAGGCCGCCGCACAGCCCGCGGTCGGAGGACACGATAATAAAGCCGACGCGCTTTACTGCGCGCTCCTGCAAGTAAGGATGCTTGTACTCCGGGTGCGCGTGCGCCAGATGGCCGATCACGTTACGCATCTTGGCGGCATAGGGGCGCGCGGCGCGCACGCGCTCCTGCGCCTTGCGCATTTTCGAGGCCGCAACCATCTCCATCGCACGCGTGATCTTCTGCGTGTTCTTGATGCTCTTGATCTTGGTGCGTATTTCTTTTTTGCTGCCCATCTGGTTACCTTGGCTGCTCTAACGACTCAACGTTAAGGCGCAAAGGCGCAAAGACGCAAAGAAAAAATAATTTTAGTTCTTTGCGTCTTTGCGCCTTAGCGTTGGATGTTATTACCAAGCATTGCTCTTCTTGAATTCCGTCAGCGCGGAGCGCAGGTCGCTCTCGATCTCGCTGCTGTAATCGCCCGTGGCATTGATCTTGTCCATGAGGGCGGCATGCTTGGACTTCATGAAGCTCAGCAGTGCGTGTTCGAAGCCCTGAATCTTGGCCACCTCGACGTCGTCGAGGAAGCCCTGGCTGGCGGAGAACAGCGACACCGCCAGTTCCGCCACGCTCATCGGCGCGTACTGTTTCTGCTTCATCAACTCCATCACGCGCTGACCGCGCTCCAGTTGCTTGCGCGTGCTCTCGTCGAGGTCGGAGGCGAACTGCGCGAACGCCGCCAGTTCGCGGTACTGCGCGAGGTCGAGGCGCACGCCGCCGCCCAGTTTCTTGATGATCTTGGTCTGCGCCGCGCCACCCACACGAGACACGGACAGGCCGGCGTTGATGGCGGGCCGGATACCGGCGTTGAACAAATCGGTTTCGAGGAAGATCTGGCCGTCGGTGATCGAGATCACGTTGGTGGGCACGAAGGCCGATACGTCGCCGGCCTGCGTTTCAATGATGGGCAGGCCGGTGAGCGAGCCGGTCTTGCCTTTCACCTTGCCGTTGGTGATTTTCTCGATGTGCTCCGCGTTCACGCGCGCAGAACGCTCCAGCAGGCGCGAGTGCAGATAGAACACGTCGCCCGGATACGCCTCGCGGCCCGGCGGGCGGCGCAGCAACAGCGACACCTGGCGGTAGGCCCAGGCCTGCTTGGTCAGATCGTCGTACACGATGAGCGCGTCTTCGCCGATGTCGCGGAAGTATTCGCCCATGGAGCAGCCGGAGTAGGGCGCGATGAACTGCATCGCGGCGGAGTCCGACGCGGTGGCGGTCACCACGATGGTGTGCGCCAGCGCGCCGTGCTCTTCGAGCTTGCGCACCACGGCGGCGACCGACGAGGCCTTCTGGCCGATGGCGACGTAGACGCACTTCACGCCCGTGCCTTTCTGATTGATGATGGTGTCCACCGCCACCGCGGTCTTGCCGGTCTGACGGTCGCCGATGATGAGCTCGCGCTGACCGCGGCCGATCGGCACCATCGCGTCGATGGCCTTGAGGCCGGTCTGCACCGGCTGGCTCACCGACTGGCGCGCGATCACGCCCGGCGCGACTTTTTCAATCGGCGAGGTCTGCGTGGTCTTGATCGGCCCCTTGCCGTCGATGGGGCTGCCGAGCGCATCCACCACGCGGCCCAGCAGCGCCTCGCCCACCGGCACTTCCAGAATGCGGCCGGTGCACTTTACGCTGTCGCCTTCGCTGATGTGTTCGTAATCGCCGAGCACCACCGCGCCGACCGAGTCGCGCTCAAGGTTGAGCGCCATGCCGTAGGTGTTGCCGGGAAATTCGATCATCTCGCCCTGCATCACGTCGGACAGACCGTGTACGCGCACAATGCCGTCGGTCACCGAGACCACGGTGCCTTCGGTACGCGCCTCGGTGAGCACCGCGAAATTCTCGATGCGGCTCTTGATCAAATTGCTGATTTCTGAAGGGTTGAGCTTCATGTAAGCTTCCTCAATAGTTACTTAAATTCTGTTAGCGGATCGGGATGCCGGTCAACGCGCCAGCACTTGCGCGAGCTTCGCGATCTGGCTGCGCACGGAGCCGTCGATGACGCGGTCGCCGGTGCGGATCACCGCGCCGCCCAGCAGGCGCTTATCCACCACACTGGAGAGGCTGATCTCGCGCTGCATGCGCAACTTCAGCGCTGCGGATATATTGTGTTCTTCGTCACTGGAAAGCGGAAAGGCCGACGTCACTTGCACCTTGAGTACGCCCTCTGCCTCGGCGCGATTCGCCTCATACAACGCGGCGATCTCCGGCAGCAGCGCCAGCCGTCCGTTTTCGACCACCAGCCGGATGAAGTTTTGCTCGGCGCTGCTCAGCTTGTCGCCGCAAATTTCCAGCACCAGCTCCGCCAGTTGGGTCTTGTGTACGCGCGGGTGGCCGATGAGCCTGCGCAGGGCAGGGTCGGCCGCCACGCTCACGGCGAGCACCAGCATCTCCGACCAGCGCTTCAGGTCGCCGTGCGCTTGCGCCAGCTCGAATACGGCTTGCGCATAGGGACGGGCTGCGGTGATTTTTTCGGCCATGGGCGTGCGGTGCCTGGATTAAATTATTAAATTTCGGCGACCAGATGCTTCAGCAGGTCGCTGTGCGCCTTGGCGTCAATCTCGCGGCCCAGAATCTTCTCTGCACCGCTCACGGCAATCGCCGCCACCTGCGTGCGCAGCTCGGTCTTGGCGCGATTCACCTCCTGCTCAATCTCGGCCTTGGCCCCGGCGATGATGCGCTCACCCTCGGCGCGCGCATTGCCCTTGGACTCTTCCACGATTTCGCTGGCGCGGCGCTCGGCCTGCGCGAGGATCTCGGCGGACTGGGTCTTCACCTTGTGCAGCGCTTCTTTGGCGTGCTTCTCGGCGAGCTCCAGATCGTGACGTCCCTTTTCACCAGCGGCGAGGCCGTCGGCGATGCGCTTCTCGCGCGCCTGCATCATCGCGGTCAGCGGCCCCCACAGCAGGCGATTGACGAACCAGATGAGCAGGATGAAGGCCACGATCTGGCCAAACAGGGTAGCTGTAATATTCATGCGCTTCTCACTCGATCAAGCTGAATAGATTTGAAGCTTAGGACGTCAGCCCGCCGCGCCGATAGCCGCCTGGAGCGCACCCACGAACGGGTTGGCGAACAAGAACCACATGCCGAAGGCGAGAATGATGAACGGGAACGACTCCATCAGGCCCGCGAAGATGAACATGTTGGTCATCAGCGCCGGGCGCATCTCGGGCTGGCGCGCGATGCCTTCCAGCGTCTTGGCGCAGATCAGGCCCCAGCCGATGGCAGAACCCAGACCGGCGGCGGCGAGAATCACGCCCACGCCGACGGCGGTGTAGGCATAAATCATTGCAATCATGTCAGGTGTCATTTGCAGTTCTCCTAAAAGTAATAGTTCAAATTAATAGGTAATTAGGGCGAAACGTAACCAAAGTAGAGTTTAATGAAGCGTTTGAACAGATTCTCTTTCCGGTGATTATAGCGGTACTCGATTTCCTTAAGATACAGGGGAAAGTGATACTTGGAAACACCCCGGTAGTTGTACAAGATATGCTTGGCATAACTCCAAAAGCCTTCAATGCCGTTGATGTGGTTTTTGGTGCGTCTATCCACCAGTGACTTGGAGTGATTAACCGTATGATGCTTCCCGTAGCGTTTGAGGGACTGATAGCCCCGGAAGGCATCGGTGTAGTAGACCGAGCCCTTGCGGGTTTTGGCCCGAATGTGGCGCATCAGCTCCTCGGCGGTAACGGACTCCACGACCTGGGTGTACACCCGCCCATCCCGCTCCAGGAGGCCAAATACCACGCTTTTGCCCGCCGCTCCCCGGCCTCGCTTGCCCTTACGCCTACCGCCGAAGTAGGCCTCGTCCAGCTCGATCTCACCCTTGAGCTTGCCACCCTCCAGTTCAGTGACGTGGTACAGCGCCTCTCTCAGACGCTGGTAGACACGGGTGACCACCTTGATGTCCAGTCCCAAGTCCTGGGCCAACCGATAGGCCGGTTGCAGTTGATAGAAGCCTCTCAGCAGAGCGATTTCACGGCGCAGGCGGGTGAGACTTTTGGCCTTGCCGCACTGAGCGCATTTGACGTAGCTGCGGCCAGTCTTGCAGACCTTGAAAGAACCGCAAAACACACACTTGCGGCCCCGCAAAAAGTTGGCCGCACAACTGAAATGGCTGTTTTTCCCAGTAACCATGCGTATCTCCCAGTATACGATGGTTACGAAACGCCCTAATTACCTTGAAAAATGGCGGCACATCCATGTGCCACAGGAATCTCTGAATAAATCAGAGATTCCTTATCATAGTGACGCAAAACAAGGCGTGTTTTAGGGCATCTACTTTTGGTTACGCTCAATATGGAGAATAGCACGGTAGGGCGCATTAGGCAGGAGCCGTAATGCGCCGGATGTTTCAATGTAGAGCCATTCGGCGGGTTACGCTGCGCTAACCCGCCCTACGAAGTTACGCTGTACTTTGGCCGGCCATCAGCGGCTTGAGCGTGGTGAGCAGGCTCTTGAACAGTCCTTTGTTGGTGCCCTCTTCCCCGGCGAGCAATTCCTTCAGGTGCTGGCGCTGCATCGGCATGCTGAAGCAGGCGGGGCAGTTGTCGAGGATCACGGGCAGGTGCGCGGCGGTGGCGAAATCCCTGAGTTGGCGTTCGCGCGCGTACACCAGCGGGCGGATCACGCGCACATCGCCTGCGTCGTTCAGATAGTGCGCCTGCATGGTGCGCAGCTTGCCGCCGTGAAATGCGGACATGAGAAAGGTCTCGGCGAGATCGTCCAGATGCTGCGCCAGCGCGAGCACGTTGTAGCCCTGCTTGCGCGCGGTGTCGTACAGCACGCCGCGCTTCATGCGCGAGCAGTAGGCGCAGAACGAATCGTTGTCCATGTTCTGTTTGGCCTGTTCCATGATCGCCTGGCTGCGGTAAAAATACGCCACGCCCAGATCGCTCATCACCTGCTTGAGCGGCGACGGGTCGAAGCCTTCGACTTGCGGGTCCACGGTCACGGTGCCGAGTTCGAGGCGCACCGGCGCACTGCACTGAAAGTGCAGGAGAATATGCAGCAGCGACAGCGAATCCTTGCCGCCGGAGACGCCGAGCAGCACGCGGTCGCCCTCGCGGATCATGTCGAAGTCGGCAATCGCCTTGCCCACATGGCGCAGTAACGGCTTGGGTGGTTTTTGTGGTGTGTGCATGGTGCCATTTTACGCACTTCCGGGCGCAGCCGAAACAGGCGCCCTTGATTTATAGTCTGCGCGGGGTAAGACTGTAGGCCAGCGTTAGAGCGGTAAATGGAGGTAACGGTGGATATCGTGTTTACGTTTTCAATGATTCTGGTGGTGGTGGCGGTGCTGCTGGTGTGGCACGGTGTACAGTCGGTGCCGCAGGGCATGGAATACACGGTGGAGCGCTTCGGCGCCTACCAGCGCACGTTGCCGCCCGGCCTCAGTTTTCTCTGGCCCATCATGGAGCGCGTCGGACGCCGCATGAACATGATGGAGACCGTGCTCGAGGTGCCGTCGCAGGAAATCATCACCAAGGACAACGCCATGGTGAAGGTGGACGGCATTGTGTTTTACCAGGTGCTCGATGCGCCCAAGGCCGCGTATGAGGTGAACCAGCTCGAATACGCGGTGTTAAATCTCACCATGACCAACGTCCGCACCGTGATGGGCTCGATGGATCTGGATGAGCTGCTGTCGCAACGCGATGCCATCAACGCACGCCTGCTGCACGTGGTGGATGACGCCACCACGCCGTGGGGCATCAAGGTGACGCGTATCGAAATCAAGGACATCACGCCGCCGCGTGATCTGGTGGAGGCGATGGGACGGCAGATGAAGGCCGAGCGTGAAAAGCGCGCCAATATTCTCGATGCGGAAGGTTTCCGCCAGTCTGCCATCCTTAAGGCCGAGGGCGAAAAACAGGCGGCGATTCTGGAGGCCGAAGGCCGTAAAGAAGCCGCGTTCCGCGACGCCGAGGCGCGCGAGCGCCTGGCACAGGCGGAGGCCAAGGCCACAACGATGGTTTCTGAGGCCATTGCCCAAGGCAGCATCCAGGCCATCAACTATTTTGTGGCGCAAAAATACGTCGATGCACTGCGCGCGATTGCGGTGTCCGATAATCAGAAAGTTTTATTTCTGCCGCTTGAAGCCTCAAGCGTCATCGGTGCCATTGGCGGCATTGCGGAGATCGCCAAACAGGCGTTCAGCGATAAACCTGTACAGACCGGGGCTAAGCCAATTTGATTTCGCTCCGCGCGGTATGAACCCGCGCGGGCGACCAAAGGGGAGAGCTGCACTTCTCCCCTTTGGAAACCCCAAGGCTTTGAGTCCGCAACAAGCTGCGGAGTAAGGAGATTAATACATGTCACCCTTCGATCATATTGTCTATTGGCACTGGTGGGTCGTTACGGGCGTGCTGTTGATACTGGAACTCACCACGCCGAGTTTCTTTTTTCTCTGGCTGAGCGCGGCGGCAGGCGTGACCGGTCTGGTGGTGTTTTTTGTGCCGCTCGATCTGGTGTATCAGTTGGTGCTGTTCGCCGTGTTGTCCGCGCTTGCCATCAGCGTCTGGCGTTTTTATTTCAAGGCCCGCCCCGCAGCGAGTGACCAGCCCAAGCTCAACCGGCGCGGCGAACAATACAACGGACGTGTGTTCACCCTGCAAGAGCCGATCATCAACGGCCAGGGAAAAATCCGCGTCGACGACTCCACCTGGAAGGTCGAAGGCAGCGACTGCCCGGCGGGTGCGCGGGTCAAAGTCACCGGCGTCGACGGCGTGATTTTGTGCGTGGAGATCATGACATAATACGTGTGTGACCCTGCCGCGCATCTATTTTCCCTTCCCTCTCCGTAGCGGAGAAATCGTCACGCTCGACAAGCAGGCTGCGCAACACGTGCTGCGCGTGCTGCGGCTGGCGCCGGGTGATGCGCTGACGCTGTTTAACGGTCAAGCGCTCGATGACCGTTACGGCGAATATCAATCCAAGCTCCAAGATGCAAAGGGCGCCGTTCTGGTCGGCGATTTTATCGCACGTGACACCGAGTCACCCCTCCACATCACGCTCGCGCAGGCCATCTCGCGCGGCGAGCGCATGGATTATGCGGTGCAGAAAGCGGCTGAACTGGGCGTGACACAGATCGTGCCGCTGATCACCGAATTCTGCGTGGTGAAGATGGTCGCTCCCGGCATCCTGCCTCCCGCGACACTAGCACGTCCCTGTGCGTCGCAGGGCGAGCGCACAGGCAAACGCGTCGCCCATTGGCAAGGCATCGCGACTTCTGCTTGCGAACAATCAGGCCGTGTGCGTGTGCCCGGTGTGAGCGCGCCGCAGACCTTCGCTGACTGGCTGCCTGCGGTAAATGCCGGCGTCAAACTTGTACTCGATCCGCTGGCGCAGACCACGCTGAGGCAACTGCCCGCGCCTCAAGGCGACATCGTCCTGCTGGCCGGCCCAGAAGGTGGCCTGAGTGATGCCGAAGTCGCGCAGGCCAAACGTGCAGGCTTCACGCCCGTGCGCCTGGGGCCGCGCATTCTGCGCACCGAGACCGTTCCCGCCGCCGCGCTCGCCGCGCTGCAAGTCTTGTGGGGAGATTGGGCATAAAAACCCTCTCATACTTACTTACTCCTTCCCCCTCGACGGGGGAAGGTTGGGATGGGGGTGAAAGCCTGTCCGCAAGGCGACTTCCCCCCCCCCCCCCTGGCCCTCCCCCGTCAAGGGGGAGGGGAGTGTGCCGGAGAGTTATAGCGCTATGTATTGCGGAGAGCGAGATGCGCACCTAAGATGCGCGTATTCGAATCAGACCTAAGGCCATGCCCGTACCCGACATTCAAGCCGTAAAGAAATACCTGCTTTCCTTGCAAGATCGCATCTGCGCCGCGCTGGAAAAGGAAGACGGCACCGGCAAGTTCAGCGAAGACCTGTGGGAGCGCGCAGAGGGCGGCGGCGGGCGCTCGCGCGTGATGACAGAAGGTGCGGTGTTCGAGCAGGCCGGCATCGGTTTCTCGCACGTGTTCGGCGATAAAATGCCGCCGTCAGCGACCGCGCATCGGCCTGAGCTGGCGGGGCGCGACTTTCAGGCGCTCGGTGTGTCGCTGGTGTTTCATCCGCGCAATCCCTACATTCCCACCACACACTGCAACGTGCGCTTTTTCATCGCGCAAAAAGAAGGCGCCGATCCGGCGTGGTGGTTCGGCGGCGGGTTTGATCTCACGCCTTATTACGGTTTTGAGGAAGACGCCGTGCAGTGGCACCGCACCGCGCGCGTCGCGTGCACGCCCCTCGGCGACGACGTGTATGCGCGCTACAAAAAGTGGTGCGATGACTATTTCTTCCTCAAGCACCGCAATGAACCGCGCGGCATCGGCGGTTTGTTTTACGACGATCTCAACGAAGGCGGCTTCGAGCGCTGCTTTAATTTTATGCAAAGCGTAGGCAATCACTTTCTGCCCGCCTACCTGCCTATCGTGGGGCGGCGCAAGGATATCGCTTATGGCGAGCGCGAGCGCGACTTCCAGCTCTACCGGCGCGGGCGCTATGTGGAATTCAATCTGGTGTATGATCGTGGCACCTTGTTCGGTTTGCAGTCCGGCGGCCGCACCGAGTCCATCCTGATGTCGCTGCCGCCGCTGGTGAAATGGCGCTACAACTGGCATCCTGCGCCCGGCACGGAAGAGGCGAGGCTGTATGACATCTTCCTCAAGCCGCGCGACTGGTTGGGAGGGAAACCGTCATGATGGTACGTGTGAAAATCAGCAAGCAACATGGCAAGGGTGTATTTGCCGCAGCCGATATTGAAACGGGCGCTGAAATCCTCACCTTCACTGGTCCCCTGTTGCAGCGTGGCCAGTTTCAACACGGCGATTATCATTTACAGATTGGCGATGAGCTTTATCTCGGCGCGTCGGGCAAGGCCGATGATTACGTGAATCACAGTTGCGAGCCGAATGCCGGGTTTGGTAAGGGGCTGACACTGGTAGCGCTGCGTGACATTGCGAAGGGTGATGAAATTACGTGGGATTACAGCACCGCGATAGATGAAGAAGACTTCGAGGGCTTCCCGTGCCAGTGTAGCGCAGCAGCGTGCCGTGGCGTGGTGGCCTCTTATCGCCATCTGGGCGAAAATGATCGAGAGCGTCTGGTGCCCTATCTGCTTCCCTATCTCAGGTTGCGCTATAGCCGCGCCGCGCTGAAGCTGGCGATATAGCAGTCTATATGCCTGAGCCCAATGAAATCGCAACATTGGGCGGCGGCTGCTTCTGGTGTCTGGAGCCCATTTGCGCAAACCTGAAGGGTGTGCAGAAGGTGGAGTCCGGTTACTCCGGCGGCGCAGTGAAGAACCCAGCCTACCGCGAAGTGTGCGAGGGCACCACCGGCCACGCGGAGGTGGTGCAGGTCGCGTTTGACGCCAGCGTCATCCCGTATAAAGAGATTCTGGAAATCTTTTTCACCTTCCACGACCCGACCACGCTCAACCGGCAGGGCGCCGACAGCGGCACGCAGTACCGTTCCGTGATTTTTTATCACACGCCGGAGCAGCAGGCCGTTGCTAAAGAGGTAATGCAGGAGATTAACGCGGCAGGGATTTGGGGCGGGGCCATCGTCACGGAGCTTGCGCCCTTCAACGCCTTTTACCGCGCCGAGGATTGCCACCAGGACTATTACGCCAGAAACGGCAGCCAACCCTACTGCCAGATGGTGATCGCCCCCAAGGTACAAAAATTCCGCGCGCGCTACAGCGCAAAGCTCAAAGGCTAGCCCGAAAATAACTTCTTCACATTCTCCGCCGGGCGACACAGCACCGCCTCATCGCCGCGCACGACAATCGGCCGCTGAATCAGGTCGGGATTCTCCACCATAATCCTGATTAACTCATCCTCCGATAACTGCCGCTCCGCAAGCCCAAGGCTGTGCGCCAGCGGCTCACCGCTGCGCAGTATGTCACGCGCCGTGAGGCCCAGCTTCTCAAGCAACCCACGCAGTTGATCCTCCGTCAAAGGCACCTCGTAATAATTGATGGCCTCAAACTCAGCGCCGTGCTCCTTGAGCAGATCGAGTGTCGATTTGCAGGTTCCACAGGTGGGTTTCTGGTAAACGGTTATTTTGTTGCTCACCGGCAACCTCATGGCTTCTTTCCGAGAACCTCTGCCTTAGTTTTATTCATGATCTTATCGATATCAATTACATGGGGGACGAAGACGTTGAAAAAGCCCCGTAATCCCCACCAAACAAAGATGAAGAAAACAAAAATCGGCACTAGCAATGAGGCTGTGAAAGGGGAGCCTTCAAGTGAGCGGAGAGAGTAGAGGAAGAGCATGAGTGAACATAGCGCAATGAATAGGCACCACACCAATTTCATTATCTGAAGCGTGTAATAGATCTGGAACTTGTGCCCAGAATTACCAAGGTAGAGTTTGGTTTGTTGTGTTGCGACAGGCTTTGTGAGAAAGCCGGCCAGAAAATCTACGAAGCCGACAAATAGCCGCTTAAGAAGCGGCGCGAGGAGCTTCTTAAACAATCCCAACACAAAAATCGCGAGGATGCTTCCGAGCGCCCCTAGTACCACGATTCCGAGAATGGTTGTCTTGAGCCACGTCTCGATTGAAGTGAAGTCCATGCTGAACCTAAATGTTGTTGCCAGCTAGGTAGAAGTAGACCCCAAATGGGGCGATTATTTGTGCCGCCTTCGATGCTTTGAAATTTACGCCACTACGGTTCCACAGTCAAACCAGCGCTGGGTGTTCTGTGCCCGCAATACTTCCATCCACCAGATGTATCTGGCGCTGGGTGTGTTCGGACAGGTGGGGGTCGTGGGTGACGGTGATTACGGTCTGGCGGTTTTGCTCCGCGAGGCGTTTGAAGATGTCGAACACGATGCGGCCGTTTTTGGTGTCGAGGTTGCCGGTGGGTTCGTCGGCGAGAATGATCAGCGGGTCGTTGGCGAGTGCGCGCGCGATGGCGACGCGCTGGCGTTGGCCGCCGGAGAGTTGGTCGGGTGTTTTTCTGGCTTCAGGGGTGAGCCCCAGTTCGTCGAGTATCTCTGCGGCGCGGGCGCGCATCAGGCTATCGCTGCGTGCGCCGAGTTTGCGCATCGGCAGCATGACGTTTTCGAGCACCGAAAACTCCGGCAGCAGAAAGTGAAACTGAAACACGAAGCCGAGTTTTTTCAGGCGCAGTTCGGCAAGCTCGTTGCGGCCCAGTTTGGAAGTCTCGCGTCCTTCGAGATAGATGGAGCCGCTGGTCGGCACGTCGAGCAGGCCGAGCAGGTAGAGCAGGGATGATTTGCCGGAGCCGGACGGGCCGGTGATGGCGATGAATTCGCCGGGCTGTACGCTGAAATGGATGTCGCGCACCAGGGTCACCGGCACCGGGCCGGGCAACACGCGCATGACGCCGCGCGCCTCCAGCAGCGGCGTCATGCCGCGCCCCGGATGATGTCCACAGGATTCAGGCGCGCCGCCTTGCGCGCGGGCAGCCATGCGGCGAAGGTGGCGGAGAGAATGGCGAAGCCCCCGGCGATGAGGTAGTGGATGATGGTGTAATGCAGGATAAACCCTTCTGCGGTGATAAAGCCCTCGTTATGAATGCGGATGGCGCCGAGCATGCGTGTGAGCCCGTAGCCCAGCGCCCAGCCGAGCAGTGTGCCGACCAGGCCAACCAGCAGGCCCTCAATGAGGAAGATGTGGCGGATGTCGCGCTCCTCGAAGCCGATGGATTTCAGGATGCCGATGTCGCGTGTTTTTTCGTGCACCACAGTGGAGATGATATTGAAGATACCGAACGCCGCGACGATGAGAATCGCGCTGACGGTTGAGTACATGATGCCGTTCTGGATTACAAAGATGCTGAGGATGTTTTCATAGGTCTCTTCCCACGACTCGGTGCGGTAGCCGAGTCGCGCCTCGATGGATTTCGCGATGCTGTGCGCCTGATTGACGTCACTCAGGCGGATGCGTATCTGGTTGATGACGTTGGGACGGTCTTGCAGGATCTGCACCTTCTTCAGCAACGCATAGGATTCTAAGTTGTCTATCGGTGTGATGCCGGTGCGGAAGATGCCGACCACTTTCATTTTGAGAATAACCCCGGCGGGTGAGGTCACCGACAGGGTGTCGTTCATGACCGCGCCAGCTTTTTTCGCCACGCCGTCGCCGAGGATGATGCCATTGGCGGCGGTGTGCAGGGCGTTGAGATTTCCGGCGATGAGGTCATTTTCCAGGTGACTCACGCGCCGCTCTTGTTCCGGCTCGATACCGACCAGAGTCGCCGACACGTCTTTCGATCCATAGCGCAGGAAGACCTGCGCGCGCAGGGTGGGTGCGGCGGTGAGGTCGCTGCGCCGGTTGAGTGCGGCGATTTCCGTAGCGGCATCCTTGATGCCGCGCAGTTCGTCGCGCGGCTTGAGTCCGCGCAGCATCACCACGCCGTCGCTGAACAAACGCTGTGCTGGCTGCAACGGCGCGCTGCGGTATTCGTCTTTGATTACGACGTGCGGCCACACGTCGATGACCTTGGAGACGAAGTAGACGTGAAAGCCCTGCATCAACGCGGCCATGGCGATGAAAAAGCCCACTCCCATCGCCACGCCCAGCACCGAAACCAGTGTCTGGCGCTTGCGGTTACGCAGATGGGTTAGCGCTATTTCGAGTGGCAGCCACATGTCAGGGTGCGGGCTGCGCTTTCGTGCGCACGCTGCGGCCTTGCTTCAGGTCGGCAGGCGGCGCGACGATGATTTCATCGTTATCGCCGAGGCCCGCGGTGATTTCCATGCGTTGTTCGTCGGCGGCCCCGGTTTTGATGCTGACACGTTCGGCCTTGCCGTTGCGCACCACCCATACGGCGCCATTCGACACTGCGCTTACCGGCACCAGCAGCGCGTTCTGCATTTTGCGCACGATGATGTTGACCTCGGTCGTCATGCCGATTTTCAGGCGGGTGTCGGCAGGCAGGCTGATGCGCACGCGGTAGCTCTTGTTTACCGGATCGCCCTTGGGTGTGATTTCGCCGACGGTGCCTTCCAGTGCCTCGGCAGGAAACGCATCCGCCTTAATGACGACGCGCTGGCCTGCTTTCACGCGCGGAATGTCTTCCTCGTCCACCTCGGCGGTAATGCGCAGCGGACTCGTCTCGCCGACCCAGAACAGCACCTGCGTGCTGGTCACCGTCTCGCCCGGTTCGCCGTCCTGGCGCAGCACCACGCCGTCCATGGGTGAGCGCAGGCGCAGGTCGTCGAGTACGTGTTTTGCCGCATCCAGATTGGCGCGTGCCTGGCGGTGTTCGCTCACGGCGCGGTCGTAGGCCTGCCTGCCGACGTAGCCTTTGGGCAGCAGTGGGGTGAGGCGTTTCACTTCGTCGCGCAACAGGCGCTCCTGCGTCGCTACTTGATCCACACGCGCGCCGGCCTCGTCGTCGCTGAGGCGTGCGAGCAATTGATTGCGCGTCACCCGGTCGCCCTCGCGCGCCAGTATCTCAACGATGCGCGCGGTGGATTTCGGACTCACCTTGGCCCAGCGCACCGGTTCCACCTCGCCGGTGGCGTACACCGCTTCGACCGCCGGGCCACGCGCCGGATGCACCACAGTGACGGTGGGCGGTGAGTAGAAAAAGATAAAACCGCCGCCAGCGGCCAGTATTACAAACAACAGAGTGAAAACAATGTGGCGTGTGCGCATGGTGTGGTGACTCATAAGCTCATAAGTAAGTCTGCACTTCCCACCCTGCCCATCCCCCGAAATAGGGGGATGGGCAGGGTGGGTGTAGAGTAAATAGGGCAGTGGTCAATGAGTGCCTCCTGGTCACTGTAAATGAACTGCGCCAGGAAGACGATAGGCTGTTCCTGCGGGCTCCCCCAAGGGGCTCTGTTCTGTTAAGCTTGTGTAAACGAATGTAGGAAAATGGCTGCTGTCACGGGTATTCAGCGCCAATTTCTAAGGTGTAACCTGATGATGCAGTTACCGAGCTGGAATAGCGCCATCCTGCAGCGGGTGCAGTGGCGCCAGGCCGAGCGGGCAGTGCCCGCCGTCAATGCGCTGCTCGTGATTCTGCTCGCGTACACGCTGGCGCAGCTTACCTGGCGTGTCTGGCTGCCGCCGCTGGTCGTGAGCGGGGGCGGACCGGTGCAGGCCCAGGGCGTGCTGGCCCTCAAGTCCGACGGCAGTTATCAATTCAGCGGCGCGTTCGGCGCGCGCGATGCTACATTGGCGTCCGCACTACAGGCGTTCGGCCCCGCCGGCGCAGACGGTAAAATCGCACTGTCCTAAATAAAGCATCCCCATGAGCCGCGAAATCCTGATCAATGTCACACCACGCGAGACGCGCGTCGCCGTGGTTGAAAATGGCGTACTGCAGGACATCTTTATCGAGCGCGCGCACAAGCGCGGCCTGGTCGGCAACATCTACTATGGCCGTGTGAGCCGCGTGCTGCCCGGCATGCAGGCCGCGTTTGTGGATATTGGCCTGGAGCGCACCGCGTTTCTGCACGCATCTGATGTTCTCAGTGTCGGCAATGGGGATGAGGCGGAAGAGAAAAAAATAGTCGAGCCTATTACCACGCTGCTGCGCGACGGTCAGGAGCTGCTGGTGCAGGTCGTCAAAGACCCGCTCGGCAGCAAGGGCGCGCGCCTCACCACGCAGATTTCCGTCGCCTCGCGTTACCTCGTGTTCATGCCCAACACAACGCACATCGGCGTGTCGCAGCGCATCGAAGACCCCGCCGAGCGGCAACGCCTGAAGGACATCATCAAGCAGCTCAGCCCGCCTGCGACGAGTGGCGGGTATATCATCCGCACCATGACCGAGGGCGTGAGCGCGGAGGATCTGCAGGCGGACATGGGTTTTCTGCACAAGTTGTGGGGCTCAATTGAAGAGCGCGCGCGCAGTGAGCAGGCGCCTGCGGTGATCCATGAAGACCTGCCGCTGGTGATGCGCACCATGCGCGATCTGGTGGAAGTGGAGGTGGAGAAGGTGCGCATCGACTCGCGCGAAACCTGTCAGCGCGTACTCCAGTTCGCGCAAAAATTCATTCCGCAGATCGTGGAGCGCATTGAGCATTATCCCGGCGAGCGTCCGATCTTCGATCTCTACAGCATGGAAGACGAAATCCAGAAGGCGCTGGAGCGCAAGGTGCAACTGAAGTCGGGCGGCTATCTCATGTTCGATCAGACCGAGGCCCTGACCACGGTCGACATCAACACCGGCGCCTTTGTCGGTCACCGCAATCTGGAAGAGACCATCTTCAAGACCAACCTGGAGGCGGCGCAGACGATTGCGCGCCAACTGCGCCTGCGTAATCTGGGCGGCATCATCATCATCGATTTTATCGACATGACCGACCTCGATCACCGGCGTCAGGTGCTGCGTGCGCTCGGCAAGGCGCTGGAGCGTGATCACGTCAAGACCCACATCTCCGAGGTGTCCGCGCTCGGGCTGGTGGAGATGACGCGAAAACGTACGCGCGAGAGTCTGGAGCACGTGCTGTGCGAGCCGTGCCCGGCCTGTCAGGGACGCGGCTCGCTCAAGACCGCCGAGACCGTGTGCTATGAAATCTTCCGCGAGATTTTGCGCGAGGCGCGCCAGTTCGAGGCGCAGCGTTTTCTGGTCATGGCCGCGCAGGAAGTAGTGGGTCTGCTGCTGGATGAGGAGTCCACCGGCCTCGCGGAGCTGGAGGAGTTCATTGGCAAGCCGATACGCCTGCAGGTGGAGACGCAGTACACCCAGGAACAATATGACGTGGTGTTGACTTAGACACGCGATGCGCAGAACCCGATACAGACTTCATGCCTTGTGGCACCGGCTGGCGGTAGCGAGCCACTTCACGTTGCGCCATACCTGGAAGATGGCCATCACCACCTCCGTCGTTCTCATTATCGTAGCAGGGGTTTTGCTCGCTGTGGCGCGCATGCTGTCACCCATGGCGGGCCAGTTCCGCGGTGATCTTGAGGTATGGGCGAGTGCCGCCGCCGGTCAGCCGGTGAAGATCGGCGTCCTCAAGGCCGACTGGTCCGGCTTGATGCTGCAGATCAGGTTGAGCGACGTGCGCGTGTACGATGTACGGGGCGAGCGGGTGTTACTGCGTTTCAGCGATACGCGCATGCGCGTCGACCCGGTGGTGTACCTGCGCTACAGGCGCGTCGAGCCCAGCCATCTCTCGTTGGAGGGCGTGAGTTTGTCGCTGATCCGCACGCCGCAAGGCAATGTGGTGCTGGAAGGATTCGAAGACCGCTCCCTGTCGGACGGCATGTTCGTGCCATGGCTGTTGCGGCAGGGGCGGCTCGATATCCGGCAGAGCCGGATTGACTGGACCGATCAGGAGACCGGCAGGGCGCGACGGAGTTTCAGTGACGTGAATCTTCTGCTGCGCACCGACGGCAAGCGCCATCAGTTGAACGGCACGGTAGCACTGTCCGGCGCAACGCCTTCAGGCGTGACACTCGCGCTCGATTTCGACGGCGACCTCAGCGCCCCTGCGACATGGAGCGGCAAGGTCTACCTTCAGGCCGGCGCTCTCGATCTGGTAGCGCTGCAGCGTGCGCTGCAATGGCCGAGTGTCGTGGCGTCACAGGGCGCGATTGATTTCAAACTCTGGGGGCTCTGGAGCGGCACGCGGTTGCAGCGGCTGGAGGGCGAGACCGCCGCACGCGACGTGCGCGTGGTGACGTCAGGCCAGCCGCCGCTGGTCATCCGCCAGGCGAGCACGCAACTCCAATGGCAGCGTGAGGACTCCGGCTGGCGCTTCTCCGCCGAGCGCTTTGTGCTGGAGCGCGCCGCGGCTGCGGAGCCGTCACGTTTTGTCGTCGTCTCCCATATCGAAAACAGTATCCGCGTGCTGGACGCGCGCTTCAGTGAATGGCGCATGGAAGATGCCGCTGCACTGCTGCTGGCCGGTGCCGCGCTGCAGCCTGCCCTTGCCGAACCGCTGCGCGGGCTGGAACCGCGCGGTGTGTTGCGCGACGTGCGCGTGCGCTTCACACCGGGGCCTTCCACGGCGTCGGCCGTGACACCGGCCCCGGTGGCGGACACCTTCACGAATTTCTATCTGCGCGCCCAGGTGGTGGGCCTGCACACACATGCCTACCGCTCCCTGCCGGCGCTCGATAACGTCAGCGGGGTGTTGCAATGCGACGAGCGCTCCGGCGCCTTCGAGCTGGGCACACGCAGCGCGCAACTCACAGGATGGTTGCGCAAGCCGCTCGCCATCGCCCAGGCCACGGGCCGGGTGGGCTGGCAGCGCGGCGAGCACGCGTGGCGCGTCGGGCTGGAGGCGCTCGATCTCAGGAATGACGACATCAGCGCGCAGGTGAGCGGCACCATCGATTGGCCGCTCGACGGCGGCTCGCCGCTGGTCGATCTGCAATCGCGTTTTGAGATCCCGCGCATCGGCCGTGTGGCGGATTATCTGCCGGAGCAACTGCCGGAAAAGGCCCGCGCCTGGATCACGCGCGGGCTCGTTACCGGGCGCGTCAGCTCCGGCACGGCGCTGGTGCGCGGACGGCTGAGCGATTTTCCGTTCGATGCCAGCAACGGAGTGTTCGAGGCGCGCCTGAATGTGAGCGATGCCGTGCTGGATTACGAAGCGGGCTGGCCGTGGCTGGGCGAGCTCGATGGCGAGATGGCGTTTCGCGGGCGCAGCCTGGAGATCAATGCCGTCGCGGGCAAGATTTTCGACTCCAGCGTGCAGAAGATCAGTGCCGTGGTTCCCGATCTGTCGCTGGAGGAGCCGCAGCTCACGATTCGAGGCGAGGTGCGCGGCGCGACCACCGATGTGCTGCGCCTGTTGCGGGAGAGTCCGCTGAAAGACAAGCTGGCGAACTCCGTGGCGGGATTGAGCGCGAGCGGACAGGTCACGCTCAATCTGGATTTGCTGATTCCGCTCTCGGTGCAACCCAACCAGATCAAGGGTGCGTTGCAGTTCAGGGACAGCGCCCTGCATTACGTGGACAAGGCGCAGGAGCACGACATCGAGTTGACGCGCATCAACGGCACGCTCAATTTTACCGGTGACCTGCACCTCACCGGCAACGACATTGATGCCGTCCTGCTCAATCACAAGATCAAGCTTGCGCTGAAGAGCGAGGCCGCAGATGCGCCTGCGGGCAGGGCCAGGCAGGCGCTGCTGATCGAGGCGCGCGGCCGCACCGATCCCGCCGACCTGTCACGCCAGTTGAAGCGTATTGCACCCGATCTGCCGGCGGGCGCGCTCGATACCCTGCGCGGCAGCACCGACTGGCTCGCCGCCCTGCAACTGCGGGTGGGTGCGGGCAGTAATGTCGAGGCCGACTGGCGGCTGGAGTCGTCGTTGCAGGGCATGGCGCTGCAGTGGCCGGAGCCCGTGGGCAAGGCCGCGCCGGAGGCGGTGCGGCTGGTGCTGGAATCCGTGCCGGGCAGCGGACTAAACCGGCGTTTCGCGCTGCACTATGGCAGCCGTTTGAACGGCGTGTTTGAATTTGCGCGTGCCAAAAATACCTGGGGGCTGGCGCGCGGGGATCTGCGCTTCAGCGCAACCCCTGCTGTCCTGCCGCCGCAGGGGCTGCGCATCAGCGGCGAACTTGAGCGTCTCTCGGTCACCGAGTGGCAGGCGTTTCTTGCCCGCGGTACCAGCGGCGGAGGCGGTTTGACTGCCAGGCTCAATGCGGTCGATGTGCGCATCGGCGCGCTGGAAGTGTTCGAGCAACGGTTCAGCAACATTCAAATCCGCGCCACCCAGACGCCGCAGGCGTGGGAGGCGAACGTCAGCGGCGCGGAGCTTGCAGGCAGCCTGCGTCTGCCGCGTGAGAAGGAGGCCGCGCTGGTGCTGAATCTGGAGCGCATGCACCTCAACAAGGTCGAGGGCAGCGCGGCGAAGGGTTCTGATCCGCGTCTCTGGCCGGCGCTGCGTATCGACGTCGCGAGCTTCAAATACGCTGACTCCGATCTTGGGCGCCTGCATCTCGATGCCGCCAAACGCAGCGGCGGTCTGCGCATCGACAGCCTGAGTCTCGCGTCACCGAATTTCCAGATCAATGGACAGGGCGACTGGGTGGTGGAGCAGGATAAGCCCGCGTCACGCTTTACGCTCAAGGCCAGCGGCGATGAGTTGGGCAAGATACTCTCTGCTTTTGGTTATGCCGCCTCGGTGTCCGGCGGCAACAGCCAGTTCGATATCACCGCGACATGGGAAGGCACGCCCGCCGACTTTGCGCTGGAGCGGTTGAATGGAAACCTGTCGCTCAAGGTAACAAAGGGAAGGCTGCTGGAGGTGGACCCCGGGGCCGGGCGGGTGTTCGGGTTGTTGAGCCTGCAGGCCCTGCCGCGCCGGCTGACGCTCGACTTCAGTGATATCTTCGCCAAGGGTTTCAGCTTTGACCGTATCGAGGGTTATTTTGTGTTCGAGAACGGCAACGCCTACACCAACAATCTTGTCATGGAAGGACCCTCGGCCCACATCACTGTGACCGGCCGCACCGGTCTTACAGCCAAGGATTACGACCAGATAGTGACCGTGAAACCCGAAATCAGCGAGGGGCTGTCGCTGGGAGCGGGGCTCGTGGGCGGGCCGGTGGTGGGTCTGTCGCTGTTTCTCGCCAATAAATTATTACCCGGGCTCAAGGATATCGCGACCTACCAGTACACGATCAAGGGGCCGTGGAAAGAACCCGTCATCGCGCCTCTGGAGCAGCAGGACAAGGCGGCAAAGAAAAAGAGCGCGGGGTGAGTGCGTCAAATCTGCTAGAATTTTTTCAGCGGTTGTAGGCCGGAACATGCCGCACTGCGTTGAACCGGAACGATGGATCTTAATCTTGAAGAAGGAGCCTTGAGTATGAAACAATGGATGCTGATAAGCGGCGTGCTGGCCCTGGTGCTCGGCGCCTGCGGCAAAGAGGAAGAGACCACGATCACCCCGACTGCGGAAGAGGCGGCCCCGGCAGCCCCGGCACCCGCC
>JAQBXX010000011.1 GCA_027624315.1 Pseudomonadota bacterium
TCAGCGTGGTCTTGCCATGATCGACGTGGCCAATCGTGCCCACGTTTAAATGGGGCTTGGTGCGCTCGAATTTTCCTTTGGACATGATGCCCTCTCCTCACTATGTCGAATCTTGTGTGCCGTTCAGGTGCAAAATTACAATATGGAGCCCATAATCGGAATCGAACCGATGACCTCTTCCTTACCAAGGAAGTGCTCTACCGACTGAGCTATATGGGCTTAATTACAGTGGCTAGTAGCTAGTAGCAAGTAGCGAGTAGCTAGGAAAAGCCCTTATAGTTCAGATCAACACTCTCATCCTCGCCACTCGCCACTAGCAACTCGTTACTGTCTTTAAACTGGAGCGGGTGATGGGAATCGAACCCACGCTATCAGCTTGGAAGGCTGAAGTTCTACCATTGAACTACACCCGCGCAACCCTAATCAGGCAGGCAACGGATACCCACAGCCCTTCCATTTGAGGCACTTCCTCCTCCACCCTCGCCGGCCTCCTGATGCGCTCAGGCCGCGGTCATGGTGGAGGGGGGAGGATTCGAACCTCCGAAGGCAGAGCCGTCAGATTTACAGTCTGATCCCTTTAACCGCTCGGGAACCCCTCCGCAAACGCAAGCCGCGTATTCTGCTGGATATACCACCCTGTGTCAACAGCTCGCGTGACACAGCCCTCCTGTGTTTCATAATATGAACAGGCACTTAAGCCGCTGTCGGCGGAAACTGCATCAGCCCGCCCATGCACACCCACATTGGGCAAAAAATCGACGACAAACGATGCGCAACTTGCTATCGTTGCGCGCTCGAAGGTAGCCTAAGCTTCATATAACATCAGGGACAACGCAGGAAAACCATCGGTGAAAGTTACTATTTATGGTTGTGGGTATGTGGGTCTCGTCGGCGCAGCCTGTCTGGCGGAAGTGGGCAATGACGTGCTGTGCATGGATGTCGATACGCGCAAAATCGAGACCCTCAAACAGGGTGGCCTGCCGATCTATGAACCCGGCCTGGAAGACCTGGTGCGCAAAAATACACGGGCCGGGCGCCTTTCCTTCACCGGAGACGCACGCGCCGCCGTCGCTCACGGGCTGCTGCAGTTTATTGCCGTCGGCACACCGCCGGATGAAGACGGCTCGGCGGATCTGCGTCACGTACTCGCGGTGGCGCGCAGCATCGGCGAACACATGAACGAGTATCGCATCATCGTGGACAAGTCCACCGTGCCGGTGGGCACAGCGGACAAGGTGCGCGAAGTCATCAGCGGCCAGATCAAGCAGCGCGGCGTACAGGTCGAGTTTGACGTGGTCTCGAATCCTGAATTTCTCAAGGAAGGCGCAGCGATTGAGAACTTCATGAAGCCCGATCGCATTATCATCGGCGCCGATCAGACACGCGCCGCAGACACATTGCGCGCGCTGTATGTGCCGTTTAATCGCAGTCACGAGCGCGTCATGGTGATGGACGTGCGCTCGGCGGAGCTTACCAAGTATGCCGCCAACGCCATGCTCGCCACCAAGATCAGCTTCATGAACGAACTCGCCAATATCGCGGAGCGCGTCGGCGCCGACATCGAGCAGGTGCGCCTCGGCATCGGCTCCGATCCGCGCATCGGTTATCATTTCATTTATCCCGGCTGCGGTTACGGCGGCTCGTGCTTCCCCAAGGACGTGCAGGCGCTGGAGCAGACGGCGAAACAATCGGGCCACGAAGCTCACCTGTTGCACGCCGTGGAGACGGTCAACCGGCAGCAGAAACAGGTGCTGTTCGGCAAAATAAACAACCACTTCAAGGGCGCGCTCAAAGGCAAGACCTTCGCGCTGTGGGGCCTCGCCTTCAAGCCCAACACCGACGACATGCGTGATGCGCCCAGCCGCGCGCTCATGGAGCGGCTGTGGGAACAGGGCGCGCGCGTGCAGGCCTACGACCCGGTCGCGATGAACGAGGCGCGGCGTATTTACGGCGAGCGTTCCGATCTGATTCTGTGTGACAGTGCTGAAGCGGCAACCCGAGACGCGGATGCGCTCGTGGTAGTGACTGAATGGCGTGAATTCCGCAGCCCGGACTTCGCGCGTCTGAAGGCCGCCCTGACACACCCTGTAATTTTCGACGGACGCAACCTGTACGATCCCAGCCAGCTGCAACAAGCAGGCTTCAGCTACTACGGCATCGGGCGCACCCATCTGAACGCGCAGCACACATGAAAGTATTGGTCACCGGCCCGGCGGGCTTTATCGGCTCCGCACTCACCCTGCGCTTGCTCGAACGCGGCGACGACGTGATCGGCATCGATAATCTCAACGATTATTACGACGTCAATTTGAAGCGCGCACGTCTTCAGCGTTTCCAGAATCATCCGCGCTACACTCACATACACGCCAACCTGCAGGATCGCTCAGCCATCACGCAGGCATTTGAACGGCACCGCCCCCAACGTGTGGCGCATCTCGCCGCGCAGGCAGGTGTGCGTTACTCGCTGCAAAATCCGCACGCCTATGTGGACTCCAATCTGGCGGGCTTCATGAATATCCTGGAAGGCTGCCGCTACCACAGTGTTGAGCATCTGGTGTATGCCTCCAGCAGCTCGGTGTACGGCTCAAACACCCGCATGCCGTTTTCGGTACACGACAACGTTGATCACCCGCTGAGTCTGTACGCCGCCACCAAAAAGGCCAACGAACTGATGGCGCACAGCTACAGCCATCTTTACCAGCTCCCTACTACCGGCTTGCGCTTCTTCACCGTGTACGGCCCTTGGGGCCGGCCTGACATGGCGCTGTTTATCTTTACCAAAAATATCCTCGCGGGCGAGCCGATCGACGTGTTCAACAACGGCAAACACAAGCGCGACTTTACCTACATCGATGACATCGTCGAGGGCGTGCTGCGCGTGCTGGATAAAGCTCCGGAAGCGAACCCAGATTGGGACGCAAAAACGCCTGACCCCGCCACCAGCGCCGCGCCTTACCGCCTGTACAATATCGGCCACAACCAGCCGGTGGAGCTATTGTACTACATAGAAGTGCTGGAAAAGAATCTGGGCAAGAAGGCGGTACTCAACATGCTGCCCATGCAGGCAGGTGATGTACCCGAAACTTATGCAGACGTCAATGATTTGATACGCGATGTCGGCTACAAGCCGGAAACATCTATCGAAACCGGTATCGCGCTCTTTGTAGAGTGGTATAAAAGTTATTACGCAGTATAACTCCCTCGCAAATCTACAAACCGTACCTCCGGCTTTCCACTCGCACCCGCCAACCCCACGGCCAGCGGCGACAACAGTTCACGCAGTGCATCCATCACGCCCCAAGGAGCATTGATTAGAACGATACTACTGCCATTCAACCGGTTCTCCACATCATCCGGCAGCGTCATGAATTCAATGGCCTGAGCCTCCATCTTTAGTGCACGCACCGCCTGATGGAATTTGCGCACCATCATGCGCGACTTGAACGGATACCACACCATGTAAATACCGTTGCGCCAGTGCCTCGCTCCCTGCTTAAGCGCCGCGACCACATTATCAAATTCATTCGCTGCCTCAAAAGGCGGATCCATCAGCACCATTCCCCTGTTCTCTCTGAGCGGCACAAAGGCCTTAAACGAGCTCCATGCGTCGACATGGTGGACACTGATATTCTTTATCCCGTTAAAGTTGGTCTTGAGGTTTACGTATTCACCGGGCTGAAGCTCCATAAAAACAGCCCGGTCCTGCGGGCGCAGATATTCCCGGATGATGAACGGCGAACCCGGATAATATTTAATCCCTGCCTTGCCATTCAATTTTTCGATGACGGACAAATAATCCGCCAGGACCGGCCACCTCTCCCGCTCCGGCCAGATGAGTCCAATACCCTGCTCAAACTCGCCGAGTCTCTCCAACTGATACACACCGCTCCCGGCATGCGTATCCACCACGCAAAACGGCGTATCTTTTTTATGCAGCGCACGCAACACAAGCACCAGCACGACGTGCTTGAACACATCGGCAACATTGCCGGCATGGAAACTGTGGCGGTAGTTCATGTTTCTTATTTCCTGTCTCACCCAGCCCAAATACTGAGCGCCACATTACCATTCTCAGAGGGCGTGCAAGGCCATCGGCGCGGACTAACGGGTGATCCATAATGGTTGCATCTCGTCATGCTATTCGTATACTTGTTTATAATCCATTTTGGAATACAAAAATGACCACAGTCTCCATTCGCTTGCCGGACGACCTCCTCAAAGAGGTGGACAGACACGCTCATGAGATGCACATTCCGCGCGCCGAATACATTCGCCGTGCCATTGAATCCCTGAACGCCAAAGCGGCAGCCAATCATCACCACCACAGGATGATAGAGGCTTCCCGGCGCGTGTGCGAGGAAAGCATGCGCGTCAACGCCGAGTTTGATGCCATCGAAGACGCGCCCGATGCGTAAACGCGGCAGCGTCTGGCTCGCCCACCTGAACCCGGGGCGTGGCACCGAGCCGGACAAAATCCGCCCGGTGCTGATCGTGCAGAGCCAGGCATTGCTGGAAGCCGATCATCCATCCACCCTGATTTATTCCCCTGACCAGCAGCCTGATCGATGCTGCCGAACCTCTGCGGCTGCGCCTGCCAGCACAGGGAGGCCTCGACAAGGACTCCGATCTGTTGCTTGATCAACTGCGCGCCATTGACAACATACGGCTGATCCAGGGACCTCTGATGCAGTGTCCGCCGGAATTCATGAGCCGAGTGGATGAAGCACTGCGGGAAGTGCTGGATATTTTGCTGGCCTAACCTTCAGCGACACCACGAAAAAACGCCGCGCATCAGGTTTCAATCCGCACCCGCTCAATTGAGCGGGTGCCCCCCCGCGCAGCGCCGGTTAGCTCTACATTAGAGGTATCCTCCGACACTTGCATCCTCACCAATAATGGTATATTTTCTATACCGTGATTACTTTTGCATTTAATGAGCAGAAAAACCAGGCTAATCTTCTGAAGCACGGCATCGGCTTTATTGATGCACAAGCTTTATGGAATGACCCAAGATTATTAGAAATTCCTGCAAAAACAGAGGATGAACCCCGGTGCTTACTGATAGGGCTGATTGGTGGAAAGCACTGGTCAGCCGTGATCACTTATAGAAACGCAAGTGTCCGACTAATTTCTGTTCGTCGTTCACGATCTGAGGAGGTGGCCATATATGAAAGCTAAAATTTTTGACCAACAATTTGACAAGGGTGTTGACATCACTGGTTCCCTGGATTTATCCAAATCGAAGCGCGTATTGCAAGAGCAAAAGCGCGTCAACGTTGATTTTCCTGTATGGATGGTCGAATCATTGGATCGAGAGGCGGGAAAGCTTGGCGTAACCCGGCAATCTATTATTAAGGTATGGCTTGCTGAACGTCTCGAAGCGTTGCCTCTAACCGTGCGTTCAACCCGGACTCCGCAAAAGCGCGCAGCCCCTTAGCTCCACGCATAGTAAATTTCAAGGAAAGTTAAATGGCTTCAAACTCAGAAAGAGACATAGAAAAAGGTCTACCCTGTGGCTCAGACAAGTTCATTCAAAAGCCTGAGAAGATCACGGGAAGAGCGTTGCAGTACCGTACACGTGGGCGGCCGAGGAAGGATTCTGATGAATAGATTGAAAAATAAGGGTAGCGTCCCCTTTATCGCAAAGTGGCGCGGCGCGCTCAAGATCTTCCAGAGCTTTCAGGCACAGTGCACGAAGGCCGGCTTCGACCTCGACCTCGGCCTGCACCTGAAGAACCTGGTCGCCTTCGCCACCGGCCAGTCGCGCTTCCTCACCGTGGGCGGGCTCCCGGTAGAGACGCTCCAGCAGGCATGGAAGGAGTGCGTCCCCGGCATGGAGTTCGCGCTAAACTTCCTCCGGAGCAACGCCGGCATTGATAGCCCGGGGCTCTTGTCATCGCCTTTCCTGCTGGTGACGCTGGGCTACTACGGACACAAGCGGAACTACCAGATCGCAGCCGAGGAGTCGCAGCGCCTGCGCTACTGGGCACTCGTCGCTAACGCTAAGGGTCGCTACTCGCGTGGCTCCAGCGAAACGCTACTCGACCAAGACCTTGCGACACTGCGGCAGGGTGGCGGCGCGAACGAGCTGGTCGACCGCTTGCGGTTGCAGGTGGGCCGGCTCGATGTAGCCCCCGAGGAGCTCGAAGGCCGCAACCAGCGCAGCGCGCTCTTCAAGACCATGTTCCTCGCGTTCCGCGCGTCGGGTGCGAAGGACTGGCGATCCAACCTCGCAATCGCGCTCGACCATTCCGGCTCTCACCATCGCCTGCAGTTCCACCACATTTTCCCGAAGGCCGTGCTCAAAAACACCTTTACCGCGCGCGAGGCCGACGACATTGCAAACCTCGCCTTCATCGGCGGCAAAACCAACCGCCAAATCAGCGACAAGCCGCCGAGCCAGTACTTCCCGCCAATAATCGAGAAGTCGGGGCTGGCTGCGTTCGAGGCCCAGTGCATTCCGATCGTTCCCTCGCTGCTCGGCGTCGATGGCTACAAGAGTTTCCTGGCTGAACGGCGCAAGACCGTGAGTCAGCGGCTGAACGAGTTTCTCCAGACGACGGAAGCATGATAGTACCGAATCCTGTGCTTGCTGAACGAAGCCAAGACACCCCGCCAGCACGCAATAACCAAAGGTCATTGCGCCGCATGTGTCTCAGTCAATCATCCGGTGCAATGCGCTTCGCGCCCAACGGCCTACGGTGATGAATTCCTGCGCCGCGCTTCAAAAAATCGGGACAACATCCCGCCGCACTCCTCCGTCAATATCCCGCCCGCATACTCAACACGATGATTGAGTCTGGCGGAATCCAGAATGTTGAAGACACTTTTAATGGCCCCGGCCTTGGGGTCGCTCGCGCCGAACACCAGGCGCTTGATGCGTGCGTGCACCATCGCGCCCGCGCACATGACGCACGGCTCCAGCGTGACGTAGAGCGTGGTGTTGTTTAACCGGTAATTGCCGAGCTTTTCTGCACCGGCGCGCAGCGCCATGATCTCGGCGTGGGCGGTGGGGTCGTGCGCAGCGATGGGACGGTTCCAGCCTGCACCGATGATTTCGTCGTTGAGCACCAGCACAGCGCCCACCGGCACTTCGCCCTCCTGTTGCGCGCGTTCGGCGAGCTTGAGGGCGTGCTGCATCCAGTCAGTGTCGGTCATTTCCCTCACCCTAGCCCTCTCCCGGAGGGAGAGGGGAAAGACGTTCCTTCTCCCGGAGGAAGAAGGTCAGGATGAAGACAGTTACTCCCACTCTATCGTCGCGGGCGGCTTGCCGGAGATGTCGTACACCACGCGGCTTACGCCGGGTACTTCGTTGATGATGCGGGTGGAGATTTTATCCAGCACGTCGTACGGCAGATGTGCCCAGTGCGCGGTCATGAAGTCCACGGTCTCCACCGCGCGCAGGGAGATGACGTGATCGTAGCGCCGCGCATCGCCCATCACGCCCACGGATTTCACCGGCAGGAACACCGCGAACGCCTGGCTCACCTTGTCGTACAAATCGTGCCTGTGCAGTTCTTCCATGAAGATTGCATCCGCCTTGCGCAGCGTGTCGGCGTAGTCTTTTTTCACCTCGCCCAAAATGCGCACGCCGAGGCCGGGGCCGGGGAACGGGTGGCGGTAGACCATTTCGTAGGGCAGGCCCAGCTCCACGCCGAGACGTCGTACTTCGTCCTTGAACAGTTCACGCAGCGGCTCGACCAGCTTGAGCTTCATCTTTTCCGGCAGGCCGCCGACGTTGTGATGTGATTTGATGACGTGCGCCTTGCCCGATTTGGCGGCGGCGGATTCAATCACGTCGGGGTAGATGGTGCCCTGCGCGAGCCATTTGATATTGCGCAGCTTGATGGCTTCTTCCTCAAACACCTCGATAAACAAGCGGCCGATGTGTTTGCGTTTTTCTTCGGGGTCGGCGGCGCCCTTCAGCGCATCGAGAAAACGCCGCTCTGCATCCACGCGCAGCACCTTGATGCCCATATGCTTGGCGAACGTCGCCATCACCTGATCGCCTTCATGCAGGCGCAGCAGGCCGTTGTCCACAAACACGCAGGTCAACTGATCGCCGATGGCCTTGTGCAACAGCGCGGCGACCACCGAGGAATCTACGCCGCCGGACAGACCCAGCAGCACTTCGTTGTTTCCTACCTGCTTGCGAACCTGCGTGATGCTGTCTTCGATGATGTTGTGCGCCGTCCACAGCGCGGCGCAACCGCATATCTCCAACACGAAACGTTGCAGGATGCGCGCGCCTTGGTGTGTGTGCGTGACTTCAGGATGAAATTGCAGGCCGTAAAAGCGGCGTGCCTCGTCGGCCATACCGGCGAGCGGTGCTGACGGCGTGCTGGCAATCGCCTTGAACCCGGTCGGCAAGCGCGCCACGCGGTCGCCGTGGCTCATCCACACGTCGAGCAGGCCGTGGCCTTCCTCGTTGGTGCGGTCTTCGATATCGCGCAGCAATTCGGAGTGGCCGCGCGCGCGCACCTCGGCGTAACCGAATTCACGGTGCGCAGAACTCTCCACCTCGCCGCCCAACTGCGCAGCCATGGTCTGCATGCCGTAGCAGATGCCGAGCACCGGCACGCCGAGCTCGAACACCGACTGCGGCGCGCGTGGCGTGCCCTGCAACGTCACCGATTCCGGCCCGCCGGAGAGAAACACGCCCTTGGGGGCGAAGGCGCGCAGCGCGGCGTCGCTCATGTCCCACGGATGTATTTCGCAATAAACGCCGAACTCGCGCACGCGGCGCGCAATGAGCTGGGTGTATTGCGACCCGAAGTCGAGGATGAGGATGCGGTCGGCGTGGATGTCCATAAAGGCAGTGGCTAGTAGCTAGTGGCGAGTAGCGAGTAGCGAGTAGAGGCTTTTGCTTTTGCTTTTCCTAGTCACTCGCCACTAGCTACTCGCCACTGTAGTTAAGGTTAATCAATTCTGTAATTCGGCGCTTCTTTAGTGATAGTCACGTCGTGCACGTGGCTCTCGCGCATGCCCGCTGTGGTGACGCGCACGAAGTGCGGCTTGGTGCGCATGGCGTCGATGGTGCGGCAGCCGGTGTAGCCCATGCTGGCGCGCAGGCCGCCCATCAACTGATGCACGATGGCGTGCATGCTGCCTTTGTACGGCACGCGGCCTTCGATGCCTTCCGGCACGAGCTTTTCGGCGTCGTTGGTGTCTTCCTGGAAATAACGTTCGCTCGCCCCGCGCCCTTGCGTCATGGCGCCGAGCGAACCCATGCCGCGGTAGGATTTGTAGGAACGGCCCTGATACAACTCGACCTCGCCCGGCGCCTCTTCGGTGCCGGCGAACAGGCTGCCGATCATCACCGAGTACGCGCCCGCGGCGAGCGCCTTGGCGACATCGCCCGAAAACCGGATGCCGCCGTCGGAGATGAGCGGCACGCCGCTCGCGGCCAACGCCTTGGCCACATCCATGATCGCGCTCAACTGCGGCACGCCCACGCCGGTGACGATGCGCGTGGTGCAGATGGAACCCGGCCCGATGCCGACCTTGACGCCGTCCGCGCCCGCCTCGACCAGCGCGAGCGCCGCCGCGCCGGTGGCGACATTGCCGCCGATGAGTTGCAGATCGGGATAGGCCTTCTTCAACTGGCGCACGCGGTCGATCACGAACTGCGAATGGCCGTGCGCGGTGTCCACCACGATCACGTCCACACCCGCGGCGACCAGCGCGGCGACGCGCTCGTCGGTATCCGCCCCGGTGCCGACGGCGGCGCCGACGCGCAATCTTCCCTGCGTGTCCTTGCAGGCGTAGGGATTTTCCTTGGCCTTTTGAATGTCCTTGAAGGTAATCAGGCCGCGCAACTGGAATTTGTCATCCACCACCAGCACCTTCTCGATGCGGTGTTGGTGCAGCAGCCGCACCACCTCTTCACGGTCAGCGCCTTCGCGCACCGTGACCAGGCGCTCCTTGGGTGTCATGATGCTGGACACGGGCGCGTCGCGCTGCGGCTCGAAACGCAGGTCGCGTCCGGTGACGATGCCGACCAGTTTCTTGCCTTCCACTACCGGCACACCGGAGATGTTGTTGGCGCGCGTGATGGCTAGCACCTCGCCGATGCTGGTGTCGGGCGACACGCTGATCGGGTCTTTGATGACGCCGCTCTCGAACTTCTTGACCAGACGCACCTGGCGCGCCTGCTCCTCGACGCCCATGTTTTTGTGCACGATGCCGACGCCGCCTTCCTGCGCCATGCTGATCGCAAGCCGCGCCTCGGTGACGCTGTCCATGGCGGCGGACAGTAACGGGATATGGAGTTTGATCTCGCGCGTGAGCCAACTGCCGAGTTCGGCCTGTTTGGGCAGGAGGGAGGAATGCGCCGGCACCAGCAGCACATCATCAAAGGTCAGACCTTGCTCGGTGATACGCATGGCAGGTTTCCTGATAAAACCAAGCGTCTAATTATAGGGCAAATCGCACTGATTGGGCTATGATTCCCCCATATTATGAGCCAGCCTGCCTCCGAAACCGTTCCACAACGCGATGTCTACAGCATTTCGCGCCTGAATCAGGAGGTGCGTGAGTTGCTGGAGGGCACTTTCCCACTGATCTGGGTGGAGGGGGAAATCTCCAACCTCGCGCGCCCCACCTCCGGACATCTCTATTTCGCGCTCAAGGATGCGGCGGCGCAGGTGCGCTGCGCGCTGTTCCGCAACCGCATGCGCCTGCCGTTCACGCCGGAAAACGGCATGCAGGTGCTGGCGCGGGTGAGCGTGAGCCTGTATGAGCAGCGCGGCGAATTTCAGCTCATCGTCGAACACATGGAGCCCGCCGGCGACGGCGCCCTGCTGCGCGCCTTCGAGCAGCTCAAGCAACGCCTCGCGGCGGCGGGCCTGTTCGACGCAGCGCACAAGAAACCGCTGCCCAGCCTGCCGCAGCGCATCGGGGTGGTCACCTCGCCCACCGGTGCCGCCCTGCGCGACATCCTCACCACACTGCGCCGCCGCTTTCCTGCCCTGCCGGTGCTGATCTATCCAGTACCGGTGCAGGGCGCAGGCGCGGCGGAAAAAATCGCCGCCGCGATCCGGCTCGCGGACCAGCGCCGCGAGTGCGACGTGCTCATTGTGGCGCGCGGCGGCGGCTCGCTCGAAGACCTGTGGGCATTCAATGAAGAGGTGGTGGCGCGCGCAATCTACGTGTGCGGCATACCGGTCGTCACCGGCATCGGCCACGAGATCGATTTCACCATCGCCGACCTCGTCGCCGACCAGCGCGCGCCCACACCCACCGCGGCGGCGGAGCTGGTGAGCCCCGACGCGGCGGCGTGGCGGCAGACGCTCGCCCGCATGCAGGCGCGGCTGGCGTTTCTCATGCGCACGCAACTCGACCAGACGCGGCAGTCACTGCGCTTTCTGCAACGGCGTTTGCAGCACCCCGGCCAGCGCCTGCGCGAACGCGCACAGCGCCTCGATGAACTGGAACAGCGCCTGCAACTCGCCTGGCGCGCCACGCAACACGTGCGCCTGAGCCGGGCGGCGGAACTGCACGCGCGCCTGCAACAGCAGACGCCGCTCTATCGCCTGCAGCAACTGCGTGCGCGGCGCGAAACGCTGGCGCTGCGGCTTGATGGCGCGCTGCGCCAGCGGCTGGAAAAATACCGCACCGGCCTCGCCACGCTCACGCGCGCTCTGGAAGCAGTCAGCCCGCTCGCCACGCTCGCGCGCGGTTACGCCATCGTGCAGCGGCTGCCGCAGGGCGACGTGATACGCTCCGCACGCGCAGTCGCACCGGGCGACCGCGTGGAGGCCCGCCTCGGCGCAGGCCGTTTGATATGCAGCGTTGAGCAGGCCGTCGATGACTAATAGGTTCATTATTAAAGCTACACTCTCCGACACGTTCCCGCCCCCTGTTGAGGGGGCGGGACAGGGTGGGGGTAGAGTTAACAGGGTTTTTACTCAGGAGACACGCCGTCAGCGGCGTATTCTTACTTTGTGTCTCCTGAGGAGTAGGTTGCTGTTCCTCGTGCTTCTCATCCTGCCGCTGCCGACGCTGGCCTTGCCGCAGGCCGAACCGGTGCCGGGCGGGATCGCCATTATTCCGCTGGCAGTGAGCAGCAGCGATGGCGTGCCACAGGTGTACTACAACGGGGCGCGCGCACTCGTCGTGCGTGATGAAGGACATTGGAAAACCGTCATCGGCATTCCGCTCAGCGTCGAGCCGGGTGAGCAGAGCATACAGTTACGCGTGAACGGAAAAACGCTGTCGCAGCGTTTCACTGTGCGCGACAAACAGTATGAAACCCAGCACCTCACGCTCAAGGACAAGCGCAAGGTGGAACCGACGCCGGAAGACCTCGTGCGCATCGAAAAAGAGACCGTGGAAATCAACGCCGCCCTGGCAGAGTGGAGCGACAGCGCGGAGGTGGACACGGCCTTCGCGCCACCGGCGGAAGGGCCGCTCAGCAGCCCCTTCGGCTTGCGGCGCTATTTCAACGATCAGCCGCGCAAACCTCACAGCGGGCTCGACTTGGCGGCGGACATGGGCGCGCCGGTACAGGCCCCGGCAGCGGGCCGGGTCATCGGCACCGGCGACTATTTCTTCAACGGCAACACCGTATTTATCGACCACGGCCAGGGGCTGATTACGATGTATTGCCACCTTTCGCGCATAGCCGTCAAACCTGGCCGGAGTCTTGCGCGCGGAGACCTCATCGGCGCGGTGGGCATGTCCGGACGCGCCACCGGCCCCCATCTGCACTGGGGCGTGAGCCTGAACCGGGCGCTGGTCGATCCCGCCCTGTTTTTACCGCCGGAAACGGCTCATGTCCGCCCGGATGCAGCCGCTATTGAAGAATAGGCGGTTTATGTCATAATCGGCCCACGTATGGGTGGGTACTGCCTTCCTGTCCCAATGAAAAACACAAAAAAAAAGCACACACATGAACACTATCCGGCTTGCTCACCTCCCTGCCTGTCTCGGCCTCGTGGCTGCTTATGCGCTGCTCTCCGGCTGCGCCATCAACCAGCACACGGACGTGAAGAACGACCCGCTCGAAACCTTCAATCGCACGATGTACAGCTTCAACGACACGGTCGATAAAGCCGTCCTCAAGCCGGTTGCCACTGGTTACGAGTACGCAGTACCACAGCCTGCGCGCACCGGCGTGGGCAATTTCTTCAGCAATCTCGCCTATCCCATCGTCATCATCAACGACTTCCTGCAGGGCAAGTTTGAGCAGGGTGCCGAGGACATACAGCGTTTCGTCTACAACTCCACGTTCGGCCTGTTCGGCCTGCTCGATGTCTCCACGCCCATGGGCCTGGAGGCGAACAAGGAGGATTTCGGACAGACGCTCGGCTACTGGGGCGTAGGTAAAGGCTTCTATCTGGTGTTGCCGTTCTTTGGCCCCAGCACGGTGCGCGACGGCATAGGTTTGGCGGTGGACTACCAGCTCGACCTGCTCAATCAGCACTCCGATGTCTCCGCGCGCAACCAGGCATTGGCGCTCAAGGTCATCGACCAGCGTGCGCGCCTGTTGAGTGCGGAGCGTGTGCTGGAAGAGGCGGCGCTCGATCCTTACACCTTCACGCGCGATGCCTACCTGCAACAGCGTGCCAGTCTGATCCGCGACGGCAAGGCCGCACCGCGCGAAGAAGATGAAGAAGAAGAGGATGGCGAAACGGCCGCCGAGCCGGAGAATGGCCGCGTGCCGGCAACGCAGTTGCTTGTTCCGTAGCAGCCGGGAAGAACCCCAACTATATACTCTAGCCCCCGCCCCTCAACAGGGGACGGGGACGTAAACTGTGATGTCACCTTGCTAGGGAAGCTCTGAATAAATCAGAGACTCCCTAGCAAGCTCCTTGGTGTCGTCGCGAAAATCAGTCGCGCGGTTTGCCCGCGTAGGGATTTTCCCCACTCCTGAATTCCAGCCTGAGCGGCGTGCCCGTCAATTTGAGTGCGCTGCGAAAACTGTTGGCGAGATAACGTTTGTACGACTCCGGCACGGAAACAATCCGGTTGCCGTGAATCACTATCACCGGCGGGTTGTGTCCACCCTGATGTGCATAGCGCAGCTTGATACGCCGTCCCTGCACCAGCGGCGGCTGGTGTGTGGCTAGGGCCTTTTCCAGCAGGCGCGTCAGTTCGCCGGTCTCCAGCTTGCGCATGGCCGAGGCATAGGCCTTGTCCACCGAGGTGAATAATTCGGCCACGCGCGTGCCGCGCAGCGCAGAGATAAAATGGATGCTGGCAAAATCCACAAACGACAATCTGCGATCGAGTTCCTGCTTGATGCGCGCACGCTCATCGGCATCCGCACTATCCCACTTGTTCACGGCAATCACCAGCGCGCGCCCGGACTCCAGCACCAGTCCCAGCAGCGACGCATCCAGCTCCGTCACGCCGGCCTGGGCGTCGAGCATCAGAATGATGACGTTGGCATTGTCGATGGCGCGCAATGTTTTTATCACGCTCAGCTTTTCGATGCCCTCACTCATGCGGCTCTTTCTGCGCACGCCGGCGGTGTCTATCAGCGTGTAGTGTGTGCCCTTGCGCTCGAACGGAATGGAAACGCTGTCGCGCGTCGTGCCGGGCTCATCGAACGCCAGCACGCGCTCTTCGCCGAGCAGGCGATTGATCAGCGTTGACTTGCCTGCGTTCGGGCGACCGACGACCGCGAGCCTGACACCCTCCGCTTCCGGCGCCTCTTCCGCGCGCGGGAAACCGGCGAGCACACTGTCCATCAACTCCTCCACGCCGGTGCCGTGCGCGGAGGAGATGACATGCGGCGCGCCCATGCCCAGCGCATGAAACTCCGCCGAAACCCCTTCGGCATCCAACCCCTCGCCCTTGTTCACCACCAGAAACACCGGCTTGCCGGTGCGCCGCAGGCGTGTGGCGATGCGCGCATCTTCTGCGGTGAGCCCGGCGCGCCCGTCCACGATCAGCAGTGTGACATCCGACTCCTCGACGGCAATCCAGGTCTGCTCCGCCGCCAGCGCCTCGATGCCCGCCTGATCCGAACCCAGGCCACCTGTGTCCACCACGAGGTAAGGCCTGTCGCCCATCTTGCCGTCGCCGTAAATACGGTCGCGGGTGAGGCCAGGCATATCCGCCACCAGCGCATCACGCGAGCGCGTGAGCCGATTGAACAGCGTGGATTTGCCGACATTGGGCCGACCGACGAGTGCGATAACGGGTTTCATATAAAGGCAGTTACGAGTGGCAAGAAAGACATAAAATTTGGCATCTTGCTATTTGCTGCTTTTATTAGCGATACGCAGTGCTGCAAGAACTCCGCCCTTGCCATGCACGTAGAGCAGATCATCGACCGCCGTAGGCTGCGTGAGGATGCCGTCGTCATCGATGCGTGTGCGGGCGACAAAGTGGCCGTCGTCGCGCGCCATCCAGTGCAGGTATCCTTCGAAATCACCCACGGCGACATAATCATTCCAGACCGCGGGTGCGGTCACGGCGCGGGCGCGTAATTTATCCTGCTTCCAGAGCGCGCGTCCGTCGCGGCGATCCAGGCTGAACACCTGCCCTTTGGCATCGGTGACATAAACGGCGCGATCATCCACCGTCAACCCGGCGTACGAGGACATGTCGCGTGTCCACACCAGTCGTCCGGATTCCAGATCGAGTGCGGCAACGCGCCCCTGATAGCTCGTGACATAAACCATCCTGTCCGCGACCTGCGGCTCGGCGCTGATGTCCACCAGCCGTTCCAGCTCCGAGCGCCCGCGCGGCTCGGCGATGGCGGTTTCCCACAGCACCTTGCCGTCGCTGATGGAAAGCGCGACCAGCCGCCCGCTGGCAAATCCACCCAACACCTTGTCGCCTGCGATCACCGGCGCGCCGGTGCTGCGCAGGGTGAGCGCGGGCACGCTGCTGTCATGCGCCCACTGGCGCTTGCCGTCCTGTACATTGAGTCCGAACAGCTTGCCGTCCACGGTGCGTACCACCACGATACCCTGCGCGGCGCGCGGCGCGGAGAGGACTTCGCTCGAGACACGCACGCGCCACAGCACTGCCCCATTGCCTTCCGCCAGGGCCAACACCTCGCCGTCGCTCGAACCTACGAGCACCAGGCCCTCGCCGCTGCCCGGCCCGCCAGAGATCGGGGCCTTGGTCTCTACGCTCCAGAGCGCACGTCCGCTGACCGCATCGTAGGCGCTGACGCGGCCTCTGCGATCCGCCGCGAACACCTTGCCGTTCGCCACGCTGGGCGACAACTTGAAGTACTCGCTGTCGCTGCCCGATCCCACGCGCGTTGACCATGCGGTCTGCACTGTGACGCTGGCCGGGAAATTGGTCAGCGCGGCCGGCGGTTCGGAGTTGTCTTTGCCGCGCAGATAATCGTTGACGGTACCGCAGCCGCCGGTGCTGATGGCGAGCAGCATGATTGCCGCGAGACGCATCATGGTTTGGCCGGTGCTGTGGCCGATGCTGTAGATGGCGCTGTAGATGGCGCTGAAGTATTCACCGCACCCAGATCATCAAGTTTCATTTGCAGCAGCGCAGCCTTGTCCGTGCCTGCGGGTACTGCCTGCAGTGCCCGCAGCCAGGCACTGCGTGCGGATCCGGGCTGCTTGAGGGCGAGATGGATATCACCCTGCACCTCGACGTACTCGGCGCTGTAGCCACCCGCCTCGGCACCACTCATGAGCTTGAACGCGGCCTGAGCCTCGCCCTGCTCCAGCATCACGCGCGCCAGGCGCAAGCGTGCAAGCTGTTGCAGTGAGGTTTCGCGCGCATGCGCCAGCGCCCACTCCAGTTGTGTGCGCGCAGCGGCGACATCGCCGTTATCGAGCGCGAGCCTGGCATTCGCCAGTGCGGCCAGAACGGCATACGGCGTACCGCTGAATTCGCCCATGATACGCACGCCACGCTCAAAACCTTCCTTGGCTGCACCGCGCTTGACCTCAACCACCAACTGCCCGTATTCCACCGCAGCCTTCTCGGCCTGGGTCTTGTGGTAATCGCGCCAGGTCCACACGGCAAACGCCGCGCCGAGACCGATCACTACCACGCCGATCACCACCCTGGTGTTTTCGCGCCACCATTGTTTCAGCGCTTCGGCCTGTTCTTGCTCGCTTTGGTAAATTTCCATGCGGGAATTCCTGCCTTTACTTTTTGGCCTTCACTGTATTGTCCGGGGTTTTGCCCGTTGCTTGCGCCACACGCGCCTCGGCCTCGGCGATACCCTGCCGGATGACCTTCGATCCTTCCACATCATCCGGTATGAGCTTTTCCAGACGGCGCCAGATCGTTACGGCGCTTGGATAGTCACCACTTTGAAACGCCATCATGCCGGTGAACCACAAGGCCTTGGGTTGATTAGCGTTGAGCTGTAAAGTCTTTTTGAACAACTCCACCGGCTGCTGTGTGATGCGCTGCTCCGGGTCGCTGAGCACAATGGCCTCGGCATAGTCAGCCAGCAGGTCGGCATTCCCGTCCACCAGCGGCAGGGCCTTGGCGTAGGCGTCGCGCGCGTCAGCATAGCGCTCCAGCACGCTGTATGAGCGAGCCAGCCTGAGCCAGCCTTCACTGTCGGCGGGGTTTTCCTTCAGCTTCTGCTCCAGACGCTGCACCATCATCTGCGGTGAAAAGCCGCCTGAACCGTCAGCCATGGGCGGGGCAGCGGCATTTTCGCGCACATGGTCCAGTTGCAGATACAGCACGGTGCTGAGCAGGGGGATCAGGAGCGCGATGGCTACTGCGACGCCACGCCCCTCGATCACGCGGGCCGGCACCTGGCCCGGCGCGTGCCCGGTGCCGGACACATCCTCCAGCAGCTTGCGTTGCAAGTCGCGGCTCGCCTGCTCGAACTGCCCGGCGCTGATCGTGCCGATATTCAAATCATTCTCAAGCTCGCTCAGCTGATCCTGATATATTTTGACGTTCAGCGCATCATGCGTAATCGTTACCTGATTGTCTCGCCGCAGCAGTGGCGGCAACAGGAAGACCAACGCGATGATCATCATCACCGCGGCCACCAGCCAGAATACACTCATCCCTTGTTCTCTCCCTCAGCGCCACGCAGCACACTGCGCAGACGATCTTGCTCGCCACCCGATAGCGGAGCATCACTCATGCCCTTGCGACGGCGCAGCACATAATAGATCAACAGCAGCACACCCAGCCCGGTAAGGACAAAGGGGCCAAACCACAACGCCGCCGTGAGCCCTTTCAAGCGCGGACGGAACAGCACGAAATCACCGTAGCGCGCCACCAGATAATCCGTGATCTCCTTGTCCATCTTGCCGGCTTCCATCATGGCGCGCACCTGATTGCGCAAATCCTTGGCCAGGTCCGCATGCGAATCCGAGATGCTTTCGTTTTGGCACACGAGGCAACGCAACTCGGAGGTCAGGGCGCGGTAGCGCGCCTCCATCTGCTCATCCTGCGGCGCAGGCGCAGCGGCCCATGACAAGGCGCCACACAGCATCAGACCAACCGCGATGACTGTTTTCATTCCTGTAACTTCCGCACCAGCGGCAACACTATGTTTTTCAGGTTATCCTCCGTGAGCGGCCCGATCATCTTGTAACGGATAATGCCGGCGCGATCTATGACGTAGGTTTCCGGCACGCCGTACACGCCGTAATCGATGCCCACGTTACCCTGCTCATCGAACGCGCTCACCACATAGGGGTTGCCCAATCCGTCGAGCCAGCGCAGGGCGTCCTGACGCGTGTCTTTATAATTCAGACCGTAGACATCCACCTGACCGGTCTTGGCCAGCGCCACCAGCAGGGGATGCTCCTCGCGGCATGCGACACACCACGAGGCCCACACATTGAGCAGGGTGACCTTGCCGAGCAGATCCTTGCTGCCGATATTCCGGGCGGGATCCTGCAACTGCGGCAGGGTGAACTCCGGCGCGGGCTTGTCAATCAGCGGCGAAGGCACTTCGTGTGGATTCAGGTATAGCCCCGCCCACAGCAGCGCCACCAGGGTGGCAAATATCCCGAGCGGGATCAGAGAGCGCGCACGCATGTCAGGTTAACCCCGTGCCACTGCCGCCGCGCCCTGATCCGGCACCTGGCGCGTAGCCAGGCGATAGCGTCTGTCGGTCGCGGCGATGAATCCGCCCAGCATCATGACCAGCGGGCCCATCCATATCCATTGCACGAAGGGCTTGTAATACACGCGCAGACTCCACGCCTCGTTGCCTACCGGCTCGCCCAGCGCCACATAGAGATGGCGGAACAAGCCCGCGTCTATGTCGGCCTCCGTGGTGGGGTTCTTTTGCACCAGATAGACGCGCTTCTGCGGCCGCATGGTGAGCAATTCCTTGCCTGCCTTGCTCACAACCACCACACCCTCCTTGGCCTGATAATTGGGTCCGGCGACATCCTGCACACCGTCGAACCTGAACTCGTACCCAGCCAGCTCCACGCTTTCGCTCGGCTCCATGCGCTGCTCCTTCTCCAGACTGTAGCCGCCGGAGATACACACGCCGAGCGCGAACAGCGCCACGCCCAGGTGCGCGAAAAACATGCCGTAGTAGCCGCGCGGGATATTGAGCAGGCCTTGCGCCAGACCACTCAGACCATTGCGCCCGGCCACATCCCACAGATTTTTAAGACTGGACAGAATAATCCAAAAGGCCATGAAGAATCCCAGGCTGATCATGATTGTCCATGTGCCCAGCAGCACCGGCAACAGCAGGGCCGTCACCACACTGACCAGCAACGCCCAGCGCAGGCGCGTTACCAGGTCGGGAATACTGGCCTGCTTCCAGCGCGCCACCGGGCCTATGCCCATGAGAAAGATCAGCGGCACCATCAGCGGGATAAACACGGCATTAAAGTACGGCGGGCCAACGGATATCTTGCCCAGCCCCAGCGCATCGACAATCAGCGGATACAGAGTGCCGAGAAGGACGCTCGCCGCCGCCACCATCAGCAGCACGTTGTTACCCAGCAGCATGGACTCGCGTGACACCAGCTCGAAGTCGCCGCCCAGCCCCACGCGCTGTGCCCGCCACGCATACAGTGCGAGCGAGAGGCCCACCACCAGCACCAGGAAAATCAATATGAACAGACCGCGCTCCGGATCGGTGGCAAAGGCGTGCACCGATGTCAGGACGCCCGAACGCACCAGGAAGGTGCCGAGCAGCGAGAGCGAGAACGCCATGATCGCCAGCAGCACGGTCCAGCTCTTGAATCCGCCCCGCTTTTCGGTCACCGCCAGCGAGTGGATGAGCGCCGTGGCCACCAGCCAGGGCATGAACGAAGCGTTCTCTACCGGATCCCAAAACCACCAGCCGCCCCAGCCCAGTTCGTAATAGGCCCACCAACTGCCCAGCATGACGCCGAAGGTCAGAAATATCCACGCCACCGTCGTCCAGGGACGCGACCAGCGCGCCCAGGCGGAGTCGAGCTTGCCGCCCAGCAGGGCCGCGATGGCAAAGCTGAAGGCAACGGAAAGCCCGACGTAGCCCATGTACAGCATGGGCGGGTGGATGATGAGGCCAAGGTCTTGCAGCAGCGGATTAAGTTCGCGCCCTTCCGCGGCGGCGGGCAGCAGGCGCTGAAACGGATTCGAAGTCAGCAACATGAACAACAAAAAGCCGATGCTGATAAACCCCATCACGCCCAGCACACGCGCCACGAAATCCTGCGGCAGGCTGCGGCTGAAAAATGTCACCGCCACCATCCAGGCGCTGAGGATGAGCACCCACAACAACAGCGAACCCTCATGCGCGCCCCACACCGCGGTGACGCGGTAATACCAGGGCATGGCCGAGTTGGAGTTGCTGGCCACGTACAGCACCGAGAAATCATTGGCGATAAAGGCATACGTGAGGGCCATAAACGCAATCAGCAGAAACACACACTGGGCCCGCGCTGCGGGACGCGCCACCGCCATCCATGATGGAATGCCGCGCGCCGCGCCGACCAGCGGCAGTATGGTTTGCACCAGCGCGACGCCGAGCGCAAGGATGAGCGCAAAATGGCCAATCTCAGGTATCATTTGTTCGAACCTCCCTGCATCATCAGAGTACCCGTGAACTGCGGCGTCTTCCCCCCCGCTTCGCTGGCTTGTTTGAGCGCTGCGGCCACTTCCGGCGGCATGTAATTCTCATCATGCTTTGCGAGCACCTCTTCCGCCATGAACTCTCCGCCCGCATTGAGTCGGCCCTGCGCCACCACACCCTGGCCCTCGCGGAACAAGTCCGGCAGTATCCCTTTGTAGGTGACGGGCACAGTTGTCACGTTGTCCGTGACATTAAAGTGCACGGTGAGGCCGTCGTCCTCGCGCTTGACGCTGCCCTGCTCCACCAGGCCGCCGAGACGCAGGTTGCGCTCATGCACCTTTTCCACGCCGGCGAGCTGGCTGGGGCCATAGAAAAACACCAGATTGCCGCGGAAGGCATTGAGCGTGAGCGCAGCGGCCACACCGACCGCCAGCAGGATCAGCAGTACTATCATCAGACGGCGGCGGCGCGGCGTCATGCGCAGCTCCTGTCACGCCGCGCGCTGCGCGTGATGGTACGCAGCACCCTGCGCTGGTGCTGGTGCGCCAGCGCCACATTCAGCGCGAGCACCGCCAGGGCAACGCCATACGAGCCCCAGACATAAAGGCCATAACCGCCCATGTGAAAAAAATCAGCGCTGTTCATTGCTGCTCCTGACCTGGTCCGAGGAAGATTTGCCTGACAATGCCTGCGCCAATTCCTGCACCCAGGCGCTGTTGCGTTCACGCTCCAGCACCTCGGTACGCGTACGCATCAAAAGCAGGGTGACGTAAAGCAGCTTGAAACCCAGCGCCATGAGCAACAGCGGCAGCAACATGCTCGCATGGATGGTCGACATGCCCACGCCGAGGCTTTGCGGCTGGTGCAATGTATTCCACCACTGCACCGAGTAGTAAATGATGGGCACGTTGACCGCGCCCACAATGGCCAGCACGGCCGAAGCGCGCGCCGCGGTACGCCGGTCTTCAAAGGCGGATTGCAGCGCAATGTAACCGAGATACAGAAACAGCAGGATCAGCTCCGAGGTGAGCCGTGCATCCCATTCCCACCACGTGCCCCACATCGGCTTGCCCCACAGCGAGCCGGTGACCAGCGTGATGAAGGTGAACGACGCACCGATGGGTGCCGAAACAGCGGCGGCGATATCGGCGATCTTGATGTTCCAGATGAGGCCAATCGCGGCGGCCGCCGCCATCACCAGATAAATGAACATGGAATTCCACGCGCTCGGCACGTGGATGTACATGATGCGCACGCTGTCGCGTTGCTGATAATCGGCCGGCGAGGCGAACAGGCCGAGATACAATCCAACCAGAATCAGCAGCACGGTCGCGCCGCCCACCCACGGCAGTATCTTGCCCGACACGTTGTAAAAATATTTCGGTGAACCGAATTTATGCAGCCAGACCCACATTTAAATATTCCCCGCGCTCTTGGCGCGGGCTCCTTAACGATGGGGTTCCCAAAGGGGAGAAGCGGTAGCTCTCCCCTTTGGTCGCCCGCGCGGATTCATTCCGCGCGGTGCGAAATCAAATTTCATTCCACGCTGATACGTAATGCCGCGCCTGCGGCCCACGGCGCCAGCGACAGGGACAACAGCAGCAGCGCGCCGAGAATCGAAAGATGCGCGCCCGCCGCAAGACCGCTCGCCGCAGCGTCCACCGCGCCCGCGCCCATGATGAGCACCGGGATGTACAACGGCAGCACCAGCAGCGACAACAACACACCGCCGCGACGCAGGCCCACGGTAAGCGCCACGCCGATTGCGCCGATCAGACTCAACACCGGCGTGCCGAGTGCGAGCGAGGCGAGCAACACCACGATGGCATCCGGCGACAGGTGCAGCCACAGCGCCAGCAGCGGCGCCAACAGCAGCAGCGGCAGACCGGACAGCAGCCAATGCGTCAGCACCTTGGCGATGACGGTGATGAACACCGGCTGCGGCGCGAGCAGCAATTGCTCCAGCGAACCGTCTTCGAAATCCGAATGAAACATCGCCTCCAGCGAGAGCATGGCGGAGAGCAGCGCGGCAACCCACAACACGCCGGGCGCGAGCTTCTGCAACAGATTCGGCTCCGGTCCCAGGCCGAGAGGAAACAGGGTGACCACGATGACGAAGAACACCAGCGGATTCAATATCTGCGCGCGCCGGCGCAGCGCAAGCAGCAGATCACGGCGGATCAGCACGCCTAATGCCGTAAACAGTCCGGGCGCTTCACTCATCAACTCAACTCCAGACGCACAATATCCACCTCGGCCACCGCGACCGGATGGTGCGTGCTTACCGCCGCCATACCGCCCTGCGCCAGGTGCCCGGCCAGCATCCGCTCCACCAGCGTCACGCCGCGCGTATCCAGCGCGGTGAACGGTTCATCCAGCACCCACAGCCGCACCTCCGTCACCAGCAGCCGCGCCAGTGCCACACGGCGGCGCTGCCCCGCCGACAAGGTGCGCGCCGGCACATCTTCAAAACCCGCCAGCCCGACAGCGTCCAGGGCTTCATCCAGCGTGATGTCCTGCCTAGCGCACGCCAGGTCACGCGCGATGCTTAAATTTTCATACGGCGTGAGGTCTCCCTTCACGCCGTGATTATGGCCGAGATAGATCAACTCCGCGCGGAACTGGTCGCGCGTCTGAGTGATGTCCGTGCCACGCCAGCGCACCACTCCGCTGCTCGGCTGAGCAAGACCACACAAGATGCGCAACAGGCTGGTCTTGCCACTGCCATTAGGTCCTTCGATCAGCATTAGGTTCCCGGGCCGCAGGGAAAGCGAGAGACCACTGAACAATATCCGCTCGCCGCGCTCGCACTCGATATCCACCGCCTCCAGACTTGGGGGCATGGCGCCGCCGTTACTCATTATGGCACTCACTATGGGCTGTGCAACGGGCATCGCTGGGAGTAACGTGCGTCTGGCTGGTGTATATGTGCGGCCTCAAAACCTACCGCCGTGGGCACGATCATCGTCCCGCTTTGGTTCGGAAAATTGCATTGCCATTGTCCCATAAAAACAGTGTGTTTTCAGCTCTATTTACCATAGATCCCTTAGGGCTGAAGCGGGATTTTTGCCATCATGCACCGAGGTTTTCCCGGCCCTTGTTATTGGATTAAATTTGCTTGGCTAGAAAAACGGCCAATGCGTGCTGCGGCATGCGTATCTGCGCGGCCTGTTCCGCGCGTAAATCCTTGACGCTGATCTCGGCCTGCTGCGCTTCTTCATCACCCAGGATCAGCGCATAGCGAGCGCCGCTTTTGTCGGCGCGCTTCAGTTGATTTTTGAAACTGCCGCCGCCGCAATGCACCACCAGCCGCAGCGCGGGCAGCGCGTCGCGCAGCATTTCCGCCAGCGGCCAGCCCTGTTTTTCCGCCGCCTCGCCTGCCAGCACGAGGTAGGCGTGCGGGTGTTGCTCCGGTGGCACAACACCGGCATCGACCAGCAGTGCTACCAGTCGCTCCATTCCCAGCGCGAAGCCGATGGCGGGGGTGGCTCTGCCGCCGATCTGCTCCACCAGCGTGTCGTAACGCCCGCCCGCGCACACCGTGCCCTGCGCTCCGAGCCGGTCGGTCACCCACTCGAACACGGTGCGGTCGTAGTAGTCGAGCCCGCGCACCAGACGCGGATTGATTTGATAGGCCACGCCCGCGCGGTCCAGCGTCGTGCACAGCCCGGCAAAGTGGACGCGTGATTCCTCGTCCAGATGATCGGCCAGGCGCGGCGCGCCCTCAATCAACGTCTGCAACGCGGGATTTTTACTGTCGAGTATGCGCAGCGGGTTGGTGTGCAGACGGCGCTGGCTGTCCTCATCCAGCGCATGAATGTGCGTGGTGAAATAACGCACCAGTTCGATGCGGTACGCAACACGCGCGGCATGCGTGCCGAGCGAGTTGATCTGTAGCGTGAGGCCGGCCAAGCCCAGCATGCGCCACAGGCGCGCACTCAACAGGATCAGTTCAGCGTCGATGTCCGGTCCGCTGAAGCCGTAGGTCTCCACGCCGATCTGGTGAAACTGGCGATAACGGCCCTTCTGCGGACGCTCGTGACGGAACATCGCCCCCTGATACCACAGACGCTGGGTCTGGTTGTGCAGCAGTCCGTGCTCGATGGCGGCGCGCACGCAGCCGGCGGTGCCTTCCGGGCGCAGCGTCAGGCTGTCGCCATTGCGATCGGCAAAGGTGTACATCTCCTTCTCGACGATGTCGGTGACTGCGCCGATGGAGCGTGTGAACAGCTCGGTGAATTCTACCAGCGGCAGACGGATCTCCGCGTAACCGCAGGCGGTGAGCAGCGTGCGCACGCGCTCTTCCACATACGCCCAATAGGGTGTCTGCTGCGGCAGGATGTCGTTCATGCCGCGGATGGCCTGGATCATAAAGACAGTAGCGAGTGGCGAGTGGCGAGTGGCGAGGAATGGAAATATAGCACCAATCTATAGTTCCTAGTTCCTCGCCACTCGCTACTCGCCACTGTTTTCACGCTACTCGCCACTCGCTACTCGTTTAATAGCAATCACCGGATGATGATGTTCGTGTTGGCCAAGCTGCTGACGCAGCCTGATTTTGCCGCGTATCGCACGCTCGAGTTCGTCCACCAGTTGCTCGTTGCTCACCTTGTGATCCGGCTTGCCGTCGAGATAGAGCAGGTTGGGCGCGCCGCCCGCGAGTCCGATCTCGGCACCGCGCGCCTCGCCCGGGCCGTTCACCACGCAGCCGATCACGGCGACATCCATCGGCTCCAGAATATCTTCGAGACGCGCCTCAAGCGCGTTCACCGTGCTGATGACATCGAACTCCTGGCGCGAACACGACGGGCAGGCGATGAGGTTGATGCCCTTGTTGCGGATGTGCAGGCTCTTCAGAATATCAAAGCCGACCTTGATCTCCTCCACCGGGTCGGCCGCGAGCGAAACGCGAATGGTGTCGCCGATGCCCTCCACCAGCAGCATGCCGAGCGCGATGGCCGACTTGACCGTGCCCGAGCGCAGCCCGCCCGCCTCGGTAACACCTAGATGCAGCGGCTGTTCGATCTGCTTCGCCAGCAGGCGGTAGGCCTCCACCATCATGAACACCTCGGAGGCCTTGATGCTCACCTTGAACTCCTTGAAATTTAGGCGATCCAGAATCTCCACATGGCGCAGCGCGGATTCCACCATCGCCTCCGGCGTGGGTTCGCCGTATTTTTTTTGCAGGTCTTTTTCGAGTGACCCCGCGTTGACGCCGATGCGTATCGGGATGTTATGTTCGCGCGCCGACTCCACCACGGCGCGCACGCGGTCTTCGCGCCCGATGTTGCCGGGATTGATGCGCAGGCAATCCGCGCCGAGCTCCGCGACGCGCAGTGCAATCCTGTAATCAAAGTGAATATCCGCGACGAGCGGCACGTTGACCTGTTTTTTTATCAGGCCGAAGGCCTCGGCCGCTTCCATCGTGGGAGTGGAGACGCGCACGATGTCCGCGCCGACCTTTTCCAGCGCGCGGATCTGCGCCACCGTGGCCGCGACATCGCAGGTATCGGTGTTGGTCATGCTCTGCACCGAGACCGGTGCATCGCCGCCGACCGCAACATTACCCACCATGATCTGGCGTGATTTGCGGCGCGGGATGTTGATGTGATGTTGCATGGCTGTCCGTGCTTGACCCGGGTTATTGGCGCGCACCGGCGCCGAGCGCGAAACGCGCCACGCCGTTAGAGCTGAAGCGCGAGTGATCGAATAAGGTGCCATTATACTCGACCATTACCGCGGAGGGATTACCCAGCACCACCTGCAACGGCGGCTGCACACCCTCCAGCACCAGCGTGCTGCCGGCGCGCATGAGCTCATACACCACTTCCTCACCGCTCGCGTCGCTGATGGCCACCCAGGAATCGGCGCTGAGGCGCAACACCACTTTATGGGTCGTGACGGAAGGAGGTTGTGGTTCGGCTGAGGCTGGATCTGATGCGGCTTGCGCTGGTAGATCGGGCGCGCTTGTTCCTTGCGCCGACAGCTCTCCGGTTTCCGCTGCCGTGCGGATTGTGGCAGTGGCTGCCGGCTGTGCAGTCGGTCCGGCGCTGAGCAGGCCTGGTATGCGCCCGCCGAAGATAAAGGCAACTGCGACAATGATAATAAGAGCTGCCCCGCCAATCCATATCAGCCAGCGTAACTCCGAGGCTCTGATGCATTGTTTCGGCTTGGGTTGCGCAGGCCCCTCGAACAGCGCAGCGGTATCCGCATTGTCCGCGGCATAGCATTCGACGATGGCGTCCGCGGGAAGCTCCAGCAGCGCCGCGTAGCTGCGCAGATAACCGCGCACAAAGACCGGCGCCGCGATATCGGCATGGTTATCCTGCTCCAGCGCCTGTATGTATCTCACATCCAGCCGCAGCTTGTCGGCCACCTGCTCCACCGACAAGCCCATGCTTTCGCGTCTTGCGCGCAGCCGTGCGCCGGGGCCGGCCAACGCCGTTGACCCGCCCCCTTCCGCCATCCTATCCAGAGTGGCCATGACGGAGTGGCGGCGTCTCCACGGGACCGGTTCCGGATTCCCGCAACAGCCGCGCCTCGTCCGAGTCCGGGAAGTTGGACTTGAGATAAAGCGAATAACTCGACACGGCGTTTTTATCCCCCAGCTCACGCTCGATGCGGATACCGAGCCACAGGCTCTGCGGGGTATGTTTGGCGATTTCGGCATGACGCTGGAAGTAGGCACGCGCGGGCAGATAACGCTGCGCCTCGAAGTTGATGAGTGCCATCTGGTAAGGCGAGGTGGGCAGCCTGGGGTTCAGCTCCAGCGCCTTGCGGAAGTACTGCTCCGCCTTGGCCACATCCGGCTTGCGCTTGGCACACAGACCAGCGTTTTCGTAGGCAAACTCGGGCGTGTCGTAGAGGGGGTTTTTCAGCGCCTCCAGAAACTGCTGCTCGGCCTTGTCGAGCTGGTTGCGCTTGCTGCACAGAAAGGTGCCGTAGTTGTTGTGCGCAGCGGAATCCTGCGGCTTGAGCGCCACCGCGCGCTGGTAGTGTTCGTCCGCGAGATCAAGCTTGCCGAGTTGCTCGTACAGAATGGCGATGGCGTTGTGTCCGCTCGCAAGATTGGGTTCAAGTTCGAGCGCGCGTTGCAACCTGCCGAGCGCGAGATCGGGTTTGCCCTGTTGCATATAGCCTATGCCGAGCTTCACGTTGGTCTCGGCCAGCGTGTCGGGACGGTCTGCGGTCGGTGTGAGGGTATCGGAACTTCTGCCGGTGGAACTACAGGCGGCCAACAACAGGCTTGACGCCACCATCAGCCCGGCAATCATCATGACTACCGGGCTGCGCGTCATGGCGTGATCGCTCCGCGCAATAGCGCATAACGGCGGCTACGGCTCCCGCGATCCTGCACCTTGCCTGCAAGCTGACCGCACGCCGCATCAATGTCGTCACCCCGCGTCCGGCGCGTGATAGTCACCAGATCGGCTTCCATCAGGATGGCGCCAAAGCGCTCAATGGCGCGCGCGCTTGAGCGCTTGTATTGGGTGTTGGGAAACGGATTAAAGGGAATGAGATTCACCTTGCTCGGCACCTCTTTCAAGAGACGCACCAGTTCATGGGCGTGCTCCGGGCTGTCGTTTACGCCGTCGAGCATAACATACTCAAAGGTCACACGCCGCCGGGGCTCGTCCGCCACATAACGCTTGCAGGCCGCCAGCAATTCAGCGATGGGGTATTTTTTATTGAGCGGCACCAGCGTATCGCGCAACGCATCGTTCGGCGCATGCAGCGATACCGCCAAGCTGACCGGGCTCACGGCATGTAACTGATCTATCATCGGCACCATGCCCGCGGTACTCAGCGTGACCCGGCGCTTGGACAGGCCATAGCCAAGATCATCCAGCATGATGTTCATCGCGCTCACCACATTGTCGAAATTGAGCAGCGGTTCACCCATGCCCATAAACACGACATTGGTGATCAGACGCGCGCCTCCCGGCTCGCGCTTTAAGGCGCGATTGGCCACCCACACCTGACCGATGATCTCCGCTACCGTCAGGTTACGGTTAAACCCCTGCTTTCCGGTGGCGCAAAACGAACAGTCCAGCGTGCAACCGGCCTGTGAAGATACGCACAAGGTGCCGCGCCCCTCGGCGGGAATAAACACCGTTTCGATGCTGTTGCCGGAGTCCAGCCGCAACAGCCATTTGCGCGTGCCGTCTGCGGCGGTTTGATCGAGCGCGATCTCGGGCGCCCTGATTTCGGCGATCTCCTGGAGCCATTCGCGCAGTGACTTGCTGATGTTGGTCATGGCGTCGAAATCAGCGGCATCATATTGATGCATCCACTGCAACACCTGCCCGGCGCGGAACGGCTTTTCACCGATCGCGGCGAAATACTCGCGCAGCGCCGCGCGGTCGAAATTGAGCAGATTGGTTTTGGCGGGGTTTTCCAAGGGTTTTATCGCGTGCGCGCGCACATCTCGCCGGGCTTGAAGAAAAACTCGATCTCGATGTTGGCGTTTTCGAGCGAATCGGAACCATGCACGGCATTTTCGTCCACCGTATCGGCGAAGTCGGCGCGTATCGTGCCGGGCGCTGCCTTCGCGGGATCAGTGGCGCCCATCAGCTCACGGTGTTTGGCCACGGCGTTCTCGCCTTCCAGCACCTGCATCATCACCGGCCCGGAAATCATGAAGCTCACCAGGTCATTGAAGAACGGGCGCGCCTGGTGCACGGCGTAAAACCCTTCCGCCTGCGCGCGCGTCAGATGCAGCATCCTGGCGGCGACAATGCGCAGGCCGTTATTCTCAAAGCGCTGATAAATCGCGCCGATGTGGTTTTTGGCCACGGCATCAGGCTTGATGATGGAAAAGGTACGTTCAACCGCCATGTAAAGCTCCTTAATAGAAATGAATTCGATCAACTTTATATTTTAACGCGGATGAGGCCGCCGGACAAATCAGCAACCGGGATGCGAGAGACTCTAGACGGCAACCACTTCCAGTTCGGGCTCTACCGTATGCAGCAGATTCTCGATCGCGTTCAGGGTCACCATGGTGGAGCTGGGGCAGGTGCCGCACGCGCCGTGATAGCGAATGGCAAGACGATTGCCTTCGAGACTCAATACCTCAATGCCGCCGCCGTCGGCAAGCAGCGCGGGGCGCACCTTGTCGTCCAGCAGCAGGTTGATCTGGGCCAGACGCAGCGTGTCTTCCACGCTCATGCCGGCCTGCGGCACAGCGGTGGATACGCCGGGGGCCAGCGCCTGTGTTTCGCTGGCGCTGGCCTCGCGGATCGGTATGGCGAGCTGTTTCAGCAATTCATCCCAGTTGGCGATGCCGTCCTGGGTCACGGTCAGCCAGCGGTCGACGTAAAACACATTCGTCACATGCGGAATCTGGAACAGCGCCGTGGCGAGCGGATCACCCGCCGCCTGTTGCGCACTTTCATACGAGCGCACCACGCCCTGCGTGAGCGGTTCGCGCAACACGAATTTCATCGCGTTGGGGTTGGGTGTTCTCTCGATGTCGGCAATCTTGGGCATATATGGGTGGCTGTTTAAAACTCGCCGCTCTCTGTCGTGGCGCTGGACTCCTCATGAAACGCGGCATGCAGCGTGTGCCACGGCAACACCGCGCACTTCACCCGCGTCGGCAACTCGCGCACGCCGGCGAATACATTGAGCCGGCCGAGATGATGCGCTTGCGTCGCCGTGTCGAGCTTACCCGTCGCCATGTCACGAAACTCCTGAATCAGGGTCTCCGCATCCGCCACGCTCTTGCCCTTGACGTTGGTGGTCATCATCGAGGCCGAGGCCTTGCAGATGGCACAGGTCTCGCCCTGAAAGGCGATCTCGCGTATCAGATCGTCGTCCAGACGCAACGCCAGGCTGATGTGATCGCCGCACAACGGGTTGTGACCTTCCGCGCGGCGATTGGCGTCTGCCAGCACGCCGTAATTACGCGGCTTCTTGTTGTGATCCATGATCACTTCCTGATAGAGCTGCCTGCCATCACTCATAGGCACCTCATGCGAACACCTTTTGCACCTTGTGGATGCCCGCGATCAGCGCGTCCACCTCGGCGAAGGTGTTGTAAAACGCGAACGATGCGCGCGCCGTGGCGGGCACACCGAAGCGCTGCATCACCGGCTGCGCGCAATGATGACCGGCGCGGATGGCGATGCCTTCCATATCCAGCAGCGTGCCCGCATCGTGCGGATGGATACCTTCCAGCGTGAACGACAGCACCGCCGCCTTTTCCTGCGCCGTGCCGATGATGCGGACGCCTTTCACCTGGCGCAGTTGCGTGGTGGCGTAACTCAACAACGCCTGCTCGTGCTGCGCGATGGCCCCCATCCCGATGCCGTTCAAATAATCTATCGCCACACCCAAGGCGATCGCCGCCGCAATGGGCGGCGTGCCGGCCTCGAATTTATAAGGGATGGCGTTGTAAGTGGTTTTTTCAAACGTCACGTTCAATATCATGTCGCCGCCGCCCTGGTAAGGCTGCATCTTCTCCAGCCACTGCGCCTTGCCGTACAACACACCGATGCCGGTAGGACCGCACATCTTGTGACCGGAAAAGGTGTAAAAATCGCAGTCCAGTTCCTGCACGTCCACGGCCATGTGCGGCGCAGCCTGCGCGCCATCAAGCAACACCGGAACACCGTGCTGGTGCGCGGTATGAATCATCCCGCGCACCGGATTCACCGTGCCGAGCGCATTGGAGACATGCGCCAGCGTCACAAATCGGGTGTGCGCATTGAACAGCTTTTCGTATTCGTCCAGCAGCAACTCGCCGGCATCGTTCATGGGAATAATGCGCAGCCGCGCGCCCTTTTCCTCGCACAGCATCTGCCACGGTACGATGTTGGAGTGATGCTCCAGCGCGGACAGGATGATTTCATCGCCCTGCTTGATGAACGCGCGCCCGAAGCCGTGCATCACCAGATTGATGCCCTCGGTGGTGCCGCGCGTGAAGATAACCTCACGCGACTCATGGGCATTGATGAAGCGCGCCACCTTGTCGCGCGCGCCCTCATATTCGCGCGTGGCGATTTCACTCAAGGCGTGCACCGCGCGGTGCACGTTGGCATGCTCGCTTTGCTGATAGCGCACCCAGCGCTCGATCACCGGCTGCGGCATCTGGCTGCTGGCCGCATTATCCAGATACACGAGCGGCAAGTCGTGCACCCGGCGCATGAGTATAGGAAAGTCCGCGCGGACCTTGTCTACATCCAGGGCCGTAGCCGCTTGCTTGTGCAGGGACACGGATGTCATCACGCGGTCTCGGTCGATGCATGAACACGCTCAAGTATCACCGCGCGCAGGCGCGTCTTGAGCGAGACCAGCGGAATCTTTTCCACGACCTCGGCGGCAAAGGCATAGGTCAGCAGGTTGCGCGCAGCGGTCTCGGAGAGTCCGCGGCACTTCAGATAAAATATCTGCTCCTCGTCCAGCTGCCCCACCGTTGCGCCGTGGGCGCATTTCACGTCGTCCGCCAGAATCAACAGTTCAGGCTTTGCGTTGACGCGCGCACGCGCCGACAGCAGCAGATTGCGGCTCTGCTGCCTGGCGTCGTTCAATTGCGCATCCCTGCGCACGACAATCTTGCCGTTAAACACCGCATGCGCGCTTTCATCCACGATGCACTTGTTAAGCTGCGTGCTTTTGCCGTGCGACGCCGCGTGATCTATCACGCTGTGTGTGTCGGCGAGCTGACGGCCGCTGATCAATGCCAGTCCATCCACCGAGCACTCGGTGCCGGGGCCGTGATGTACAACACCGAGGGTATAGCGCGACAGGCGGGCACCGAGCGTGACATTGATGGACTGATAATGTGCATCGCGCGCCAGCGTCACTGTGTTGTTGGCAATGTGAAACGCCTCGCGGCCCTCATCCTGCACGCGCACATGCTGCATGTGCGCGCCCTCTTCCACCACAATTTCACTCACTGCGTTGGTAAACGTGACGCCCTCGCCCAAGCCCACGTATTCCTCGATAAGCGTGCAGGCACTGTTACGTCCGGAGATGATCAGGCAGCGTGGAGAACTGAGCAGCGGCGTCTGTTGCGCAGTGGAGATGAACAGCAGGTGCAGCGGCCGCTCGCAGACCACATCCTGCGCAATAAACAGCAGTGCGGCATCGGGAAACAGGCTGGTATTGAGCGCACTGAATACTTCGTGGTTCACATCCGCATGCTGCGCAAGATGTGTGGACGCGGCCAAATCGTGAGTCGCTCCCTGCCCCTTCAGGTGCGCGAGTGTTACGCCCGGCGGCACGTCGTGAGTATCCGAGAGTTCCGGCGCGTAGTGGCCATTCACAAACACCAGCCGCGTGGCAGCTGCCTCAGGAAAAATCAGGCGCTCAAAATCAGCAAACGGTGCCTGCAGCTTCTGCAGTGGGGCCGGCTCGAAATTGAGTTCGCGCAACGCGCTCAAATCGGTGAAGCGCCACTCCTCATCACGCCTGTCCGGAAAGTGCAGGGCGGCGACGCGCCCGGCCGCACGCGCGCGCAACGCCTTAAGCCAGGCCGCATCCTGCGCCGCGACATCCGGCCAGCACCGGACCAGGCCGTCCAGAAAGTCGTCGCGGTTGATCTGTTGCACTGCGCTCATGCAAGCTGTCTCGCCGCCTGCTCCTCGCGCACCCAGTCGTAGCCACGCTCCTCCAGCTCCAGCGCGAGTTCCTTGCCACCGGTCTTGACGATACGGCCGTCTTCCATCACGTGGACAAACTGTGGCGTAATGTAGTTGAGCAGACGCTGATAGTGCGTCACCAGTATCACCGCATTGCCGGGGTTGAGCAGTTTGTTCACGCCGCCGGCAACGATGCGCAGCGCGTCGATATCGAGGCCGGAATCAGTCTCGTCGAGCACGGCAAGCGTCGGCTCCAGCAGCGCCATTTGCAGAATCTCGTTGCGTTTTTTCTCGCCGCCGGAAAAACCCTCGTTCACGCTGCGCTCCAGAAAGCTCGCCTCCATCTCCACCAGCTTCAGCTTTTCGCGCACCAGGTCGTCGAACTCCAGCGGATCGAGCTCTTCGCCGCCACGCTGCTTTTGCACGGTGTTATAGGCGAGGCGCAAAAAGGAGGCATTGGACACGCCGGGTATCTCCACCGGGTATTGAAACGCCAGAAACACACCCGCGCGTGAGCGCTCCTCGGCGGAAAGCGCCAGCAGATTTTCGCCTTGGTACAGAACCTCACCGCCGGTCACGGTGTAGGCCGGATGGCCCGCGAGCAGCTTGGAAAACGTGCTCTTGCCGGAGCCGTTCGGCCCCATGATCGCGTGCACCTCACCCGCGCGCACTGTGAGATCAAAGCCTTTCAGTATCTCCACGCCCGCGACGGTGGCATGCAGATTACGCACTTCCAGTAATATTTTACCCATGACTAACCCACACTGCCTTCAAGCTTGAGGCCAAGAAGCTGGGTGGCCTCGACCGCGAACTCCATGGGCAATTGCATAAAGACATCCTTGCAGAAACCATTGATGATCATCGAAACCGCCTCTTCTGAACCGATACCGCGGCTGGAGAAATAAAACATCTGGTCCTCACCGATCTTGGAAGTGGTGGCCTCGTGTTCTACCCTGGCGCTGGGGTTGCGCACTTCGATATAGGGAAACGTATTGGCCTCGCAGCGCGAACCGATCAGCAGCGAATCGCACTGCGAATGATTGCGCGCACCGTGCGCCGTCGGCGTCATGCGCACCAGCCCGCGGTAACTGTTACTGGATTCACCCGCCGAGATGCCTTTGCTCACGATGCGGCTCTTCGTATTCTTGCCGATGTGTATCATCTTGGTGCCGGTGTCGGCCTGCTGCCTGTGGTTGGTGAGCGCCACCGAGTAGAACTCGCCAATCGAGTTATCGCCGAGCAGCACGCAGCTTGGATATTTCCAGGTGATCGCCGAACCAGTCTCCACCTGGGTCCAGGAAATCTTGGAATTCACGCCACGACACATGCCGCGCTTGGTGACGAAGTTGTAGATGCCGCCCACACCGTTCTCGTCGCCCGCGTACCAGTTCTGCACCGTCGAGTATTTGATCTCCGCATTATCGAGCGCGACCAGCTCGACGACGGCGGCGTGCAGTTGGTTGGTGTCAAAGCGCGGCGCAGTGCAGCCCTCCAGATAACTCACGTGGCTGCCCTCCTCCGCAATAATCAGCGTGCGCTCAAACTGGCCGGACTCCTGATTGTTGATGCGGAAGTAGGTGGACAACTCCATCGGACAGCGCGTGTTTTTCGGGATATAGCAGAACGAGCCGTCGGTGAACACCGCCGAGTTCAGCGCGGCATAGTAGTTGTCGCCTTGCGGCACCACGCTGCCGAGATATTTCTTCACCAGCTCCGGATGCTCCTGCACCGCCTCGGAAAACGAGCAGAAAATGACGCCGACCTCGGCGAGTTTTTTCTTGTACGTCGTAGCTACCGATACGGAATCAAATATCACGTCGACCGCCACGTTCGCCAGCGTCTTGCGCTCGTGCATCGGCACGCCGAGCTTCTCAAATGTGCGCAGCAGTTCCGGATCGACCTCGTCCATGCTGGCGAGCTTTTTTTTCGTCTTGGGCGCGGAGTAATAGACCATGTCCTGAAAATCTATTTTCGGGTGGTGCACACTCGCCCATTGCGGCTCCTGCAAGGTCAGCCAATGCTTGTGGGCCTTGAGGCGGAACTCGAGCAGCCACTCCGGCTCATTTTTCTTGGCTGAAATAAGACGGATGGTGTCTTCGCTCAATCCTTTGGGCGCACTGTCGGATTCAACAGGCGTGACGAAGCCTGCCGTGTAGGGCCGATTGATCAGGCTGTCCAGTGTTGCGCTCATGTCACGCCAAGTCCTTACATTTATTGAGGTTATTAACTGAGTGTTTCAGTAGGTTATTAAAGATACTAAATCCTACTCTTTTAGTCAAGATTAACCGGCGTCAGGGGGTCAGGGGTGAGGTCTGAATGCTAAACGCTGAAACTTTCACCGCAGCCGCACTGGCCCTTTACCTGCGGATTGGTGAATTTGAAAACTTCCTTGAATTTATCCCCGGTAAACTCGAGCACCGACCCGTCAATGAAGGGCAGGCTCTTTGCGTCCACCAGCACCTTGGCGCCGTGCGCTTCAAACAGATGATCATCCGCCTTGATCTCATCGGCGTAATCATAGGTATAGGCCAAGCCCGCGCAACCGACCTGCTTTACCCCCACGCGCAGACCCACACCGTTGCCGCGCTTGGCGAGGACGTTCTGGATGTGCCCGGCGGCACTTTCTGTCACTGTAATTGCCATGATTCCACCTTAGCTTAACGTCATAAAAACTTATACTGCGAGTGCGCTACGCCAGGAACGACTGCCCTGCATCAGGCCCGCCAAAACGGTGCAGAACGCATCTACATGCGCCTCGGTGTTGCCCGCGCCCAGACTCACGCGCAGCACGTTGCCCAGACTCCCGCGCGGTACGCCCATCGCAGTGAGCACATGGCTCGGCGCGATTTCGCCGCTCGAACAGGCCGAACCGCTGGAGAGTGTGAAACCCGCCTGATCCAGCTTTTCCAGCAGTGTCTCGCCTGTAAATTGCGGCACACTGAACTGCACGGTGTTAGGCAACCGTTCGGCGTGCTGCGCGAAGGGCGTGATGCCCAGCGCACGCAGGCCCGCCTCCAGCTTGTCACGCAACGCACGCCACTCTGCCGTGCGTGCGCTCAACTCGCGGCGCGCGAATTCCGCCGCCGCACCGAAACCCACAATGCCCGCGACATTTTCCGTACCGGCGCGCAAGCCTTTTTCCTGGCCGCCGCCCTGCAACAAGGGCTTGAGCAGCGACGCACGCTCCACCACCAGCGCACCCACCCCCTTGGGACCATTGAGTTTGTGCGCGGCGAGCGTCAGACAGTGCGTACCGCTCGTGGCGAAATCCACCGGCACCTTGCCTGCGGCCTGTGTCGCATCGCTGTGAAACAATGCACCGTGTTTGCGTACCCGTTTTGCGATGGCGCGGATATCCTGCAACACGCCGGTTTCATTGTTCGCCCACATCACCGACACGAGACGCGTATCCGCATGCACATACGGTTCGATGTCAGGCGCAACCCGGCACTGCTCATCCACCGGAATCACATCCACCTGCCAGCCACGGTGCTCCAATGACTGCGCTGCACCGCGCACGGAGGCATGTTCAACGGCGCTCACGGCGATGCACGCGGGCGCTTCCTCTTGCACCGCGCCCAACAGCGCCAGATGATTCGCCTCGGTGCCACCGCCGGTGAAAATGACCTGCTCGGGCCGCGCATTGACCAGCGCTGCCACCTGTTCGCGCGCGGCGTTGATCGCCTGACGCGCTGCGCGCCCGAGGTGATGCGTGCTGGATGGATTGCCGTACTGCTGCTTGAGATACGGCAGCATGGCCTCCAGCACACGCGCATCCAGCGGTGTAGTGGCGTTATGATCCAAATAGATCATGCACGCGGATTTTGCGCCGTACTACGTGCGCCATGCATGGCAACGGGGAACTCCACCGCCTCCTGCCGCGCCGCGACCTCGCGCACGCCCCGCTGCGCGACCAGCTGCGCGAGGGTGATGCTGTTCAGAAACTGGTAAATCTTGCCGCTCAAATCCTGCCACAGATCGTGCGTGAGACAGCGCTCGTTGCCCTGGCAGTTTTTCTTGCCGCCGCAGCGCGTTGCGTCCACTTTTTCATCCACCGCACTGATCACGTCCGCGATGGAAATCGTATCCGCCGGGGCGCTCAAACGGTACCCGCCACCGGGCCCGCGCGCACTGATGACCAGCCCCTGCTTGCGCAGCTTGGCGAACAACTGTTCCAGATAAGAGAGCGAGATGCCCTGACGCCTGGCGATGTCGGTGAGCGAGACCGACCCGTCCGCATGGTGCAGGGCGAGATCGAGCATGGCGGTGACCGCGTAACGGCCTTTGGTAGTAAGTTTCATGTCACCTAGTCTACATGACCTAGTAAAATAGTCAACTATTCAGAAGGAGGTTGCTTTGCCTGCGGGTTGTCGTCCACGGCATAGGTTTCAAGCTGTGGCAGCTTGATGTCTTCCACCTTCCCACCCAGATTTTTGATGGCCGCGCTCATCGCCTCCATTTTAGCGTCCATCACATGCACATGATCGAGCAAGGCATCGATGGCGTTCACCACCGGATCGGGCATGTCCTGCGTGGTGCCGTAGGCGTCGAAACCGATCTTCTCGGCGAAGTCCTTGCGCCGCTGCAACTCGGATGCACTCTGCTTTTTCACCACCCTCCCGGGGATGCCCACCACCGTCGCACCGGGCGGAATATCTTTCACCACCACCGCGTTGGAGCCGACGCGCGCCCCCTCGCCCAGCGTAATCGGGCCGAGCACCTTGGCGCCCGCGCCCACCACCACGTTATTCATCAGCGTGGGATGGCGCTTGCCCTTTTGCCAGCTCGTGCCCCCCAGGGTGACGCCCTGGTAGAGTGTGCAATCGTCGCCGATCTCGGCGGTCTCGCCGATCACCACGCCCTGGCCGTGATCTATAAAAAAGCGCCGCCCGATGGTGGCGCCGGGGTGAATCTCAATGCCGGTGAGCCAGCGCAGGATAATGGACAGCCAGCGCGCCAGCCATTTCAATCCCATAAGCCACAAGCGATGATTAACCCGATGCATCAACACTGCATGCAGCCCCGGGTAGGTCGTCAGCACCTCAAAGGTGTTGCGCGCAGCGGGGTCGCGCTCGAAGATGCAGTCTATGTCTTCCCGAAGTCGTTGAAACATGGTGTCTTTAATTCCCTACTAAATTAATCAACAATAATAGTTTATACCCATTACGCGCGCTATTATAGACAGGGCGGTTTCAATGACCAAGTGCAAAAAGCGCAGCATGATGCTGCCTGAAATCAAACGCATCCGGGG
>JAQBXX010000012.1 GCA_027624315.1 Pseudomonadota bacterium
TCCCGCACCGATGACGGCGCCCGCGGCCCCGGCTGCACCTGCACCGGTTCCCGCACCCGCTGCCGTTCCAGCAGCGCCTGCTCCCGCGCCTGCGGCGGCCGCACCGGCACCGGCAGCACCCGCCGCTGCCTCGGCGGCCACAGAAGCGGCCCCCGCCCCCGCACCGGCATCCTCCGGCGGCGCGCTCGACATGGAGGCCGGCAAGGCGCTCGCCAAGCAGAGCGGCTGTCTCGCCTGTCACAACATCGAGCAGAAGCGCGTCGGCCCGTCATGGAACGATGTGGGCAAGAAATACAAGGGCGACGCGGGTGCGCGTGACAACCTCATCAAGTGGGTGCACGCCGGCGGCACCGGGCGCTGGCAGATGGGCACGATGCCGGCGTATTCGCCGCGCGTGCCGGACGCCGACATCGAGAAACTGGTGGACTTCATGCTCTCGCTGCCCAAGGAGTAGCACATCACGCGGCCCTGTCACGGGGGCGCACACGGAAGCGCAGAAATATTCCCTCCCCCCTTGCCTGCAACAAGGGGAGGGTGTTGTTGTCCACGGTAGATGGATGACTTAGCCTGGCCAATCTTCAGGGCACCTCTAAAAATGCGTCTTTTGTCTTTATGCGGCGTTGAAATCCTGCTCGGAATGCTCATGTACTGGCGTGTACACTCCGCTTCCTCGCAGGCTTTCGCCTTGCCTAAAGACAAAATCCACTATTTTTAGAGGTGCCCTTCAGACCAATGCATTCAATGGGGCACAGGACAGTGCGGCTGGCGTACAGGTGTTTGCCTGCGCTTGCAGTTGCCCTGACAGTCAGTCTTCCGGCGGCGGCGGATAGGGCAGACCCTTTTGCCACCGGAGACCTGGTCGCCAAATCCCAGGCCGCCAGCATCAACAGAGCCGCAGCCTCGCCCTGCAATTTCAGTGACGTGGACCAAGCGCCGCTGACGTTGCCCGACGTGGTGGAGCGCGCGCTGTGCAACAATCCGCAAACCCGTGAGGCGTGGGCGAACGCGCGGGCGCAGGCGGCACAAGTCGGTGTGGGCGAGGCGGCCTTTCTGCCCTCCCTCAGCGCCAGCGGCTCGTTCACACACAACAACACCAGCAGTACGACCAGCCATCAGGAGAGCGTGGGCCTGTCGCTCACCTATCGGCTGTACGATTTTGGCGGCCGCGACGCCACACTGGAAAATGCCAGACAGGTGCTGGCCGCGGTCAATGCCACGCAGGACGCCACACTCCAGTCCGTGTTTCTGGCCGCGGTGCAGGCGTACTACCAGCTCTTCGCCACTCAGGCGGCCGTGGATTCCGCAACCGAGGCGGAGAAATCCAGCCGCGAAAGTTTCAATGCCGCCGCCGCGCGCTACAACGTGGGCAGCGGCACGCCGGCGGACAAATTGCAGACACAGACCGCCTACTCGCAGGCGGTGCTGAACCGCATCCGCGCCGAGGGCGATGCCAGGAACGCGCAGGGCACGCTCGCCAACGTCATGGGACTCGATGCGAATCTGGCGTTTGCCATCACGCCACCGCTGGCGCGCACGCCCGATGCCCGGTTCGAAGGCGATGTTGCGCGCCTGATCGAAGAGGCGCGCAGGAACCGGCCCGATCTCGCCGCCGCGGAGGCGCAAATCAAGGCCGCGCAGGCCAACGTTGCGGCGGTGCAGGCGTCCGGCAAGCCCAGCATTTCACTCACCTCCGATCTCACTCGCAGCGATACGAGCAGCGCCGGACCGCTCAACAGCGCCGCGCTGGGCGTCGCGGTGAGCATCCCGCTCTTTACCGGCTTCAATACCACATATCGCACCCAGGCCGCGCAAGCGCAGGTCGAAACCCGCACCGCGCAGCGCGACCGCCTGAGCCAGCAGGTGGCGCTCGACGTATGGAAGGCGTACCAGAACCTGACCACGGAAACCCAGTCCCTGAAAACCAGCGCCGACCTGTCGGAGCGCGCAGCGATTGCCCGCGCACTGGTGAACCGTCCGCGTCTCATTCTGGCGGACGAGCCGACCGGCAATCTCGACACGGCGACCAGCCGCGAGATCATGCATATCTTCACGCGGCTCAACCAAGAGGACGGCATCACCATCCTGCTGGTCACCCACGAACACGACATCGCGGCCTACGCCAAACGGCTGGTGCAGTTTGTCGACGGCCGGGTTGTCCACGATGGCGCCGTGACTCATCTCGAAGGGGCGCCTGCATGACAGGCGCGATGCTTGCGGAGGCGTGGCATGCGATGGGTGCGAACCGGCTGCGCACGTTTCTCACCATGCTCGGCATGGTGATCGGCGTCGGCGCCGTCATCCTGATGCTGGCCATCGGCCGCGGCGCGCAGTTTCAGGTGGAGCAGTCCATCGCGTCGATGGGCAGCAATTTGTTCATCATCCTGTCGGGCTCCTCGACCGCGGGCGGCGTGCGGCTGGGAGGCGGCGCGGCGCCCACCCTTACCCTGGGTGACGCGCAGGCCATCGCGGAGCTGCCCACCATCGCGGCGGTCGCGCCCACCGTGCCCGGCGGCGCGCAGATCGTGTACGGCCAAAACAACTGGGGCACGCAGGTGCTGGGCACGACGCCGAGCTATCTCGATGTGCGCGACTGGCGCATCGAAGCCGGATATCCCTTCACCGACTCGGACGTGCGCTCCGCCACGCGTGTAGCGCTCGTGGGGCAGACCGTCGCAAAGAATCTGTTCGGCGAAGAGGAGCCGGTCGGCAAGACGATACGTATCAAGCAGAGCCCGTACCTTGTCATCGGGCTGCTCGCGGCGAAAGGGCAGAGCCTGGACGGACGTGATCAGGACGACACCATCCTCGTTCCGGTGACCACCGCGCAACGCAAACTCTTCGGCACCCAGTTTCAGGGCACCGTGCGCTTCATCATGGCACAGGCCACCGCGCCGGAGGCCATGGCGGGCACGGAACGCGCCATCAACCAGTTGCTGCGCCAGCGCCACCGCCTGCAGGAAGGCACGGACAGCGATTTCACCGTGCGAAATCTCGCCGCGGTCGCCAACACCGCGGCGGAAACCGCCCGCATCATGTCGCTCATGCTCGGCGCCATCGGCATCCGCATGGCCGTCGGCGCACGCCAGCGCGACATCCTGCTGCAATTCCTGCTCGAAGCCATCATCATTTCCGTCGTCGGCTGCCTGGTGGGAGTGATACTCGGCGTAGGCGGCGCGGTGCTGGCAAATAAAATCACCGGGACCGCCGTAGTCATCACCCTGAGCTCCGTGGTCATGGCGTTCCTCGTCGCCGCTGGCGTAGGCGTCTTCTTCGGATTCTATCCCGCCAACAAGGCCGCCCGCCTGGAACCCATTGATGCGCTGCGATACCAGTAATGTGGTTCCCCCCGCACCCTTCGCTTCGCTCTTCCCTCCGGGAGAGCCCCTATTTGTTTTCCCCTCTCCCTCTGGGAGAGGGCAGGGTGAGGGAGCGCGAAAATCAGCCCTCATCCTATCCTTCTCCCGGAGGGAGAAGGTATCCGGAAAACAAGAATATTTTATGCGCTGCTGAGCTAACGTCTTGATAGCTTGAAAGATGACACGCGAGGGCGCAAAGTGCCGGAATACAAGGCCGCATTTAGGCGGCATATTTCTAGTTATGCGTAAAAAATGATCACTATCGCAGTAATCTGGTGCCTCATAGGCTTTCTGTTCGGCATACCAAGGTCGAAGGCGAGATATTTTGATGCTCTTGAAGAAAGAAAATCTTATAAGTCTGTTCTTGGCTGGTGGGATTATTTCGAGATTTGGGTCATTACATTATTTGAACAAGCCAAATGGACAATATTAGGGGTGCTTTCCGGAATTTCGTACATTGCTTGGTTTTTGCTCGAATTGGCCATAGCAAACAAAAAGGAACTGGAGAAGCCAAGTAATCTCGGTGCAATTGGCTTTAGTATATTGGTCTTCATTCTTGGCGCAATCGCGCTCGAAAAAGCAAATGAAGAAAAAATTACACGCAGAAGAAAAGCGCATAACAAGTAGCTTCACCGGACAAAATACTCGCTGCGCTCGCATTTTTCCGGTGAGCTAGCGCGGTAGGGCGCAATAACCAAAGGGCATTGCGCCGCATGTGTCTTAGGCAACTATCCGGTGCAATGCGCTCCGTTTATTGCACCCCACGGCCTATTGCCAAATATGTACATTGTGCATATACTTATGCATGCGCTTTCAATTCGACCCGCGAAAATCCGCTTCAAATCTCAAGAAACACGGGGTTTCGTTCGCCGATGCTGAAGGCGTGTTCTTTGATCCGCTGTCCATACACCAGGCAGATTCCGGCGCGGAAGACGAAGAAAGGTTCGTTGCCGTCGGAATGGGAAGCTCCGGGCAGATTCTGGTGGTAGTGTATACGCTGCGCGGCGACGACATCAGGCTGATTTCCGCGCGCCATGCTACTCATCGAGAGGCTATAACCTATGAAACGTGAATATGATTTTTCCAAGGGTAAACGCGGCGCGCTGCTTCCGGCAAAGGGCAAAACGCGCATTACCATTTTCATCGACGACGCAGTGCTTTCATTATTTCGGGCGCGCGCGGAAAAGGCAGGGACAGGTTATCAAACCATGATGAACGAGGCCCTTCGGGCATTCTTGTCTTCTCGTGCAGAGGAGCCGCTTACCGAGTCGGTGCTTCGCCAGGTCATTCGCGAAGAAGTACCAAAGCTGTCCCGGCCAGCAACACGCTCAGGCGGACGCGGCAAACAGCGCCGCGCCGCTTAGCTAACAGAAACCTGGGGTCGAGTCTTGCAGTGATGCATTTGGTGTGGTGGGCTCACTGCATATATGCTCTTCCCCACTTTAAGCCGGGGAGAGGGTTGACAGCCTTCCTGTAATTACTTACCATAAAGTAAGGATTTGTATTATAAGTAAGGAGATTCCAATGTCCGGCGCACGGCTCACCAGTAAAGGGCAAACCACTATCCCGAAAGAAGTAAGGGATTTTCTTCACCTTGAAGCGGGCGACAGGGTGGACTTCATTTTGCTGGATGACGGCAGGGTGTTGTTGCAGCCTGCTACCAGAGATGTATCCAGTCTCAGGGGTATGTTGCATCGCAAGGGTATGAAGAGCGTTTCCGTTGAGCAGATGAATGCAGCGATAAGAAAGCGTGCGGCACGCAATACATGAAGGGGCTCGACACCAATATTTTGGTGCGCTACCTGACTCAAGATGAGCCCGATCAGGCGCTGCGCGCTGCGCGCTTCATCGAGAAGGCGAGTGCAGATGACCGGCTGTTGATTAACAGTGTTGTGCTTTGTGAGTTGGTGTGGGTATTGGAATCCGCCTATGATTTCCATAAGGAAATCATTGTTGATGTCATCGAGAAAATATTTGCGACCAGCCAATTTGAAATCGAAGACAAGAGCACCGCATGGCTAGCCTTTAATGACTATAAACGACATAAAGCCGACTTCGCCGATTGTTTGATCGGCAGGGAAAACTCTGCTTTGGGATGCAGCGAAACAATGACTTTCGATAAAAGGCTTAAGGGGCTGGAGGGATTCAAGCTGCTGTAGGGAGTGCCGACTGACTTCCGGGCGGAGTAAGGCCGCCCGGTACTCAATCAGCGTGATTTCCCGCGCCGGTAGGGGTGGTTTGGGTTATAATTTGCCTCCGCAACAAGGTGTTGGACAGTGGTTCCTATCTCGCATATTCGCAATTTTTCCATCATCGCTCACATCGATCACGGCAAGTCCACGCTGGCGGATCGCTTCATCGAGCTTTGCGGCGGGCTGACGGCGCGCGAGATGTCGGCGCAGGTGCTGGATTCGATGGATCTGGAGCGTGAGCGCGGCATCACCATCAAGGCGCAGTGCGTGTCGCTCAATTACAAGGCGAGCAACGGCGAGACCTACCTGCTCAATCTCATCGACACGCCCGGCCACGTCGATTTTTCCTATGAAGTGTCGCGCTCGCTCGCGGCGTGCGAGGGGGCGCTGCTGGTGGTGGATGCGGCGCAGGGCGTGGGCGCGCAGAGCGTGGCCAACTGTTACATCGCCATCGAGCAGGGCCTCACGGTGGTGCCGGTGCTGAACAAGGTGGACCTCCCCACGGCGGAGCCGGAACGAGTCATCAAGGAAATCGAAGAGATCATCGGCATCGAGGCCGAGGCTGCGCTGCACGTGAGCGCCAAGACCGGCCTCGGCGTGAAAGAGGTGCTGGAAGAGGTCATCCGGCTGGTCCCCGCGCCCGGCGGAGATGCCGCTGCGCCGCTGCAGGCACTCATCATCGATTCCTGGTTTGACAATTTCGTGGGCGTGATTTCGCTGGTGCGTGTGATGCAGGGCCGCATCAGCCCCAAGGACAAGATCAAGGTGATGTCTACCGGGCGCGCGTTCCAGGTGGAGAAGGTGGGCATCTTCACGCCCAAGCGCACCGAGACGCAGGGGCTAAGTGCGGGCGAGGTGGGTTATATGATCGCCGGCATCAAGGACGTGAACGGCGCGCCGGTGGGCGATACGCTCACGCACGTTGACCGCCCGGCGCTGAAAGCGCTCGCCGGTTTCAAGGCGGTGCAGCCGCAGGTGTTCGCGGGGCTGTTCCCGATCGACGCGGAAGATTACGAGGCGTTTCGCGAGGCGCTCGGCAAGCTGAAGCTGAACGACGCCTCGCTGCATTACGAACCGGAGACCTCGCAGGCGCTGGGCTTCGGCTTCCGCTGCGGCTTTCTCGGCCTGCTGCACATGGAGATTGTGCAGGAGCGGCTGGAGCGCGAATATCAGCTCAACCTGATCAGCACCGCGCCCACGGTGGTGTACGAGGTGCTGACCACCAAGGGCGAGGTGCTGCGTGTGGACAGTCCGTCCAAGCTGCCGCCGCAGAACCAGCTTGCCGAGACGCGCGAGCCGATCATCCGTGCTGACATCTTCGTGCCACAGCAATTTCTGGGCGAAGTACTTGGTCTGTGCGAGGAAAAGCGCGGCACGCAGAAGAATCTGCAATTTCACGGCAAGCAGGTGTCGCTGTCCTACGATCTGCCCCTGAACGAGGTGGTGATGGATTTCTTCGACCGGTTGAAATCTGTGAGCCGGGGCTATGCGTCCTTCAGCTATCAGTTTGACCGCTTTCAGGCCGCGGACCTGGAGCGGCTCGATATTCTCATCAACGGCGAGCGCGTGGATGCGCTGTCGCTCATCGTGCACCGCGCGCGCAGCCAGAGCCGCGGGCGCGAACTGGTGGAGAAGATGAAGGAGATCATCCCGCGCCAGATGTTCGAGGTCGCCATCCAGGCGGCGGTCGGCACGCACGTGATTGCGCGCCAGACGGTGAAGGCGATGCGTAAAAACGTCATCGCAAAATGCTACGGCGGCGACATCTCGCGCAAACGCAAGCTGCTGGAAAAACAGAAGGCCGGCAAGAAGCGCATGAAGCAGGTGGGCAGGGTGGAAATTCCGCAGGAGGCATTTTTGGCGGTGCTCAAGGTAGGTAAACGATGAATACTGATTTCATGCGCGCTTCTGTGATGCAGGCGGCACTGTATGAAGCTGCTCAAGGTAGATAAACGATGAATGTTGATTTTGCAGCAGTACTGTTAGGCGCGGTGGTGGTGTGCGGTGCCATCTGGGCGGTGGATGCCATGCTGTTCGCGCCGCGCCGGCGTGCGGAGCTAGCGCGGCTTCGTGCGAGCGCCGCGCCACAGCCTGAGATCGAGCGGCTGGAGCGCGGGCCGGTGCTGGTCGAATACGCCCGCTCGTTCTTCCCCGTGTTTCTGGCGGTGTTGGTGCTGCGTTCGTTTCTGGTGGAGCCGTTTCGCATACCCTCCAACTCGATGATGCCGACGCTGCTCACCGGCGATTTTATCCTGGTGAACAAATTCACCTACGGCATACGCCTGCCGGTGGCCGACACAAAAATCATCGACATCAATGAGCCGCAGCGGGGCGACGTGGTGGTGTTCCGCTATCCGCTCGACCCCGCAGTGGATTACATCAAGCGCGTGGTCGGCGTGCCGGGCGACCATATCGCCTATTACAACAAGGCGCTTCGGGTGAACGGCCAGCCCATGCCGCAGGAGGCCATGGGCGTTTATAGTGGCGTGGGCGCGGGCAGCGGCATGACCGGCGCGGACTTGTTGCGCGAGTCACTGAATGGCGTGGTGCATCCCATCCTGACCCGCCCCGGCCAAGCCACGCTGGAGGGTGAGTTCACCGTGCCGCCGGGGCAGTATTTCGTGATGGGCGACAATCGCGACAACAGCAACGACAGCCGCTACTGGGGCACGGTGCCGGAGCAGAATCTGGTGGGCAAGGCGTTTATGATCTGGATGAATTGGGATGCCTCCAACGGTGGTGTATCATGGGGGCGCATCGGGTCGGGCATCCGGTGATACGTCATTCTCGTTCAATGTGACTCACGAGGGAGAGGCCATGTATAACACCCATACGCAACGCGGCATGTCGTCAGTCGGGTTTATCATCGTTCTTGCGCTGATCGGATTATTTGTGCTGGTGACGCTCAAGCTGTTTCCGGCCTACATGGAGGGTTTCAAGGTAACGGCCGCGATGGAATCGATCAAGAGCCAGCCGGGCATCGGTGAAAAGAGCAAGGGTGAAGTCATCGATATGCTGATAAAACGCCTGGATGTGGATGACGTGGATAACGTCAAGCCGGGCAATATCGCTGTCCGGCCGCGCGATGGCGGCGGCTTGCTGCTCGGCGTCAAGCATGAAACCAGGGGCACCCTGTTCGGCAACCTCGATTTCGTAGTGCGCTTCGACAAGAGCGTGGAGTTGCATTGAGCGCGCCGCTCGAGCGCCTGTGCCCGACGCTTGGATACCGTTTTAGCAACGTCGGGCTGCTGGGAGATGCGATCACTCACCGCAGTGTGGCCGGCACCAACAACGAGCGGCTGGAATTTCTCGGCGATGCCATTTTGAATTTCGTCATTGCTGCGGAACTGTACCAGCGCTTCCCCCAGGCGCGCGAAGGTGATCTCAGCCGGCTGCGCGCGAGCCTGGTCAAACGCGATGCGCTGGCGGAACTCGCGGGCAAACTGCATCTCGGCGACTATCTGAGTCTGGGGCCGGGCGAACTCAAGAGCGGCGGTCAGCGCCGCGCCTCCACGCTCGCCGACGCGCTCGAAGCCGTCATCGGCGCGGTCTATCTGGACGGCGGTTTTGAGGCAGGCCGTGACGTGGTGCTGGGCCTGTATCGCGACTCGCTGCAAAACCTTACGTCGTCCGTGGGCATCAAAGACCCGAAGACCCGCTTGCAGGAATATCTCCAGTCGCGCCGCCAGCCCATACCGCAGTACAACGTGATCGAAGTGGCGGGCGAGGCGCACGCGCAGACCTTTCGCATCGAGTGCCGCGTAACGGGCATACCGCCCACCGAAGGCGTGGGCAGCACACGCAGGCGCGCAGAGCAGGAAGCGGCCGAGCAGGCGCTCCGGCTGCTGGAACAGGGTTAGGTAGGGCACCCACTGATGCACTCCGGATACGCCGCTATTGTAGGCCGCCCCAACGTGGGCAAGTCCACGCTGCTCAACCACCTGCTCGGGCAGAAAATCAGCATCACCTCGCGCCGCCCGCAGACCACGCGCCACCGTATCCTCGGCATCAGCAGCGGCAGCGGTTTCCAGATCATGTATGTGGATACGCCCGGGCTGCACCACGCGGGTTCGCGCGCCATCAACAAATACATGAACCGCGCGGCGACGTCTGCCATGAGCGATGTGGACGTGCTGATATTTGTCGTCGAGGGGCTCTATTGGACGGAAGAAGACGACTACGTGCTGGAGAAACTCAAGGCGCTGAAGGCGCCTGTGATTCTAGTGATCAACAAGACCGACAGAATCCCCGACAAAAAGGCGCTGTTGCCGCATATCCAGAAATTATCGGAAAAGATGAAGTTTGCGCACATCATTCCGCTTTCCGCACGCACCGGCGATAACCAGTCAGCGCTGGTGGATGCCGTGAAGGGCCTGCTGCCGGAAGGCGCGGCGCTGTATCCCGAAGACCAGATCACCGACCGCAGCGAACACTTCATGGCGGCGGAATTCGTGCGCGAAAAACTCATGCGCAGCACCGGGCAGGAAGTCCCCTATGCCGTCACGGTGGAGATCGAAAAGTTTACGCACCAGCGCGACGTGCTGCATATACACGCTGTGATCTGGGTGGAGCGCGAGGGGCAGAAGGCCATCATCATCGGCGAGAAGGGCGAGCGTCTCAAGCGCATTGGCACCCAAGCGCGCATGGAGATGGAGCGCATGTTTCAGTCCAAGGTATTTTTGCAGCTTTTGGTGCGCGTGAAGGAAGGCTGGTCGGACGATGCGCGCGTAATGGCGCGTATGGGCTACGAATGAGTGTCGCGCGCGTCAGCCTGCAGCCCGCCTTTGTGCTGCACCATCGACCGTACCGCGACACCAGCGCGCTGCTGGAGATTTTCACGCCCGAGTTCGGGCGCATCGGTCTGGTCGCGCGCGGACTGAGGTCGGCCAAGTCGCGTCTGCAAGGCGTGGTGCAGCCATTCTGTCCGTTGCTGGTTTCGTGGAGCGGGCGCGGCGAGCTCGCCACGCTCACTGGCTGTGAGCCGAGCGGCATGTTGACGAGGCTGGACGGCGCGCGCGTCCTCAGCGGTTTTTACCTGAACGAATTGCTGCTGCGGCTGTTGCACCGGCACGACCCGCATCCCGCGCTGTTTGAGTGCTACGCGCAAACGTTGCACCTGCTGCAGCAGCCAGACATGGAGCAGCGTGCATTACGCATTTTCGAGAAGCACCTGCTGCGCGAGATGGGTTATGCGCTGATGCTGGACCACGAAGCGGAGAGCGGCGTGCCGATAGAGCCGGCAGAGATGTATAGTTATCACCTGGAGCGCGGCCCGCTAACCTGCGCTGCAGGGGCGTATGCGGGCATCCGCATACAGGGCCACAGTCTGCTCGCGCTGCTCAACGAAACCCTGCACGATGCGGCTAGCCTGCGTGAGGCCAAGCTGCTTATGCGCGCCGCGCTCGGCTTGTATCTCGGTAATAAACCATTGCGGAGCCGTGAATTGTATATCGACTTTCGCAAGAGTCGCGCGTTGTCGCCATCACCATCGTCGTCGCCTGTGCTGGAAAATGCATTATGAACAACGACATTCTGCTCGGCGTCAACATTGACCACGTCGCCACGCTGCGCGCTGCGCGCGGCACGCGTTACCCGGACCCGGTACAGGCCGCCTTTGAAGCGGAGCAGGCCGGGGCGGACGCCATCACGCTGCACCTGCGCGAAGACCGCCGCCATATCCAGGAACGCGACGTGGAGATATTGCAAGGCACGTTGCAGACGCGCATGAATCTGGAAATGGCGGTGACCGACGCCATGCTCACATTCGCCGCGCGCATCAAGCCGTACGACTGTTGCCTGGTGCCGGAGCGGCGCGAAGAATTGACCACGGAAGGCGGGCTGGATGTCGCTGGACAACTTCCGCGCATCACTGCGGCCTGCACCGCGCTCAAGGCTGCGGGTGTGCGGGTGTCATTGTTCATCGATGCCGATGCCCGCCAGGTGGAGGCCGCCGCGCGCGCCGGTGCGCCGGTGATCGAGATTCACACCGGGCACTACGCCGATGCGGAGGATGCAGGCGTGCGTGCACAGGAGTTGGAACGCATTATCAGCGCGGTGAAGCTCGGCAGGACGCTTGGATTACAGGTGAATGCCGGGCACGGTTTGAATTATCACAACGTCGCCGCCATCGCCGCGCTGCACGAGGTGAGCGAACTCAACATCGGTCACGCTATCGTCGCGCGCGCTGTCTTTACCGGGCTGGCGGAGGCGGTGCGCGAGATGAAGCGCCTGATGCGCGAGGCGCGCCATGGCTGAGCGCATCTTCGGCATCGGCACCGACATCGTGCGCGTATCGCGCATGCAGGCGAGCCTCGCGCGTTACGGCGAGAAGTTCGCGCGCCGCATCCTCACGCTTAATGAGCTTGCTGACTTTTCCCGCTGCGAACGTCCGGCGCATTTCCTGGCCAAGCGTTTTGCGGCCAAAGAGGCGGCAGTCAAGGCGCTGGGGCTGGGTTTCAGCGCCGGACTCACGCCGCGCAACATCGGCGTTGCGCACGAGAAAAGCGGCAAGCCGGTGCTTGAGTACCACGGCAAGGCGATAGCGCTGGTGAAAAAAATGGGCATCAGCGCGGGACACGTCAGCATCGCTGATGAAGACGATCACGCCGTGGCTTTTGTCACATTACTGGCGAAATAGTCACGTACATGATTTATCCTACCATAGAATCATTTATTGGCAACACACCGCTGGTGCGATTGCAGCGCCTGCCGGGTGATACCACCAACACCCTGCTGGTTAAGCTGGAAGGCAACAATCCTGCGGGTTCGGTGAAGGATCGCCCGGCGATGAGCATGATCAAACAGGCCGAGGCGCGCGGCGAGATCAAGCCGGGCGATACCCTGATCGAGGCCACGAGCGGCAATACCGGCATTGCGCTCGCGATGGCGGCGGCGATACGCGGCTATCGCCTCACGCTCATCATGCCGGAGCACATGAGCGCGGAGCGGCGCAGCACCATGAAGGCCTTCGGCGCCGAGATCATTCTGGTGTCGCGCACGGCGGGCATGGAAGGCGCGCGCGACCTCGCTTTGCAGATGCAGGCCGAGGGCAAGGGCCGCGTACTCGACCAGTTCGCCAATCCCGACAACCCGCGCGCGCACTACGAAGGCACCGGGCCGGAAATCTGGCGTGATACGCAGGGCAAGATCACGCATTTTGTCAGTTCGATGGGCACCACCGGCACCATCATGGGCACCTCACGTTTTCTGAAAGAGAAAAATCCCGCGGTGCGCATTATCGGCGTGCAGCCGAGCGACGGCTCGCAAATCCCCGGCATCCGCCGCTGGTCCAAGGAGTATCTGCCGAAAATTTACGACCCCGCACGTGTGGATCAGGTCATGGAAGTGAGCCAGAGCGAAGCCGAAACAATGACGCGCGAACTCGCCGCGCGCGAAGGGATATTCGCCGGCATATCTTCCGGTGGCGCCGTGGCGGCGGCACTGCGCCTGTCGCGCGAGGTATCCAACGCCGTGATTGTCGCCATCGTGTGCGATCGCGGCGACCGTTATCTTTCCACCGGCGTATTTCCGGACTGATACGCGCCATGAACGTACTGGTGTTTGATATTGAAACCGTACCGGACGTGGAAGGCGGACGGCGGCTGTACAAACTTGATGGCCTCAACGACAAGGAAGTCGCCGAGGTGATGTTTCATGCGCGCCGGCAGGAAACCGGCGGCTCGGAGTTCCTGCGCCTGCACCTGCACCGCATCATTGCCATCTCCGCGGTGGTGCGCACGCGCGACAAGGTGAAGGTGTGGTCGCTGGGTGAAGTGGATGCGCCCGAAAAGGAGTTGGTCACGCGCTTTTTCGACGGCATCGAAAAATACACGCCGACACTGGTGTCGTGGAACGGCGGCGGGTTTGACCTGCCGGTGCTGCACTATCGCGCACTGCTGCACGGCGTGGCCGCGCCGAAGTATTGGGATACGGGCGAGGCGGACAGCTCCTTCAAATGGAACAACTATCTCAGCCGCTATCACTCGCGTCACACCGATCTCATGGACGTGATTTCCTTGTATCAACCGCGCGCTACGGCACCGCTCGATGAGATCGCCACGCTGCTCGGCTTCCCCGGCAAGATGGGCATGCACGGCAGCCAGGTGTGGGACAGTTACATGCGCGGCGAGATTGTGAACATCCGCAATTACTGCGAAACCGACGTGCTCAATACCTATCTGGTTTATCTGCGCTACGAACTGATCCGCGGTCACCTGACTCAGGAAGCGTACGAGCAGGAATGTCAGCGATTGCGGGATGAATTGGTGCACGAAAATAAACCACACCTCAACGATTTTATCGCTGCCTGGCATTAATACCCTTAACTTACACCTCCTTGCTACTTGCAACTTGTCACTTGCTACTGTTTCTACATGCCCCGCCGTTCGCGTAATTTAAAATCACTGCCGCAAGAGCCCGTGCCGGCGCACGTCGAGTCGCTCAACCATGACGGGCGCGGTGTGGCGCATATCGACGGCAAGGCCGTGTTCATCGAGGGCGCACTGCCGGGCGAAGAGGTGTTATTTACCTATGTCGTACAACACAAGCGCTACGATGAAGGAACGGTCGCGCAAATTCTAAAACCGTCGCCGCAGCGTGTAACCCCGCGCTGCGCGCATTTCAACATCTGTGGCGGATGCAGCCTGCAACATATGGATGCCGCTGCACAGATCGATGCCAAGCAACAGGTCCTGCTGGACAATCTCAGGCAGATCGGGAGAGTCGATCCGGAGCAGGTATTGCCGCCGCTGAGAGGCCCGCACTGGGGCTACCGGCGCCGTGCGCGGTTGGGGGTGAAGTTCGTCATCAAGAAGGACAAACTGCTGGTCGGCTTTCGCGAAAAGCGCAGCGCACTGCTGGCCGATCTGGAGCGCTGCGAGGTACTGCACCCTTCGGTCGGAGAACGGCTGCCGGAATTGCGCGCACTTATTGCCGGTCTCGAAAGCTACAACTGCATTCCACAGATTGAAGTGGCTGTGGGGGATGAGGCGACGGCCCTGATATTCCGCAACCTGGCCGTGTTGAGCGGCTCCGATCAGGAAAAGATGCAGCAGTTCGGTGAGGCGCACGGCATGCAGATATATCTGCAACCGGCGGGGCCGGAGAGCGTGACGCTGATATGGCCTGAGACCGCGAGCTTGAGCTATCGACTGCCCGATGACGGACTCGAACTGATTTTTTCGCCGATCGATTTTATGCAGGTCAATGGCGAGATCAACCGTGCCATGATAGCGCGCGTCATCGGGCTGCTCGACCTCAAGCCGCAGGAGTGGGTGCTCGATCTGTTCTGCGGGCTCGGCAATTTCACCCTGCCGTTGGCGCGTCACGCCGGTCATGTCACCGGAGTGGAGGGTGATGTGAAACTGGTGGAGCACGCGCAAAGCAATGCCAGATACAACGGTATCCACAATGCGGAATTTTATGCTGCCGATCTCAGTCAGGATTTGGCCCAACAGCCGTGGGCCGAACAGCGCTTTGACAAGATTCTGCTCGACCCGCCGCGCACCGGCGCGCTGGAGATCGTCAGACAACTGCCGGTGTTCGGGGCCTCAAGAATTGTTTACGTCTCATGCAATCCCGCCACCCTGGCACGCGATGCGCAGGAGCTGGTGCAACGGGGATACAGACTGCTGAGTGCGGGCGTGATGGACATGTTTCCGCACACCACGCACGTGGAATCCATCGCGTTGTTTGAAAAATACAAAGATAGTAACTAGTGATACAGGCAACTTAGTTCCTCCCCCTTGTGGGCGCGGAAAAGTACACGAGGCCACAGTTCTCGCTTCGCAAATGCTGCGCCTACAATTATTGACACACAGTTTGTAACTGCAACTACGGGAGTCGAGGCAAACTTATCAGAACAGCAAAGACTGGATAGTCCTATTCGACAACGCTGATCTCAGAAAACGAATCTTTCGCTATTACTTAAGAAGTTCAGACCTCATTAACAACCTTGAGTACCAGCAACGCAGAAAATACGAACTCGAAGGCAAGTTCAACGATCTTGTGCGGGACATAAAGTATAAATCACCTCAGTTAAGCCATGAGGAAGCGACGAAGATGGCCATCTCCTACATGGCGCAAGAAGATGCAGAGTATTTTCGTTTGAAGGATAGCGTACCGGAAAATGTGAAGAAGCTTGACAAGTTTAAAGCAGAAGCAAAGGAGCTTGCGGGTGCGCTTCAGAAAACGAATCCCTAACCACCGCTCTGGGGCAATCATTGAGCACGAAAACGGTAAACTATCGGTGCAGGGCGGGGATAAGGAATACACACCTTGTTCCCGCAATCTTTCCTTTCGTGCCGAGGATCATTCGCTAAGCGTTGAAGAAGGACGCCACCTACGCCACTTAAATGTTAGTGAACATTCTCTAAATTCTGGGGTGGAGCAGACCATAGAGGGAGTTGGTTCGTTTATTTATGAGAATATTACTTACGTTGTCCGAGAAATTGGTTTACAGATAGAGGCGAGGAGCCTAAAACTGATTATTCATCCGTCGTCAGACTTCTCGGAAAAGGAAAAAACCATTGACCTTTCTTTTTGGGGAGCCGATTGTTCGATCAATATTTACATCCCTGATGCAATCTTTAATCAACTTGTGTCCGAGATTCGAGTTGGCCGCCTCAGGAAATTAGGATTCGGCGTAGGCCTCGATGCCTACAAAACTGACACTGAGTTCGACATTTTTCTACGCCCGGATATCGGAGAATATTCCAGTATTCACAGTAGTGCATCTGGCAAAGTTAACGGTGTGGGGTGGAGTTGCGTACAATCGAAGACGGATTTTTGGCTAGATGTACTAGCTCAGCGTGTCTCAGGCCTTCACAGTTTGGTACAGGGAATGAAGACTTTGCTTGTTCGTATGGGCTTGATAATAATCGCGCTGTTAATCGCCTTACTCTTGTTCAAGTGAACGATGGCTGGGAATAGAATAAAGGGGACGCTACCCTGAATAGAATAAAGGGGACGCTACCCTTATTTATAACGCTATGTTTTATTTTCAAGCAAACTTTTTCACGCCAGCATTCTTAGCGCCTTCTGCACCATGCCAAGCAATGGCCTTGAGCAGCTTACGATTTTCAACCCATCCACTTCCGTACATTGCGGAACATGCGCAGCCACGGGCCGTCGTTGCCCCAGTCGTCCGGATGCCAGGAGTTGGACACGGTGCGGATTACGCGCTCCGGGTGCGGCATCATGATGGTGAAGCGTCCGTCGGGTGTGGTGAGACCGGCGATGCCGAGTAGTGAGCCGTTGGGGTTGGCGGGATAGGCTTCGGTGGGATGGCCGCTGTTGTCCACCCAGCGCAACGCCACGATGCCCTGGGCCAAGGCCTGTTCCGGGCTCGTGCCCAGACGGAATGAGGCGCGGCCTTCTCCGTGCGCTACGGAAATGGGCAGGCGCGAGCCTACCATGTCGTGCAGGAACAACGACGGCGAGGCGGGAATCTCGACCAGAGAGAACCGCCCCTCAAATTGCTCCGACGTGTTGCGCATAAACTGTGGCCAGTGTTCGGCACCCGGAATGAGTTCGTGCAGGTTTGACATCATCTGGCAGCCGTTGCAGATGCCGAGGCCGAAGGTATCGGGGCGCTTGAAGAACGCGCCGAATGCATCGCGCGCGCGTGCGTTGAACAGTATGGATTTGGCCCAGCCCTGCCCCGCGCCGAGCACATCGCCGTAGGAAAAGCCGCCGGGCGCGGCGAGACCCTGAAATTCGCTGAGTGAGATACGGGCTTCGAGGATGTCGCTCATGTGCACATCGATGGCGAAAAATCCGGCGCGATCGAAGGCCGCAGCGAGTTCGATGTGGCCGTTGACGCCCTGCTCGCGCAAGATGGCGATGCGCGGGCGCAGGCCTTTTTTTATGTAAGGCGCGGCAATGTCGTCGTTTGGATCGAAGCTGAGTTGCGCGTTCAGGCCGGGATCGCGTGCATAGAGCAGGGCGTCGTATTCCTGCTGCGCGCAAATGGGGTTGTCGCGCAGTGTCTGCATCCGGTACGACGTTTCCGACCAGGCGCGTTGAAGATTGATGCGTGTGTTGCTGAGCAGCGCCTGGCCATGCTGTGTCACCACAATATGATCGGTGCTGTTAAGCGTGCCGATGGTGTGTGTGTATTGTTCAAGTCCGGCAGCTTGCAGTATTTTTAATACGGCGGTTCTGTCGGCGCGGCGTATCTGCACGACGGCACCCAACTCCTCGCTGAACAGCGCGGGGTGAATATCATTGCCGAGCTCATCAAGATTCAAGGTGATACCGGTATGCGCGGCAAAGGCCATTTCGCATACGGTGGCAAACAGGCCGCCGTCCGAGCGGTCGTGATAGGCGAGAATGAAATTATTTTCGTTGAGCGATTGCAGTGCAGTGAACAGCGCCTTAAGCAGCGCCGGGTCATCCACGTCCGGCGCCTGGGTGCCGATTTGGTTATAGACCTGTGCGAGCACGGAAGCGCCGAGGCGATTCTGCTGGCGTCCCAGATCGATGAGCAGCAGCTCAGTACCCCCCTGATCTACGCGTAACTGTGGCGTCAGTGTGCGGCGGCAGTCATGCACGCGCGCAAAGGCGCTGACGATGAGCGACAGCGGCGCAGTCACCGATTTTTCCACACCGTTTTCGCGCCACACGGTTTTCATGGAGAGCGAATCCTTGCCCACCGGGATGGCGATGCTGAGCGCCGGGCATAATTCCATGCCGACTGCCCGCACGGCGTCATACAGCGCCGCGTCTTCGCCGGGGTGACCGGCAGCGGCCATCCAGTTGGCGGAGAGTGTGATGTCGGACAGGTGAACAATACGCGCTGCGGCGATATTGGTGATGGCTTCGCCCACCGCCATGCGCGCGGAGGCCGCCGGGTTGATGAGTGCGAGCGGCGCGCGCTCGCCGAGGGCCATGGCCTCGCCGGTGTAGACATCGAAGCTCGTTGCGGTGACCGCAACGTCCGCCACCGGAGTCTGCCACGGACCGACCAGCTGATCGCGCGTCACCAGCCCGCCCACGCTGCGGTCGCCGATGGTGATCAGAAAACCTTTGTTCGCCACGGCGGGAAAACGCAACACGCGCAGCGCGGCTTCGTGCAGGTCGATCTTGCTGTAATCAAACCCGGAAAGCAGCGGCGGCGCATGGCGCACGTCGCGCAGCATTTTCGGTGGTTTGCCGAGCAGCATGTGGAGCGCGAGGTCGATGGGCGTGTTGTGAAACTGCGCATCCACCAGTGTGAGCTGTTCGTCCATCGTGGCCGCGCCGACCACGGCATAGGGGCAGCGTTCGCGCGCGCAGAGCGCGGCAAATTCGTCGCACCGCTCCGGTGCTACCGCCAGGACGTAACGCTCCTGCGCCTCGTTGCACCAGAGCTGCATGGGCGACATGCCGCTGTCGTCGCTCAGTATCTTGCGCAGTTCGATACGCGCACCGCGCGCACTGCCGTGCACCAGTTCCGGCAGCGCATTGGACAGGCCGCCCGCGCCGACATCGTGTAGCGAGAGGACGGGATTGGCATCGCCCAGTTGCCAGCACTGGTCGATCACTTCCTGGCAGCGGCGCTGCATCTCGGGATTGCCGCGCTGCACCGAGGCAAAGTCGAGCGCCTGGTCGCCGCTGCCGCTGGTGATCGACGAGGCTGCGCCGCCGCCCAGCCCGATCAGCATCGCCGGCCCACCGAGCACAATCAGTGCCGCGCGCGGCGGGATTTCATTTTTTTCGACATGCCCCGCCCGGATGTTGCCGACACCGCCCGCGAGCATGATGGGTTTGTGGTAGCCGCGCCGGTCGATGCCGTGTCCGGCTTGCACCTCTGCCTCAAAGGTGCGGAAGTAACCGCAGAGGTTCGGGCGGCCAAATTCATTATTGAACGCCGCTGCGCCGAGCGGTCCCTCGAGCATGATGTCGAGGCTTGACGCGGTGTGGCGTGGCTTGCCGAAGTCATGCTGTTCCCACGGTTGCATCGCACCGGGAATGCGTAAATGTGAAACGGAAAAGCCGCACAATCCCGCTTTGGGTTTGGCGCCACGGCCGGTGGCACCTTCGTCGCGGATCTCGCCGCCGCTGCCGGTGGCTGCGCCCGGAAACGGCGAGATGGCGGTGGGATGATTGTGTGTCTCCACCTTCATCACGATATGTATGTCTTCGGGGTGATAGCGGTATTCGCGTCCCGCTGCCGGGAAAAAGCGCGCGGCGCGCGCGCCTTCCATGACGGCGGCATTGTCCTTGTAGGCGGAGAGGATGCCGTGCGGATGTTGCTGGTGCGTGTTGCGGATCATAGCGAACAGCGACGCATCCTGGCGCACGCCGTCAATGATCCAGTCGGCATTGAATATCTTGTGGCGGCAGTGCTCCGAGTTCATCTGCGCGAACATCATGAGCTCGACATCGGTCGGGTTGCGTCCAAGCGCCGTGAAGTTTTGCAGCAGATAATCGATTTCGTCTGCGGTGAGTGCGAGCCCCAGCGTCTGATCGGCCTTGACCAGTGCGTCCCGGCCGCCGCTCAGTACGTCGACAAGGACCAGCGGCGCGGGTTCCGTGCGCAGGAACAGTTTTTCGGCCTCACGCGCATCGTCCAGCAGCTGCTCTGTCATGCGGTCGTGAATGAGGGGTGCGATGCGCTCGCGCTCGGAGCTGGTGAGCGGCGCGCCGTTGGTTTTTACAAGGTGATAAATCACGCCGCGCTCGATGCGCCGCACCTGATGGAGTCCGCAGATGTGCGCGATGTCGGTGGCCTTGCTCGACCACGGTGAGCGGGTGCCGATGCGTGGCACGACCAGCAGGGGTGCACCGAGCGGAGTTTGCGTGCCGCCAGCGCCGTAGCTCAGAATCTTTTCGAGTTGCGCGTGCTCTGCGCCGGTAAGCTCGTGCGCGAGATCAATGAAGTGGATGAATCTGGCGCCGACGCAGTCGAGATCGGGCACGGCCACGCGCAGGGCGGAGCGCAGCTTGTCCAGCCGGAACCCGGACAGTGCTTGCGGCCCGTGCAGTGAGAGCATGGCGAGCTTAGGGCTGTTCAGATTTATTTCAATTGTTCGTGCAGCAATGCCAGTATGCGGTTCGCAGTTTCGGAGTTTTCCGGCGCACCGTCCTTGTTCAGTACGGAGACGCGCGTGGTGGCACCTTCACCCGTCACGCTGACCAGATATTGCACGTTTTCCGCTTTTTTGTCGCTGCTGCCCCAGAATTTCAGCTTGCCCAGGTAGCCGTCCTTCTTCTCCTCCTTGAGCGGATCGGCATAGCGCACGTAATAGAGACCGCGTGAACGGTCGCGGTCTTCCACCGTGAAGCCGACGCGGTCAAGCGCGATGCTGGTGCGGCGCCAGCCGCGCGAAAAGTCTTCATCCAGGGTAAGGAAGCTGTGGCCCTGCGCATCGCGCGTGAGCTGGGCGTGCGGCGCGTCTTTCGCGCGCGCGAGCAGTGATTTCGCCTTTTGCTCATCGACGCCGAAGAACACCGCCATGCGATTGAGCATTTCGATTTCCAGTTCCGGATCGGACGGGCGGCTTTGCCAGATGGTGGAGGTGCCCTGCACCACCTCTTCCACGCCGCGATGACTCAGGAAAAGCTCGGTGCTGTTGGGATCCTTGCCGCGCTCCAGGCGTACACGGTATTTGTCACGCGTGGCCGAGGAGTAGAGATCGTCGAACACCTTGCTGATGACGGAGCGGATGGCGTCTTTCGGGATGTCGGCGCGATTTTCCATCCAGTCGGTTTCCAGGATGCCGATGCGCGGGTCTTCTTCCTTGATCAGGAACCCGTTCTGCAGAAAGAATTCACGTGCCTTGGGCCAGACCGTTTCCGGTGCGCCTTCCATCACGAGCCAGCGTTTGTCGCCGTCGCGCTCGAAGTGGATGTTGCTTTGCTGGGGTAACACGTTTTCGCTGTGCGCGACCTGCGATCCGCCGCGCTCATCGGTGTAGGAGGATAAGGTCGCGCTGCTTTTCGGGTCGATGTCGGGCACCGCCATGGTGTCGTCGATGGTGGACTTGGTGAGGTCCGGCGGCACTTCCAGTGCCGGCAGCGTCCGGCTCTTTTTGTACTCGGCCTTTTTCTCCGGCGAGACCTCATCGAGCTTGTTACTGATGGCACTGCATGCGCCCAGGGTAAACAAGGCAAGCAGCAGTGAGCAGGAAAGAAAGCTACGCATAAATTACCTACTCATTAAAACGGATATCGGCTTGTTGCAGAGCGCGCCGCACACGCGGCTGGCTGGGTGGCGACAAGGGCGTGAGCGGAAGCCGGATGCCGGGCGGGATCAGACCCATCTGGTGGAGTGCCCACTTGACCGGAATCGGGTTGGACTCGATGAACAAGTCCTGGTGCAGCGGCATGAGCCGCTGATTAATCGCATCGGCCTGTGTCCGGTCGCCGCGTAATGCGGCGGCGCACATCTCGTGCATGAGCCGCGGCACCACATTGGCGGTGACCGAGATTACACCCTTGCCGCCCATCAGCATCAACTCCATGGCGGTGGCGTCATCACCTGCATACAAATCCATTTTATCACCACAGCGGTCAAGAATCTCTCTCGCGCGCGCAATATTGCCGGTGGCTTCCTTGACGCCGATGATGTTGGAAACGGCGGCGAGGCGGGCCACGGTCTCCGGCAGCAGGTCGCACGCGGTGCGCCCGGGCACGTTGTAGAGGATTTGCGGTATGGGCACGGCCTCGGCCACCGCCTTGTAATGCAGGTAGAGGCCCTCCTGCGTGGGCTTGTTGTAGTAGGGGGTGACCAGCAGGCAGGCATCGGCGCCGCCCTGCAGGGCGCAGCGCGTAAGCCGGATCGCCTCGCTGGTGGCGTTCGCGCCCGTGCCCGCGATGACGGGTATGCGCCCGCGCACCCGCTCGACGACTTCGCGGATCAGCGCGCAGTGTTCGTCCTCGTCGAGTGTGGCGGATTCGCCCGTGGTACCGACCGCGACGATGGCGTCGGTGCCATTTTCGATGTGAAATTCGATCAGCCGCGCCAGGCTGTCATGGTCCAGCGCGCCGTCGGACGACATCGGGGTCACCAAGGCCACCATGCTGCCGTGAAACATCAAGACTCTCCGTGTTACCCGATAAGTAATGCTGTGAGGCCCATTATGGGCTTTTTCGGTCTATTTTCAGTCACCTGCCGCAAGCGGGCATGGTACTTGCTCCCCTATTGTATGACAAGCTGTCGGCATGCGAAGATGATGCGGTTAAAGGGTTCAAAAAGGCAGCTCTAAGATGACCCGCGAGGGGTGAGGACACCGCATGGCCATATCATCGTCCAATGTGAAATTTAAGTTGAGCGGGCTGACGCGCCGTCTGGTGCAGGATGGGCTGCTCACCGAAGTTAATGCGCAACAGGCCTACGAGCAGGCGTTCAAGGCGCAAATCCCGCTCGTCTCCTGGCTGGTAGAGAACAATATCCTCAGCAGCCGCGTGGTTGCCAATGCAGCGTCGCAGGAGTTCGGTGTGCCGCTGCTGGATCTGGCCGCCGTCGATATGGAGCATGCCCCCGTTACCCTGGTGGCGGAAAAGCTGGTGCGCAAGCATCATGCGCTGCCCCTGTTCAAGCGCGGCAGCCAGTTGTTTCTCGCCATGTCCGATATCACCAATCTCCATGCGCTGGATGAGATCCAGTTCCACGCCGGCCTCAGCACCGCCTCGGTGCTGGTGGAGGAAGACAAGCTCGCCCAGGCCATCGAAAAGGCTATGGACGCGCGCGATACGTCGATGAGTGCGCTGACCGGATCCGACGTCGACGATCTTAACCTGGAAATCTCCGGCGGCGATGAAGACCTCACCGCCGCCGACAGCGCTGCCGCCGATATCGACGATACCCCCGTGGTGCGCTTTGTGAACAAGGTGTTGCTCGACGCGATCAATAAAGGGGCGTCCGATGTCCACTTTGAACCCTATGAAAAAATCTACCGTGTGCGCTTCCGTCAGGACGGTGTGCTGCGCGAGGTGGCGGCGCCGCCGGTAGCCCTCGCACCCCGTCTTGCCGCGCGCCTCAAGGTGATGTCAAGGCTCGATATCTCCGAGCGCCGCGTGCCGCAGGACGGGCGCATGAAGATGCGGTTGTCCGCAAACCGCGCCATCGATTTCCGTGTCAGCAGCTGCCCTACCCTGTACGGCGAGAAGATCGTGCTGCGTATTCTGGATCCTGCCAGCGCAAAACTCGGCATCGATGCGCTGGGCTATGAAGAGGATCAAAAAAAGCTGTTCATGGATGCGATCCATCGTCCCTACGGCATGGTGCTGGTCACCGGCCCCACCGGCAGCGGCAAGACCGTGTCGCTCTACACGGCGCTCAACATCCTGAACACCGAAGACCGCAACATTTCCACCTGCGAAGACCCGGTGGAAATCAACCTGCCCGGCATCAACCAGGTCCATGTCAACCCCCGGGCTGGGCTCACCTTCCCCTCGGCGCTCAAGGCCTTTCTGCGCCAGGACCCGGACATCATCATGGTGGGCGAGATTCGTGATCTGGAAACCGCCGAGATCGCCATCAAGGCGGCGCAGACCGGCCACATGGTGCTCTCCACCCTGCACACCAACGACGCGCCACAGACCTTGAGCCGCTTGGCCAACATGGGCGTGGCGCCGTTTAACATCGCCTCGGCGGTGTCGCTCATCATCGCGCAACGTCTGGCGCGCCGTTTGTGCAACCAATGCAAAAAGCCGCTCACCATCCCGCGTGAAGCGTTGCTGGAAGAGGGGTTCAAGGAGGCCGATCTCCCCAATGTCAAACTCTACAGCGCGGTGGGTTGCGAGCAGTGCACCGACGGTTACAAGGGGCGCGTGGGCATCTACCAGGTGATGCCGGTGACGGAGGCCATCGGCCGCATTATCATGGAGGGCGGCAACGCGATTCAGATCGCTGACCAGGCGAAGAAGGAAGGCGTGGCTGGACCTGCGCGAATCTGGACTCAAAAAGGTGCGCCAGGGCATGTCCAGTCTGGAAGAAATCAACCGTGTCACCAATGAGTAATCCGGTGCACGTCCATGGCTGAGAAAGCGAAAGCGGTAAAAAAACTCGATACCTACGTTTGGGAGGGCACCAACAAACAGGGTGCTCGCGTGCGCGGTGAATTGCAGGGCACCACGCTCACACTGGTCAAGGCCGATCTGCGTCGGCAAGGCATTAATCCGACCAAGGTCGCAAAAAATCCAAACCACTGTTTAGTGCGCGCAAAAAGGCGGTCACCGCCAAGGACATCGCCGTATTCAGCCGGCAGCTTTCGGTGATGATCGCCGCCGGCGTGCCGCTGGTGCAGTCGTTCGAGATTGTAGGGCGCGGGCACGAAAATCCCACCATGCAGGAGCTCCTGCTCACCATTAAAAATGACGTAGAAAGGCGGCAGTTCGCTGGCCGAGGCGCTGGAGAAACACCAGCTCCAGTTCGATGAGCTTTACGTCAACCTGGTGCGCGCCGGTGAGCAGGCCGGTATCCTCGAAGCCCTGATGAACAAAATTGCCGTGTACAAGGAAAAGACCGAGGCGATCAAGGGCAAGATCAAGAAGGCGCTGTTTTATCCTACGGCGGTGCTGGTGGTGGCGTTCATCATCACCGCCATTTTGCTCATCTTCGTGATCCCGCAGTTCGAGTCACTGTTCCAGGGCTTCGGCGCCGATCTGCCCGCGCTCACGAAAATGGTCATCAATCTCTCCGCTATTTTCCAGAAATGGTGGTGGCTGATTTTCGGCGGCCTGGGCGGCGGCATCTACGCGCTGATTGAGATGAAAAAGCGCTCCAAGCCGATGCAGCATTTCTTTGACCGCCTGTTGCTCAAGCTGCCGGTCATCGGTGCGATTCTCAACAAGGGTGCGATCGCGCGTTTTGCGCGCACGCTCTCCACCATGTTCGCCGCTGGCGTGCCGCTGGTGGAGGCGATGGAGTCGGTCGCGGGCGCCGCCGGCAACATCGTTTATTCCGACGCTATCCTGCGCATACGCGACGAGGTCTCCACCGGTACGCAGTTGCAGCAGGCGATGCGCAACGCCGACCTGTTTCCCAGCATGGTGGTGCAGATGGTGGCCATCGGCGAGGAGGCAGGCTCGCTCGATGCGATGTTGTCCAAGGTGGCTGATTTCTACGAAGAGGAAGTGGACAACATGGTGGACTCGCTTTCCAGCCTGCTCGAACCTATGATTATGGCCATCCTCGGCGTGCTGGTGGGCGGCCTCGTGATCGCCATGTATCTGCCGATATTCAAGATGGGATCGGTGGTATAAAAATAAGCTGATTTTTTATCTTAACTACCCAACGCAAAGACGCCAAGACGCAAAGGACGCAAAGTTTGCATTACAAAAAATTTCTTGGAATAGACGTTCTTTGCGTCTTGGCGTCTTTGCGTTGAACCGTCATCTTGTGTTCCCGCCATGATTGACACGCTCCAGACACTGCCTTGGTTCTTCAACCTGTCTGCCGGTCTACTAGGCCTGATGGTCGGCAGTTTTTTGAATGTCGTTATCCATCGTCTGCCGCAGATGATGCAGCGCGACTGGCAGACGCAGTGCCGGGAACTGCTGGCCATGCCTGATGAATCATCCACAGCGCCTGCGCATTTCAGTCTTGTTACTCCACGCTCGCGTTGCCCGCAATGCGGGCATGGCATCACGGCGCTGGAAAACATCCCGCTGCTGAGCTATCTCGCGCTCAAGGGAAAATGCTCTGCGTGTGGCGCGCGCATCTCGCCACGTTATCCGCTGGTCGAATTGCTGACCGCGGCACTGTCCGCGGCGGTCGCCGCGCACTTTGGCTTTGGTTGGATGAGCGCGGCGGCGCTACTGCTCACCTGGGCCCTGATTGCGCTCACCTTCATCGACCTCGATCATCAACTGCTGCCGGACTCGATCACGCTGCCGCTGTTGTGGGGCGGCCTGCTGCTCAGCCTGGGCGGCGTGTTCGTGGACAGCCCCACGGCGATCATTGGCGCGGCGGCGGGCTATCTCAGCCTGTGGACGGTGTACTGGCTGTTCAAGCTGCTCACCGGCAAGGAAGGCATGGGGCAGGGCGATTTCAAGCTGCTTGCGGTATTCGGCGCGTGGCTCGGCTGGCAGGCGTTGCCGTTGATCATTCTGCTCTCGTCGCTGGTGGGTGCGCTGGTGGGGATTTCCCTGATGCTGTTCCGCAACCACCAGCGCGACACCCCGATTCCGTTCGGACCTTACCTTGCCGCCGCCGGCTGGATCGCCCTGCTCTGGGGTGCGCCGCTGACGCAGGCCTATTTGAAGCTGCTGGGCTGAATGTATCGCGTCGGCCTCACCGGCGGCATCGGCAGCGGCAAGTCCACGGTCGCGCAGTATTTCAGCGCGCTGGGCGTGCCGGTCATCGACGCCGATGCCATCGCGCACGATCTGGTGGTGCCGGGTGCGCCTGCGCTGGCGCGCATCACGCAGGTGTTCGGTGGCGAGGTGCTGGCGGCCGGCGGCGCACTCGACCGTGCCGCGCTGCGCCGCATCGTGTTCGCCGATGCTGCGCGGCGCAAGCAACTGGAGGCCATCCTGCACCCGCTGATCCGCGCCGAGATGGAGGCGCGCGTGGCACGGCTGGCTGCGGCCTACTGCGTGCTGTGTATCCCGCTGTTGCTGGAGACGGGCCAGGCGTGGGAGGTCGAGCGCGTGCTGGTGGTCGATGCGCCGCATGCGCTCCAATACCAGCGCCTGATGGCGCGAGGCCTGGGTGTGGCGGAAATCGCCGCCATCCTGCGCGTCCAGGCCGGCTGGCGTGAACGCCTCGCGGCGGCGCATGATGTGATCGAAAACGACCGCGATCTAGATCATGTGGAAAAGCGGGTGCGCGCGCTGCACGAGAGCTATCTGCGGCTCGCCCGCGCCGGCCGCAAATAGCGATTGCCAGCATTGTTTAAGTGCTACACAATAGCCCCAGTTTGCAGCCGGCGGTGGTGATGGTGTCAGAAAAAATTACCTACGAACAGCCGCTTAACGAAAAGATACGCACCTTTCTGCGGCTCGAATTCCTGTTTCTCCAAACGCAGCATAATCTGGAAGGAAGATCGGAATGGGACAGCCGCGCCGCGCTCTCCGGCCTGATTGAAATTCTCAATGTGTGCGGCCGCACCGACCTCAAGACAGAACTGTTACGCGAACTCGACCGTCACGGCATCATGCTGGCGCGTCTTGAGCAGGTGCCGGAAGTCGATCAGGCGCGGCTGAAAGATGTGCTGAGCGAAGTGGATGCGCTCATCGACCGCCTGCATGCCACCAGCGGCCAGTTCGGCCAATCGCTGCGCAACAACGAGTTCATCAGCAGCATCCGTCAGCGCAGCACCATCCCCGGCGGCCTGTGTGATTTCGATCTGCCCGCTTATCATTACTGGCTGCAGCGTCCCGCCAAGGAACGTTTGGCGGATTTGCAGGAATGGCTGGCTCCGCTCGATCAGATGCGGCTTGGCATTGACGTCATCCTGCGGCTCACGCGCGAGAGCGCCTCACCCACGCAGGAGGTCGCCCCTGCGGGCTTCTTCCAGCGTTCGCTCGACCACCAGGATGCGCCCTGCCGGCTGGTGCGCGTCGCGGTGCCTGCGCGCCTGCCGTATTATGCCGAGATCAGCGGCGGCAAGCACCGCTTCACGGTGCGCTTTCTGGCGCCGGTGACCGGCAGGCGCACGGTACAGGCCGCCGAAGACGTGGAGTTTGACCTGACCTGCTGTCTGACGTGAGACGCGCAAAGATCATCGCCTGCCCCACCTGTGGCAAAGATGCGGTGTGGGCCAAGGACAATCCCTGGCGACCCTTCTGCAGCGAGCGCTGCAAACTGATCGACCTCGGCGCCTGGGCGGACGAGTCCTACCGCGTCCCGGATACAGAGCAGAAACCGGAGGATAAGAACGGCTCAGAGTAAATTTGCGATCACCTGCTCAGGCTGCGCCGCATCCCACACCGTACTCAGCAGCGCGAGGCCCTGCGCGCCATGCCGCCAGGCCTCGTGCAGATGTTCCACTTTCATGCCGCCCAGCGCGTAGGCCGGCACATTGCACTCCTCGCACAACTGCTGCAATCCTTCCCAGCCCAAGGTGGCGGCGCCGGGGTGGCTCCGCGTCGGCAGCACCGGCGAGAGCACCACGAAGTCCACGCCGATGCGCTGTGCGTGCGCCAGTTCCTCGCTGTTGTGACACGAGGCCGCCACCCACTGTGCCCGGTTGAGCGGACGCTCGGTCAGTTGCATCAGACGCGCACTGCTCAGGTGTACGCCGTGGGCATTGAGTTCGCGCGCCAGTTCAGGCGCGGCGTTCAGGACAAGCTGTGCTGAATATTTATGGCACAGGCCCAGCGCCGTTTGCGCCAGTTCCCGGTAGTCTGCCGCGTCCAGTGTTTTTGCCCGCAACTGCACCAGCCGCGCACCGCCGCGCAGGCAGCGCTCCAGTGTGGCGAGGAACGCGCTGCTGCCGGCGGCGGGCTCTCCGGTAATCAGGTAAAGCGGCGGCAGCCGCAGCGCGCTGACAATGGGCAGATTGGCGGCGGGAAATTGTTTTTGCACGAGCTGTTCCAGTGTGACCCATTCGAGACGCTGCGCATCGTGCGGGTGCGGGGCTCCGTGCCATGCATCGACGCACCACACGTCGAGCAATACCGCCTGGTTGGGATACTGGTGACGGATGCGGATCAATGGACGCATGCGTGTGGGCACGATATTGAGCTCTTCCCTGAGTTCGCGCACGAGCACACGCGGTGCATCTTCACCGGACTCCACCTTGCCGCCGGGAAACTCCCATAGACCGCCCTGATGTTTGTGTTGTGGGCGTAGTGCGAGCAACACTTCGTTACGCTCATTGAAAACCGCCGCCGCAACCACATGTTGATGATTCATGAGCAGTCACCGTTTATACATAGCGCCATAAATCGTTGTGAGCGGCTTGGTCGCTCCCGGCATCCTGCCTCCTGCGACACTAGCACATCCCTGTGCGTCGCAGGCGGGGAGCGGCGGAGCGGAGAAACCGGAGTGTACATTACAAGTCTGCCACCCGGATTCCGGGCACCGCACGCACCCGCATCAAAGACGCGCAGCAGATTTATTGCGCTATGTACGGTATTCCGCGTTGATGCGCACGTAGTCGTAGGAAAAATCACAGGTCCACACGGTGCTGGCATGCGACCCGCGCCCGAGATCGACGTTGACAGTAATTTCACTCTTGCGCATGACGTCCAGGCCGCGTTTTTCCTCGTAGTCTGCCGCGCGCCCACCGTCACGCACAATGCACACGTCATCGAGATGCAGCGTGATGCGGGCAATATCCAGGCCGGTTATGCCGGCGCGGCCCACGGCGGCGAGGATGCGCCCCCAGTTTGGGTCGCTGGCAAAAAACGCGGTCTTGACCAGGGGCGAATGTGCAATGGCGTAGGCGACGGTATTGCATTCCTGTTCGCTCGCGCCGCCGTTGACGCGCACGGTGATGAACTTGGTGGCGCCTTCGCCATCGCGCACGATCAGTTGCGCGAGTTCGACGCATACCTCTGTGATCGCGTCGCACAAAATGCGATACGCCGGATGGGCAATATGGTCGATACGCACGAGCGCGCTTTTGCCCGTGGCGATCAGCACGCAGGCGTCGTTGGTGGAGGTATCGCCATCCACCGTGATGCGGTTGAAGGAGGCCTGTACCGCCTCGCGCAGGCATTGCTGCAATACTTCCTGGCGCACGCCGGCGTCGGTGGCGACAAAGGCAAGCATCGTCGCCATGTCGGGACAGACCATGCCGGAGCCCTTGGCAATGCCGGTGACGGTGACGGTACTGCCCTGAATATCAATCTTGCGCGAGACACCCTTTGGTACGGTGTCGGTGGTCATGATGCCGTGCGCGGCATCCTCCCAGCCTGTGTCGCTCAGTTTGGCGCATGCATCAGGGAGGCCGTGCACGATTTTATCTACCGGCAGCGGTTCGCCGATCACGCCGGTGGAGAAGGGCAGCACTTGGTTGCTCTTGCAATGCGCGAGCTGTGCCAGCGCGGAACAACACGTTGCTGCGTCATACAAGCCCTGCGCGCCGGTGCCCGCGTTGGCGTTGCCGGTGTTGATGAGCAGATAGCGCGGCGCCGTTTGCGCAAGATGCTTGCGCGCAATTGTAACCGGCGCGGCACAGAAGGCATTTTGGGTGAACACGGCGGCACAACTCGCGCCGGTGTCGATTTCCAGGATGACCAAATCACGCCGCCCCGGTTTCTTGATGCTGGCGGCGGCGGTGCCGAGGCGGATGCCGCGCACCGGGTGCAGTTGCGGCAAGGGCTTGATGTTTACTGCCATGATTACGGAAGCTGAATCAGGCCAGCTTGCCGTGACATTGCTTGTACTTTTTGCCCGAGCCGCAGGGGCAGGGATCGTTGCGCCCCACCTTGCGCTCGCTGCGCACGAAGGGAGCGGCAGGCGCGGCTTCGGCGTCAGCCGCCAGCGCACTCATGGGGGCGTGCTGGAACTGCATGTTGGTGGCTTCACGCCGCTGCTGCTCGATCATGCGCACGTCTTCCTCGGCACGCACCTGCGCGGTGCAGATCAGGCGCGTGACCTCATGCTTGATGCGTTCCAGCAGATCCGCAAACAACTCGAACGACTCGCGCTTGAATTCCTGTTTCGGATTTTTTTGCGCGTAGCCGCGCAGATGAATGCCCTGGCGCAGATAATCCATGGCGGCAAGATGATCCTTCCAGAACCCATCCAGCACCTGCAGCATGACGGCCTTTTCGAGATGGCGCATGACGCCGCTGCCGATGGTCGCCTCGCGCGTCTTCATGGTGTGTTCGATCTCGTCGTGGATGCGCTGGCGCAGGGTTTCCTCGTGCAGCGTGTCGTCGCTCTTGAGCCATACCCCTATGGGCAGCGCCATGCCGAGTTCGGCCTTCAGCGCGGCCTCCAGGCCGGGGATGTCCCACTGTTCTTCGAGGCTCGCGCGCGGCATGTGGGCGTTGATGATTTCGTCAATCACATTGCCGCGGATGATGGTGATGGTCTCCGAAATATCTTCGCTGTCCATCAGTTCATTGCGCTGTTCGTAAATCACCTTGCGCTGATCGCTCGCCACATCGTCGTATTCCAGCAACTGCTTGCGGATATCGAAGTTGCGGCCTTCCACCTTGCGCTGCGCGTTCTCGATCGCCTTGGTGACCCACGGGTGCTCGATCGCCTCGCCTTCGTTCATGCCGAGCTTCTGCATCAACCCGGCCACGCGCTCGGAGGCGAAGATGCGCATCAGGTTGTCTTCGAGCGAGAGATAAAACCGGCTCGAACCCGGATCACCCTGGCGCCCGGCACGCCCGCGCAACTGGTTGTCGATGCGGCGCGACTCGTGACGCTCGGTGCCGATGATGTGCAGGCCGCCGCTGGCCAGCACCTCATCGTGGCGCGCTTGCCACTCTGCGCGCAGACGATTTACGGTGGCCTCATCCGGGTCTTCAAGCGCGGCGAGTTCCGCCTCCAGGCCGCCGCCCAGCACGATGTCGGTGCCGCGCCCCGCCATGTTGGTGGCGATGGTCACCGTGCCCGGCCGTCCGGCCTGCGCCACGATCTCCGCTTCCTTTTCATGAAACTTGGCGTTCAGCACCTGATGCCTGATGCCGTCGTTGTCGAGCAGGCGCGACAGGTGTTCGGAGGTCTCGATGGACGCCGTGCCCACCAGCACGGGCTGGCGGCGCGCCTGGCACTCCTTGACGTCCTGGATGATGGCGTTGAATTTTTCACTCGCAGTGAGATACACCAGATCGCCATAATCCTTGCGCACCATCGGCTTGTGCGTCGGGATCACCACCACTTCGAGGCTGTAAATCTGCTGGAACTCGTAGGCCTCGGTGTCCGCCGTGCCGGTCATGCCGGAGAGTTTTTTGTAGAGGCGGAAATAGTTCTGGAACGTGATCGAGGCGAGCGTCTGGTTTTCGCTCTGGATCGCCACGCCTTCCTTGGCCTCCACCGCCTGGTGCAACCCCTCCGACCAGCGCCGCCCCGGCATGGTGCGGCCGGTAAATTCATCGACGATGATGATCTGGTTGTCCTTGACGATGTAGTCCACGTTGCGCTGGAACAGGGCGTGCGCGCGCAGTGCGGCGTACAGATGATGGATGAGCATGATGTTGGCGCTGTCATACAGGCTCTCGCCTTCGCGCAGGATGCCGGCCTCCGCCAGCATCTCCTCGACATGCTGGTGGCCTTCCTCGGAGAGCAGCACATGGCGGTCCTTTTCATCCACCAGATAATCGCCCGGCGCATCCTGGCTGGCCTGACGTGTGAGGCGCGGGATGAGCACGTTGATCTTCTGGTACAGATCGGAGCTGTCTTCCGTGGCGCCGGAGATGATGAGCGGGGTGCGCGCCTCGTCGATCAGGATCGAGTCCACCTCGTCAACGACGGCGTAATGCAGGCCGCGCTGCATGCGTTCGCTGCGCGCAAACGCCATGTTATCGCGCAGATAGTCGAAGCCGAATTCGTTATTGGTGCCGTAGGTGATGTCGGCGCCGTAGGCGGCGCGCTTCTCTTCCCCGTTCATGCCCGGCACCACCACGCCGGTGGTGAGGCCGAGAAATTCGTACAGCCTGCCCATCCAGCGCGCATCGCGCCGGGCGAGGTAATCGTTCACCGTGACGACGTGCACGCCCTTGCCCGGCAGGGCGTTGAGGTAGGCGGCGAGCGTGGCGACCAGGGTCTTGCCTTCGCCGGTGCGCATCTCGGCGATCTTGCCGTCATTGAGCACCATGCCGCCGATCAACTGCACATCGAAGTGACGCATGTTGAGCGCACGCTTGCCGGCCTCGCGCACGGTGGCGAAGGCCTCGGGCAGCAGGGCCTCGAGGGTTTCACCCTGCGCCAGGCGCGCGCGAAATTCAGCGGTCCTGGCGGAGAGCGCCGCATCCGGCAGGGACGCGGCCGTTGCCTCGAGGGCGTTGATCTGCTCCACCAGTTTGTAGGCGCGCTTGATCAGCCGCTCGTTGCGGCTGCCGAGGATCTTGCTTAACAGTTTGATGGCCATAATGGGATGGGAAATGCCGGGCTACAGCGGCTCACCTCAGGGTTTCTCGACGGGTTTTTGGTGGGGGAGTATAGTACTACGTCGAAGGATTATACGCATTTTTAGAGGTGCCTGTGACTTTGCCACGTCATTTTAAGGACTTGCTGGACGATGCCACGCTGGCGCAGCTTACGCGTCATGCCCGGCGTTTGCAGCGCGCTACGGAGGTGCTGCATGCGTGTCTCGGCGCGCCGGCCAACGCGCATTGTGTGGTGGCCAATGTGCGCGATGATGTGATGGTGATACATACCGACTCGCCCGCGTGGGCGGCAAAGCTGCGCTTTCAGGTGGGGACATTGCTCAGGCAGTTCAAACAGCAGGAGGGCTTTGCTGCACTGCGCACCATCCATATCAAGGCCTTTCCTGCGAGCCATAACGCAGTCGTGTAGGTTGGGTTAGCGGCTTTATCGCGTAACCCGACAAACCCAAACTTCAGCCCCGGCTTTTGTTGGGTTACGGCGCAAAAACCGCGCCTAACCCAACCTACCCTGCCGTTACCGGCTGCATGAAGGAGATCGGTGCCTCACGTGCGTCGTCGAAGGTGACGAGTTCCCACGCGCTTTCGTCGGCGGTGAGTGTGCGCAACAGCCGGTTGTTCAGCTCGTGGCCGGATTTGTGACCGCTGAAGGCGCCGATCAGGCTGCGTCCGAGCAGATACAGGTCGCCGATGGCATCCAGTATCTTGTGCTTCACGAATTCGTCTTCGTAGCGCAGACCGTCTTCGTTCAGAATGCGGTAATCGTCCATCACGATGGCATTATCCAGGCTGCCGCCGAGTGCCAGGCCCCGTTCGCGCAGCAGTTCCACGTCGCGCATGAAGCCGAAGGTGCGCGCGCGGCTCACCTCTTTCACGAACGAGGTGGTGGAAAAGTCAATGGCGGCCTCGCGGTGGCTGTCCTTGAACAATGGGTGGTTGAAGTCGATGCTGAAGGACACCTTGAAGCCGTTGAACGGCTCGAAGCGCGCCCACTTGTCGCCGTCTTCCACCGTCACCGTGCGCTTGATGCGGATGAAGTGCTTGGGGGCGTTCTGCTCTTCGATGCCGGCGGACTGAATCAGGAAGACAAACGGCCCGGCGCTGCCATCCATGATGGGCACCTCGGACGCGCTCAGGTCGATGTAGGCGTTATCCACGCCCAGGCCCGCGAGCGCCGACAACAGGTGCTCGACCGTGGAGATGCGCACGTTGCCGCGCACCAGGGTAGTCGACAGGCGGGTGTCGCCGACGTTTTCCGGGCATGCCGGAATCTCGACCGGGATCGGCAAATCAATGCGGCGGAATACGATACCGGTGTTTACGGCAGCGGGCCGTAAGGTGAGGTAAACCTTTTCACCGGTGTGCAGGCCAACGCCCGTAGCCCTGATGACATTTCTCAGCGTGCGTTGTTTTATCATTATTCCCCATTTCCCTTGCATCAGGGGTGGTTCTAAGCAGACCAGTGCGGATGCTAGCACATCAAAACACCCCTTGCCTAGCCCTTTGCCCTCCTCATTCGTATCGCAAGCCCATGATAATTCTGGATTTCACCCTGCTATGGCGCGGCGTACCGACCTCCAGGCAGGGCCCGATACCTTTAGTTAGCAGCACTTACACCTGTCACATTAATCTGCCTGGCGGCGCAGGAAGGCCGGGATGTCGAGGTATTCGAGGCTGCTGTCCCCGCCGCTGGCGAAGCGTTCGCCGCCGAGCTTGTTACGGCTCACCGTGGGGATATCGAGCTCGCGGTAATCCGCCACCGGGCTGGGTTTTCTTGACACCAGGCGGACGGGGCGCTCTTCGCTCTTGGCACTGACCTGGCCGAGGCCGGTGGCCACGACGGTCACGCGCATCTCGTCGCCCATCTCCGGGTCGAGCACCGTGCCCACCACGACGGTGGCGTTCTCTGAGGCGAGATCCTTCACCGTGGCGCCCACCTCATCGAGTTCGCCGATGGACATGTTGGGGCCGGCGGTCACGGTCACCAGGATGCCGCGCGCACCCGCCAGGCTGATGTTTTCCAGCAGCGGGCTGGCGATGGCCGCCTCGACTGCGTTGCGTGCGCGGTTTTCGCCGCTGGCGACACCGGAGCCCATCATCGCCATACCCATCTCCGACATCACGGTGCGCACGTCGGCGAAGTCCACGTTGATGAGGCCGGGGCGGGTGATGAGTTCGGCGATGCCCTGCACCGCACCGAGCAGCACATTGTTGGCCGCCTTGAAGGCTTCGAGCAGGCTGATGTTTTTGCCCAGCACGGTGAGCAGTTTTTCATTCGGGATGGTGATGAGAGAGTCCACGTACTGACTCAATTCCTTGATGCCGGTCTCCGCGATCAGCATGCGCTTGCTGCCCTCGAACGGGAACGGCTTGGTGACCACGGCCACGGTGAGGATGCCGAGCTCTTTTGCGATCTGCGCCACCACCGGAGCCGCGCCGGTGCCGGTGCCGCCACCCATGCCGGCGGTGATGAAGATCATGTCCGCGCCTTCGAGTATCTCGATGATGCGGTCGCGGTCTTCCATGGCGGACTGACGCCCGATGTCCGGGTTGGCGCCGGCGCCCAGCCCCTTGGTGATCGTGCCGCCGAGTTGCAGCACGGTGCGTGCCGAGGTGTTTTTGAGCGCCTGCGCGTCGGTGTTGGCGCAGATGAAGTCCACGCCCTCGATATTGGCCTGCACCATGTGTTCGACCGCGTTGCCGCCGCCGCCGCCCACGCCGATCACCTTGATGACTGCGTTTTGCGTAAAGGTATCGATCAGTTCAAACATTGCATTTCTCCTTTAATTGAAGTAGCGAGTAGCGAGGTGCTAGTGGCGAGTAACTAATTTCCAGTTGCCCGCTACTAGCCACTCGCCACTGTATTTTTAAAAATTTCCCTGGAACCAGCTTCTCATCCGCTCCCAGACGCCCTTGGCGCCTTTGATCCTTCTTCCTGCTTTGTAACCGTCGTGGTGGCGCTGGCCGAATAACAGCAGGCCGACGCCGGTGGCGTAAATCGGATTGCGCACCACGTCTACCAGTCCGCCGATGTATTGCGGCAGGCCGAGACGCACCGGCATGTGGAAGATTTCCTCGGCGAGTTCGACCCCGCCTTCGATCTTCGACGTGCCGCCGGTGAGTACGATGCCGGCCGCGATCAGGTCCTCGAAGCCGCTGCGGCGCAGTTCGGCCTGCACCAGCGTGAACAGTTCTTCCAGCCGCGGTTCGACCACTTCCGCCAGCGTCTGGCGCGCGAGCCTGCGCGCCGGGCGGTCGCCTACGCTCGGCACTTCGATAGTCTCGTCGGCCTGCGCGAGCTGGGTCAGCGCGCAGGCGTATTTGATCTTGATCTCTTCCGCGAATTGCGTCGGCGTGCGCAGCGCCACCGCGATGTCGTTCGTCACCTGATCGCCGGCAATGGGGATGACGGCGGTGTGGCGGATCGCACCGCCGGTGAACACCGCGATATCGGTGGTGCCGCCGCCGATATCCACCAGGCATACGCCGAGTTCCTTTTCGTCATCGGTGAGCACTGCGGCGCTGGAGGCGAGTTGTTCGAGGATGATGTCGTCCACTTCGAGACCGCAGTGGCGCACACACTTGATGATGTTCTGCGCCGCGCTCACCGCGCCCGTGATGAGGTGTACCTTGGCCTCCATGCGCACGCCCGACATGCCGATGGGTTCGCGGATGCCTTCCTGGTTGTCGATGATGAATTCCTGCGGCAGGATGTGCAGCACCTTCTGGTCGGCCGGGATGGCCACCGCGCGCGCGGCGTCGATCACACGCTCCACGTCGCTGGCGTCCACTTCCTTGTCGCTGATGGCCACGATGCCGTGCGAGTTGAGGCTGCGGATGTGCGAGCCCGCGATGCCGGCGTACACCGAGTGAATCTGGCAACCGGCCATGAGCTCGGCCTCTTCCACCGCGCGCTGGATGGACTGCACGGTGGATTCGATGTTCACCACCACGCCCTTCTTGAGGCCGCGCGAGGGATGCGAGCCGATGCCGATGATCTCGATGTTGCCCTCGCCGGTGATCTCACCCACGATGGCGACCACCTTCGAGGTGCCGATATCGAGACCCACAATCAGGTTTTTTTCTGTTTTTTTCGACATACGGGTTCCTCAGTAAGTAGCTAGTAGCGAGTAGCTAGTAGCGAGATAACAGATGAAGCGCTGCATTGATTTTTCCTCGCTACTCGCCACTCGCTACTGTTTTTAAACGCACCGCGAGGCCGTTGCTGTAACGCAGATCGACTGCAACCACCGGCAGGCCGCGCGCCTGCAAGGTGGGCCAGGCGCGTACGAAGCGCATCAGGCGCGTGTAACTGTCGGCGCGGCCCAGCGCGAGTTCGGTGCCGTTGTCGAGCAGCAAATGAAACGCGCGCCGGTCGTCCTGCGTCAGCCGCGTCACGCGCAGCTTGAGCGGCAGCAGGGCCTGGTTCATGGCGTAGTAATGGCCGAGCAGGGCACTGTGCGCGCCGCGTGGCCCGCGGATCTCCGGCAGGCCGTCAGGGAAGCTCGTGCGCTCGGGCGTGAACAGTGCACCGCTGTTGTTGAGCAGACCGGTGCCTTGCACGACGCCAGACACAGCGCCGGACACAGCGCCGGAATCGGCGCCGGTTTCGCCCCAGCGGGCGATGGCAAGCTGCTCGGTGACCTCGACGCGCACGGTGTCGGGCCACACGCGCCGCACCGTCACCGTGCGCACCCACGGCAGGGTTTGCGCCGCATGGCGGATTGCCTCCACGTTCACACTGAGGAAGTTCCCGGCGGCCACACCCGCGAGCCGCTGCTGCAATTCCGCGGCGGTCACGTGCGTGAAGCGGCCTTCGATGCGCACCGCTTTGATCGGCAAGGTGGCGGGGTCAAGCAGCTTCATCACCAGCACGCCGGCCAGCGCGGCGAGCAGCACGCCGCCGGCGCCGAGCAGCAGCACGCGCAGGCGCGAACGGCGTCGCGGCTGGGGCGGGGTAGGCCG
>JAQBXX010000044.1 GCA_027624315.1 Pseudomonadota bacterium
ATGAAAATGCATCATTTATCTACGTGGTGTTGCCTCCGCCCCAGACCAAGTTCACCTACCTACCCAACCCAACAACTTCACCCAGTCCACCTACTCAGTAGCGACGCTTACCTATTTCAGCCAATTTTCGCTTTATCGACTCCATCTGCTTTTGCTCGATTTCATCGTCAGCAGCCTTTTGCATTGGTGTACGCAGATTACGCTGCACTTCTACCAAAGCGTCTTCCAAAACCATCTTTTTTACCTCGCGCTTGCTCTTTATCGGAAACCTATCTTCCAAACCACCCATTCGATCTTGGCTACGTGATGTTATGGCTCGTGGCATATCGATCGGGTCAAGACTTGGCGACTCACCATGTTCCCAACTCACATTTCTATCAAGCCAAATTAGCAGCGATGGGTCCGCGGCCAGCATCTCCTGCAGGGCTTCGTGCGCAACCTCAAACTCTCGATCTGCTTTAGCCCGCATTCGCTTTACTGCTTCACTATGTGCCGCCGCTTTTTTATTTGTTCCCGTAATACGCCGCGCACTGCTCCTGTTAAATCGACCGTAGGTCATCAGCGCACGTTGCAGTAAGCGCTCGTAGTCGATAATTTCACCTGGCTTATCAGGCCGTTTGAACTCCTTTTGCTCAATCCACATCGCCTGTAGGCCATGACGTTGCTCTACAGTCAACACGCTTCGGAGTTCGCGCTGCGCCACATCCTCACCACGCCCTATGCGGTCGAGCAGTGATCTTATGCGCTTGGCTCGCAATGCATCGTTCATAAGCCCCTACAATTCGAATTTAGCGCTAACTAACGATCAATCATCTCTGTTCGCCCTGTCTCACCTTTCCTGCAAACTTCTCTGCCACTAATTCGGGCGTGATCTTGCTGTAGTGCTTAACTGCCAAGTTTTGTCGCCAACTCTAGTCCTGTGGCTTGCCGTCCGTAGTACTCCATGATGATTGCTACTGAAGTTCCCATATTCCTTGCCAAGTCGAATACAGGTATTCCTTTTCTCAACATCTGCACAGCGTAGAAGTGACGCAGGCTGTACAGTGTGTAGCGTTCCCCATGTCTGTTCTCAGCGATTCCTGCTCGCCTCAGCACTGCTTGCAACTGGTCGATTAACGTAATGACCCTGTCGCCCCCATGCATCGTGAAGATGTAATCGGCTGGTTTTCGGTTTGGAGCTCTTTCTGCAAGCCGCTCGATGTAACGCACAGCGTTGGTTCGTGGAATCACCACCCTGCTTCCCGTTTTCCCTCTTACGTTCAGCATGTAGTTCTTGCGCCCAAGTTCATCAGTAAACGGCACTATGTCTCTCCACTGCAAATTGTTGGCTTCGCCAACCCGCATTCCTGAGTTAGCCAAGATCAGCACATAGTCCCGCAGCATCAATCTAGTGTGCTGCCAGGCTGGAACTTTCGTTTCGCGAATCCACTTGCGCATTTCTCTGTATAGCGCCAGGTACTCAGGCAACAAGAACGCGGGCCGCACAATTTTCTTCGCCGCCGTAAATGAATAGGTGGGCAGCGGGTTTTTCCCCCTGTATCCGCGTTCGTGCGCATACTTCAACATCGTTTTGCCTAGCGTCAACTCCCACTGCAGCGTCTTGTCTGTCGGGTTGAGTTTGGCGTTTCTCGGAATGCGATCTTTCGGCATCTGGTGGTAGTAGTCCTTGCGCCACACTATGTATTTTTCCAGCGCCGTGTTGTCCACCTTGTCTATCGCCATGCTGCCGCAATACTCAATCCAAAATTTCACCACACGTTTTATCTGCCGCAGCATGTGAATGCTGGTGCCTTGTTTTGTATTGGTGTTTGGCTTGGCTTGCTGGCTTTGCTCGTACTGCTTCTGTCGTAGCGCGACGTACTCGGCAATCAGTTGCGCCATGGTGTTCTGCGTAAGCGGCAAACCTTCTTTTTGCTTAAATTCAATTTCATGTAAGCAGCGAATGGCGAGCCTTCTCGCGTCCGCAATCTTGGAGGTTTTGAGGGTGCGATACAGATAGCGTCGATCGCCTCTGTACACACGCACTTGGAAGATGCCGTTGCGAACGAAAAGTTGTGCCTTTCCGTCCTCGATGTCTTCCTTGAAGTCGCTGCTCAACATCTGCCTAACAATCAACTATCTTTTGCCAGTGTGCATAACATTTGCACAACATTATAGCAGGGTACAAAAAACTGTAACGTGCTAATTATACAGGCTAAATTAGTTTCCCGTGGCAGTGCTTGTACTTCCTGCCCGAGCCGCAGGGGCACGGATCGTTGCGTCCGACTTTCTGTGTCGGGCGCACTGTCGGTTGCGCCTTGCGTTCCTCCACGCCCCCGGCGAGCGCAGTTTCGTAGTCCGCGTGCTGCATGCGCACGTTCTCCACGTGCAGGCCGACGTCGGCCTGGGGCACTGCGTCGCTGGCACTGATCTCGACCGAGAACAGCGTGCGCGTCACCTCCAGCTTCACCGCCTCCAGCATGGCACCGAACAGCTCGAAGGCCTCGCGCTTGTATTCCTGCTTCGGGTTCTTCTGCGCGTAGCCGCGCAGGTGGATGCCCTGGCGCAGGTAGTCGAGCGCCGCCAGGTGCTCGCGCCAGTGCGCGTCCAGCACCTGCAGCATCATGTAGCGCTCATACTGGTGGAACGAGTCCTCGGCGCCCGGCGGGATCTTGGCGCGGTAGGCGTCGTGCGCCTGCTGCGTGATGCGCTCGAGCAGCGCCTCTTCGCCCAGCTCCGGCTCCTGCTGCAGCCACTGGTCAATGGGCAGCGACAGGTTGAATTCCGCCCTCAGCGCCGTAACCAGCCCCTTGATGTCCCATTGCTCCTCGACGCTTTCCGGCGGCACATAGCCGCGGAAGGTATCCGCGAATACGCCGGCACGCAGGTCGGTGATGCGCGCGGAAACGTCCTGCGACTCGAGCAGTTCGTTGCGCAGCGCGTAGATGGTCTTTCTCTGGTCGTTGGCGACGTCGTCGTACTCCAGCAACTGCTTGCGGATGTCGAAGTTGCGCGCCTCCACCTTGCGTTGCGCGCTCTCGATCGAGCGCGTGACCATGGCGTGCTCGATCGCCTCGCCCTCGGGCATGCGCAGCATCAGCATGATCTTGTTGATGCGCTCGCCGGCGAAGATGCGCAGCAGCGGGTCCTCGAGCGACAGGTAAAAGCGCGAACTGCCCGGATCGCCCTGGCGCCCCGACCGGCCGCGCAACTGGTTGTCCACGCGGCGCGACTCGTGGCGTTCGGTGCCGATGATGTGCAGGCCGCCCTCGCGGATCACGTGCGCGTGCAGCGCCGCCCATTCGCCGCGCAGCTTTTCGATGCGCGACTGCTTGTCCGCCGGCGCGATGTCCTGCGCGGCCTCGATCGGCTCGACCTGCTTCTCCACGCTGCCGCCGAGCACGATATCGGTGCCGCGCCCCGCCATGTTGGTGGCGATGGTGACCATTTTCGGCCGCCCGGCCTGGGCGACGATTTCTGCCTCCCGGGCGTGCTGCTTGGCGTTGAGCACCTGGTGCGGCAGCTTGTCCTTGGTCAGCAGCGCGGACAGCAGCTCGGACGCCTCGATCGACGTGGTGCCCACCAGCACCGGCTGGCCGCGGCCGTGGCAGTCCTTGATGTCGTCGATGATCGCCTGGTGCTTTTCCTTGGCGGTGCGGTATACCAGGTCGAGGCGTTCCTCGCGAATCATGCGTTGGTGCGTGGGGATGATCACGGTTTCCAGCCCGTAAATCTCCTGGAATTCGTAGGCCTCGGTGTCCGCGGTTCCCGTCATGCCGGCGAGCTTGCGGTACATGCGGAAGAAATTCTGGAAAGTGATCGAGGCGAGGGTCTGGTTCTCGTTCTGGATCGTTGCTTTTTCCTTCGCCTCGACCGCCTGGTGCAGGCCGTCGGACCAGCGCCGCCCCTGCATCAGGCGGCCGGTAAATTCGTCCACGATGATCACTTCGCCGTCCTGCACCACGTAATGCTGATCGCGGTGAAACAGGTTGTGCGCGCGCAGCGCGGCATACAGGTGGTGCACCAGGTTGATGTAGGCGGGCTCGTACAGGCTCGCGCCCTGCGGCAGGAAACCGAGACGCGCCAGTATCTCCTCGGCCCTGGCGTGGCCGCCCTCCGACAGCGACACCTGGTGGTTCTTCTCGTCGACCCAGAAGTCGCCGTCGCCTTTCTCTTCCTTTTGCCGCGCCAGCAGCGGCGCGACCTCGTTCATGCGCACGTAGACCTCGGAGCGATCCTCGGCCTGGCCGGAAATGATCAGCGGCGTGCGCGCCTCGTCGATCAGGATCGAATCCACTTCGTCGACGATGGCGTAGCGCAGCCGGCGCTGGAAGCGCTCCTCGACGCGCATCGCCATGTTGTCGCGCAGGTAGTCGAAACCGAACTCGTTGTTGGTGCCGTAGGTGATGTCGGCGGCGTAGGCGGCGCGCTTGTCCTCCGGCTCCATCTGCGGGATGTTGACGCCCACGGTCAGGCCGAGGAAGTCGTAGATCTTTCCCATCCAGTCGGCGTCGCGCTTGGCGAGGTAGTCGTTCACCGTGACGATGTGCACGCCGCGCCCGGCGAGTGCGTTCAGGTAGGCCGGCAGCGTCGCCGCCAGCGTCTTGCCCTCGCCGGTGCGCATCTCGGCGATCTTGCCGTCGTGCAACACCATGCCGCCGATCAGCTGCACGTCGAAATGCCGCATTTTCAGCGCGCGCTTGCCCGCTTCGCGCACCACGGCGAACGCCTCGGGCAGCAATTCCTCCAGTCCCTCGCGCTCGGCGGCTTCCTTGCTTTCGTCGGACGCCGCGGCGATGCGCTCGGCAAGGCGCCGCTTGAATTCGCCGGTCTTGGCGCGCAGCGCCTCGTCCGAAAGGGCGGCGACGCCCGACTCGAGGCCGTTGATGCGCACGACCGTGCGCGAGTATTGCTTGAGCAGCCGGTCATTGCGGCTGCCGAAGATCTTGGTGAGGGCTCTGGTAATCATCGATGGCGCCAGCGCCACGGCGCGCGCGCGGAAATACCCTGGAAACTCAAAATTTTAGCATGGCGTGGCGACCGCCCCGCCAGGGCACTAGCGACGCGCGCGTGCGGATTTCTGCGCGGCTTGCGACGCCAGCAAAAAGCGCGCGGGGTTCTGCGCCACGCCCTTGAAGCGCACCTCGAAATGCAGGTGCGGGCCGGTGGAACGGCCGGTGCTGCCGACGTCGGCGATGCGCCGGCCGCGCCGCACGACGTCGCCTTCCTTCACGTGCAGCTTGGAAGCATGCGCGTAGCGCGTCATCAGGTCATTGCCATGGTCGATCTCGACGGCATTGCCGTACTGCGGATGGAAGCCGGCGAAGATCACCACGCCGCCGGCCGCCGCGACGATGGGCAAACCCAGGTCGGCGAGGAAATCGATGCCTTCGTGCATCTCCTGCTGGCCGGTGAACGGATTGATGCGCATGCCGAAGCCGGACGCGTTGAAAGGCGCGTTCACCGGCATCATGGTGGGGATCAGCTTCTTTCTCACCGCCTGCTCGAACAGCTGCGCCTCGAGCACGCCAAGCATGTCGGTGCGATTCTCCATGTGACGCGACAGCGCGTAGAGCTTCTCGCCGAACTCGGCCATCGACAGGTTTTTCGGCGGCAGCGAAGTCGGTTGCGCCCCGCCCAGGCCCGGGGCCTCGCTAAAGCGGAACTCCTGCGGGCGGATGCCCGCCATGGTCGACAGGCGATCGCCCAGGGCGTCGAGACGCGCCAACTGCGCCTGCATCTCGCCCAGCTTGACCGCCATCGCGTTCAGGTTCTGCTCCACGAACTGACGCGCGCGCGCGGCTTCGCCCTGCTGCGCCGAGAGCACCAGCTCCTGCACCAGGGGGACCTTAATGTCGGTGGCAAAGCGGAAAGTAACCCAGTACAGCCCCACGGTCAGCGCCACCAGCAGCATGAGCGCAGCCACCACCGATGCCAGCTGGTGGCGCGTGGAAATCTGCAGCGTCCTGACCTTGGCCCGCCGGTCGGGAATTACGATAATCTGCAACTAGCGCTCCCTGTGGCCCAACTCCACGTGCATCCATCCAACATCGACCGCTTCCTTGCCGCCGACGAGGACCTGCGCCCCCTCGTCGCGAAAGCGCACGAAATCCGCGCGCTCACCCGGCTCTGTGTCGACTTTCTGCCGACCGGGCTGGCGCGCCAACTCCGCGCCGCCAACCTCAGGGACGGCGAACTCTCGCTGCTTGCCGCCAACCCTGCGACGGCGGCGAAGCTCAAAATGCTCGCCGAGAGCCTGCGTAAGTTCTTGTTACGTCAGGGCTCGAAGGTTAATTTAGTTTCAGTGAGGGTGCAACCAAGCAGTGCACATCCGCAGGCACCCCTCGTGCCCAAGGCGAGCACCCTCTCCAGCGCAGGCATCTCTGAATTATCAGCGCTTTATGACCGGCTTGGCCCGGATTCACCCGCGCGCGCAGCCCTCGGGGTGTTGTTGCGGCGCCAAAGCGTCAGGCCGCCGCCAGCAGACGTTCCCCGAAGATCAGCAGCAGGACGAAAACGGCCAGGTAAAGCGCGTACTTGAAGGTCAGCCAGCCATAGCGCAGATACCGGCGCTCGGCGGTGACAAGGTACATCAGTACGCAACCGCCGATCGCGACTGCGACCAGCAGCCCCAGGACCCGGATCAGCAACACCTAGT
>JAQBXX010000013.1 GCA_027624315.1 Pseudomonadota bacterium
GGGGGGTGTCAATCATGACTCCGATGTGTGGGTTTTACGTCAAGATTCAGATTCTTCCAAATCGCCACGGTGGGCCCGGCCTGGTTCATGGTGTAGAAATGCAGGCCCGGCGCGCCCGCGTCGAGCAGCTTGCGGCACAGTTCGGTGAGCACGTCGAGGCCGAAGGCGCGCAGCGAGACGGCATCGTCGCCAAAGGCCTCCAGACGTTTGCGCAGACAGCGTGGTATCTCCGCGCCGCAACGGTCGGAAAAGCGCGCGAGCTGGACATAGTTGGTGATCGGCATGATGCCGGGCACGATGGGCAGTGTCACGCCCATCTTTTCGCAGCTGTCCACAAAGCGGTAATAGGCATCGGCGTTGTAAAAATACTGCGTCATGGCGCTGTTTGCGCCCGCCTCGACCTTGCGCTTGAAGTTTTTCAAATCATGCGTGGCGTCACGCGCCTCCGGGTGAAACTCCGGATAGGCGGCCACCTCAATGTGAAAATGATCGCCGGTCTCGGCGCGGATAAACTCGACCAGATCGCGCGCATAAGGCAGATCGCCGGGCTTGCTCGCTCCTGCGGGGAGGTCGCCGCGCAGGGCCACGATGTGGCGGATGCCGTGTTGTTGGTAGGCACTCAGTAACGCACGCAGGTCTGCGCGTGAGGCGGCGATACAGGAGAGGTGGGGCGCGGCTTGCAGCCCCGCCTGTTGTATCTCGACCACGGTTTCAAGGGTGCGGTCGCGCGTACTGCCGCCCGCGCCGAAGGTCACCGAGAAAAAGCGCGGGTTCAGCTTGGCGAGTGCGCTACGCGTTTCGCGCAGCTTGACGGCGGCCTCTTCATTTTTGGTCGGAAAGAATTCAAAGCTGAAGACACGTTCGTGTTGTTTTTGGGAAATCATATGAATGCAGTGGCGAGTAGCCAGGAGATAGAGTATTTTTTCTGGCTACTCGCCACTAGCTACTAGCCACTAGTACCTATAGTGTTCCGGCTTGTACGGGCCGTTGACGGAGATGCTCAGATACTCCGCCTGCTTCGGGGTAAGCTCGGTGAGTTTGACGCCGAGCTTTTTCAGATGCAGGCGCGCGACCTTTTCATCCAGTGTCTTTGGCAGCACGTAGACCTTGCGCTCGTATTTATTGTAATTCTGCCATAACTCGATCTGCGCCATCACCTGATTGGTGAAGGAGCTGGACATCACGAAGCTGGGATGCCCGGTACCGCAGCCGAGATTTACCAGGCGGCCTTCGGCGAGCACGATGAGGCGCTTGCCGTCGGGGAAGATCACGTGATCGACCTGCGGCTTGATGTTTTCCCACGGATATTGGCGCAGCGACGCAATGTCGATCTCGGAATCGAAGTGGCCGATGTTGCATACGATGGCCTGATTCTTCATGCGCCGCATGTGTTCGTGCGTAATCACGTTGACGTTGCCGGTGGCGGTGACGAAGATGTCACCCTGATCGGCCACGTCGTCCATGCGCATCACGCGATAGCCTTCCATCGCGGCCTGCAACGCGCAGATCGGGTCGATCTCGGTGATCCACACCGTGGCGCCCAGCCCGCGCAGGGATTGCGCGCAGCCCTTGCCCACGTCGCCGTAGCCCAGCACCACGCAGATTTTCCCGGCGATCATCACGTCGGTGGCGCGCTTGATGCCGTCCACCAAGGATTCGCGGCAACCGTATAAATTGTCGAACTTGGATTTGGTGACCGAGTCGTTGATGTTGATGGCCGGGACTTTGAGCGTGCCGGCCTTCATCATTTCGTACAAACGATGCACGCCGGTGGTGGTTTCCTCGGACAGGCCGTGCACGTCCTTCAGCAGATCGGGATATTTTTCGTGCATCATCTGGGTGAGGTCGCCGCCGTCGTCCAGAATCATATTGGGACGCCAGCCGTTGGATCCGAAGATGGTTTGATCGATGCACCACCAGAATTCTTCTTCACTCTCGCCCTTCCAGGCGAAGGTGGGGATGCCTGCCGCCGCCATTGCGGCTGCGGCATGGTCTTGCGTGGAAAAGATATTGCACGACGACCAACGAATCTCGGCGCCAAGCGCAATCAATGTCTCCATCAGCACTGCGGTCTGGACGGTCATGTGCAAACAACCCGCAATGCGCGCGCCCTTGAGCGGTTTTTGCGCGCCATACTCCTCGCGCAGCGCCATCAGGCCGGGCATTTCGGTCTCGGCGATGGCGATTTCCTTGCGTCCCCAGGCGGCGAGATTGATGTCGGCGACCTTGTGGTCGGGGGTGAGATTTTTAATCAATGGACTGCTCATAGGGTTTTCCTTAAAAAAATTAAAGCTTCAACGCAAAGACGCAAAGTCGCCAAGAAATGAATGTTTGAACAATGTCTTTGCGATCTTGGCGTCTCTGCGTCTTTGCGTTGAGTGGTCTAGGCTGGGTTATGCCGCTTTAAGCCCCGCTGCATCGCGCAGCGCCTCGGCCTTGTCGGTGCGTTCCCAGGTGAAGTTCGCTTCCTCGCGCCCGAAATGGCCGTAGGCGGCGGTTTGCTGGTAGATGGGGCGCAGCAGGTTCAGCATCTTGATCAGGCCGCGCGGACGCAGATCGAAGTGCGCGCGCACCAGTTGCACGATGCGCTCGTCACTGATCTTGCCGGTGCCGAAGGTGTCAACGCCGATCGAGGTGGGCTCGGCGACACCGATGGCGTAGGAGACCTGTATCTCGCAGCGGTCGGCCAGACCGGCGGCGACGATGTTCTTCGCTACATAGCGCCCGGCGTAGGCCGCGGAGCGGTCTACCTTGGACGGGTCCTTGCCCGAAAATGCACCGCCGCCGTGACGCGCCATGCCGCCGTAGGTATCGACGATGATCTTGCGCCCGGTGAGGCCGCAGTCACCCATGGGGCCGCCGACCACAAAGCGTCCGGTGGGATTGATGAAAAAGCGCGTGTCCTTGTTGATCCATTCCGCAGGCAGCACGTGCAGAATGATCTCGTCCATAACTGCTTCCTTGAGCGCCTTGTAGGCGATATCAGGACTGTGCTGGGTGGACAGCACCACAGCGTCGATGCCCACCGGCTTGTGATTCTGATAGCGGAAGGTGACCTGGCTCTTTGCGTCCGGGCGCAGCCACGGCAGCGTGCCGTTCTTGCGCACCTCGGCCTGACGCTTGACCAGGCGGTGCGCGTAGGTGATGGGTGCCGGCATCAGCACGTCGGTCTCGTTGCTGGCGTAGCCGAACATCAGGCCTTGGTCGCCCGCGCCCTGCTCGTGCTCCTGGGCCTCGTCCACACCGAGTGCGATGTCCGCCGATTGCTTGTCTATCGAGACCAGCACCGCGCACGATTGCCAGTCGAAGCCCATCTCGGAGCTGTTGTAGCCGATGTTTTTCACCGTCTCGCGCACCACGGCGGGCATGTCCACCCACGCGCTGGTGGTGATTTCGCCCGCAATCACCACCATGCCGGTGGTGACCAGGGTTTCGCACGCCACACGCGCGCGCGCGTCCTGGGTCAGGATGGCGTCGAGAATGCCGTCTGAAATCTGGTCGGCGACCTTGTCGGGATGTCCCTCGGAGACCGATTCAGAGGTGAATACACTCATGGTGGCCATGTCGTTCCTCAATGTTGTTGATATCTATAACTGCTAACAGCACAGGGATGCGCTAGTTTAGCGTGGCGGCGGCAATTTTTCATGCCAAATGTGTAAAATAGCATGAGGATAATCGCGCGGAGGGTGTGTCATGGTCAGGCTGGAGACGCCGGTGTGTGAATTTGGACGGCTTGCGCCGGATTTTTCCCTGCCGGGTGTGGATGGCAAGCGGTGGACGCTCGCGCAATGCCGTGGCGAAAAGGGGCTGCTGGTGATGTTCATCTGCAACCACTGCCCCTACGTGCAGGCGGTGCGTGAGCGCATGGTGCGGGATGCGCGCGAGTTGCTCGATTACGGCGTCAAGAGCGTGGCGATCATGTCCAATGACCCCGCCGATTACCCAGAGGACTCGTTCGAGAACATGCAGCAGGTGGCCACCGAGTTCGGCTTCCCGTTCCCCTACTTGTGGGACAAAACCCAGGCCATCGCCAAGGCCTACGGCGCCGTGTGCACCCCCGATTTCTTCGGCTATAACGCGCAGCTGGAACTGCAATACCGGGGACGCCTCGACGCGAGCCGCAAGGAGGCCGCTCCGCCAGACGCACGCCGCGACCTGTTCGAGGCGATGCGGCAGGTGGCGCTCACCGGAAATGGCCCGCGCGAGCAGATTCCGGGCATGGGCTGCTCGATAAAGTGGACGGAAGCCTGATATGGGTGCCCATTACTATTGCCGAAAGTCCGCGGGTAAGCCAAAATAACGGTCTGGGTTGAAGCCGCCTGCGGGCGTAAGTCCCCAGAATAAAGCCCTGACCAGACAGGACAGCGACCCCGGGCCGATAACCTCAGGGAACAGGGCGCCGGGGAATTTTTTGCCATGGGTAACGATTTCCCCGTGCAGAACAATGGGTTGAGTGGCTGTGGGGTCTGCCAGCCGCTCGAGTGCTGCGAGGCGCCGCACGGATACAGAATTTTAATTTTTAGGCGAGTGGAAATGAAGCAACCTATCGTGCTGGGCATCGTCGGCGATTCTGCCGCTGGCAAGACCACCATCACCAAGGGTATCGCTAAGGTACTGGGCGAAGACCGCGTGACCACGGTTTGCACCGATGACTATCACAGATATAACCGCAAGGATCGCGCCCGCCTCGGCATTACCGCGCTGCATCCGGAGTGCAATTACCTCGACATCATCGAGCAGCACCTGCGGTTGCTGAAAGACGGCCAGCCCATCCTCAAGCCGCACTACAACCACTCCACCGGCGACTTTGACCCGCCTAACTATGTGGAGGCCAGGGAGTTCATCATCGTCGAAGGGCTGCTGGGTTATTCCACCAAGGCCATGCGCGACAGCTACGACGTCAAGCTCTACCTTGCGCCGCCCGAAGAGCTGCGCTTTCAGTGGAAGATGAAGCGTGACACGATCAAGCGCGGCCACACCATCGAGGATGTGCGCAAGGAGATGAAGGCGCGCGAGCCTGATTCCGAAGCCTTCATCCGTCCGCAGCGCAAGTGGGCGGACATGGTGATTTCGTTTTATCCGCCACCGGAGCACAAGGAAGAGACCGGAGGACATCTGAACGCCTCCATCGTGCTGCGCCCCACGCTGCCGACGCATCCCGACCTCTCGCAGGTACTGGAGGAGGGCGGCAATGGCCTGCGTCTGGTGCTGGACCGCGACATGGATCTGCCGGTGGACCGGCTCGAAATCTCCGGCGCGATCTCGGACAAGAAGGCCAGGCAACTGGAAGATTTGTTGTGGAGTTATATTCCCGGCGAGCATCATCACCTGCGTAACGATGGCATCGGCACCATCACCGGCACCACCGGCGAGACGCTGAAGTCACATCCACTTGCGCTCACACAATTGCTGATTGCCTATCATCTGCTGACGGCAGCCTCCGGTGTCTTCAAATGATGCAAGTAGCGAGTGGCTAGTAGCTGGTAGCGAGGAGGGTTTGCTTTTTCCAGCCACTCGCCACTTGCCACGCGAAATCCAATTAACTTAAATATTATTTTCAGGAGACAACGATGCCCTCTCGCAGAGAATTAGCCAACGCCATCCGCGTGCTGTCGATGGATGCCGTAGAGAAGGCCAAATCCGGCCACCCCGGCATGCCGATGGGCATGGCCGATATCGCCGAGGTATTGTGGAACGATTTCCTGCGCCACAACCCGGCCAACCCCAAGTGGGCGGACCGCGACCGTTTCGTGCTGTCGAACGGCCACGGTTCGATGCTGCTGTATTCAATGCTGCACCTCACCGGTTACGACCTCCCCATGGAGGAGATCAAACGCTTCCGCCAACTGCATTCGAAAACGCCGGGCCACCCTGAATACGGCTACGCGCCGGGCATCGAGACCACCACCGGCCCGCTCGGGCAGGGCATCGCCAACGCCGTCGGCATGGCGCTGGCCGAAAAGCTGCTTGCCGGCCAGTTTAACCGCGACGGCCACCACATCATCGACCACTACACCTACGTGTTCCTGGGCGACGGCTGTTTGATGGAAGGCATTTCGCACGAGGCCTGCTCGCTTGCGGGCACGCTCGGTCTCGGCAAGATCATCGCGTTTTACGACGACAACGGCATCTCCATCGACGGCCACGTCGAAGGCTGGTTCACCGACGATACACCGAAGCGTTTCGAGGCCTATGGCTGGCACGTGGTGCCGGGCGTGGACGGCCACAACGCCGACGCGGTGAAGAAGGCGATACTCGAGGCGCGCTCCGTGAACGACAAACCGTCGCTCATCTGCTGCAAGACCGTGATCGGTTTCGGCGCGCCCAATCTGTGCGGCAGTCACGATTGCCACGGTGCTGCGCTGGGCGAAAAGGAGATTGCCGCCACGCGCGAGAATCTGGGCTGGAAGCACGAGCCGTTTGTAATGCCGGATGAATATTATGCGGGTTTCGATGCGCGCCCCAAAGGTGCCAAGCTGGAAGCGGACTGGAACCAGCGCTTTGCCGCCTATCAGAAGGCGCACCCGGAGCTGGCGGGCGAACTGGAACGCCGCCTGCGCGGTGAGCTGCCCACCGACTGGGCGGAAAAATCTGCGGCGTATGTTGCAGCCGTGGCTGAAAAGGGCGAGACCATCGCCTCGCGCAAGGCCTCGCAGAATACACTGAACGGCTTCGGCCCGCTGTTGCCCGAACTGCTGGGCGGTTCGGCCGATCTCGCCGGCTCCAACCTGACCATCTGGAAGGGTTCGGTGGGTGTCAGCAATACCGTCTCCGACGGCAACTACATTTACTACGGCGTGCGCGAGTTCGCCATGTCCGCGATCATGAATGGCGTCGCGCTGCACGGCGGCTTCATTCCCTACGGCGCGACGTTCCTGATGTTCTCCGAATATGCGCGCAACGCGTTGCGCATGGCGGCGTTGATGAAGCAGCGTGTGCTGTTCGTCTACACGCACGATTCCATCGGTCTCGGCGAAGACGGCCCCACGCATCAACCAGTTGAGCAGACCGCAACCCTGCGCCTGATTCCGAACATGCAGACCTGGCGTCCGTCCGATGCCGTGGAGTCCGCCGTCGCCTGGCAGGCCGCCATAGAGCACAAGGACGGGCCGAGCATTCTCATCTTTTCGCGCCAGAACCTCAATCATCAGCTGCGCAATGCGCAGCAGGTTGCGAACATCAGACGCGGCGGTTATGTGTTGCTGGAGTACGAATATCTCGTGCAGGCGATCATCATCGCCACCGGCTCTGAAGTGGGCCTCGCCGTTGATGCCGCAAAGGAACTGAATAACCGCGGCTTCGGCATCCGCGTCGTGTCCATGCCGTGCACGCAATTATTCGACATGCAGGACGCGGCCTACCGCGAATCTGTGCTGCCCAGGGCCATCACCGCGCGCGTGGCGGTCGAGGCCGGCGTCACCGATGGCTGGATGAAGTACGTCGGATTCGATGGCAAGGTGGTCGGCATCAACCGCTTCGGCGAATCTGCCCCGGCGGGCGATCTGTTCAAGCACTTCGGTTTCACCGTGGAAAAGGTGATCGACGCAGTGACGGACTTGCTCTAATAAATTTTCAAAGACGCAACACAAAGTCGCAAAGACGCAACGAAATGAAAAGCCATTGTAATTTTATCTTTGCGTACTTTGCGTCTCCGCGTCTTGGCGTTGAATCAAGATTTTAATTATTAAATTTTGGAGATATAAAATGGCAATTAAAGTGGCAATTAACGGCTACGGCCGTATCGGGCGTAACGTGTTGCGTGCGGTGTACGAAAGCAAACGTAATCAAGATATCCAGATTGTCGCGGTGAATGATCTCGGTAACGCCGAGACCAACGCCCACCTCACGCAGTACGACACGGTGCACGGCAAGTTCCCCGGCACGGTGAGTGTGGAAGGCGACTTCATGATCGTGAACGGCGACAAGATTCGCGTCTGCTCCGAGCGTGATCCGTCGAAGCTCCCGTGGGGCGAGCTTGGCGTCGACGTGGTGCACGAATGCACCGGCATCTTCACCACCAAAGAGAAGGCCAGCCTGCACCTCAAGGCGGGCGCGAAGAAGGTCATCATCTCCGCGCCGGCCACCGAGGTGGACGCGACCATTGTATATGGGGTGAATCACAAGACACTGAAGGCCGCGCATACGGTGATCTCCAACGGCTCTTGCACCACCAATTGCCTGGCACCGCTGGTGGCGCCGTTGCATAAAAAGATCGGCCTCGTGCACGGCCTCATGACCACGATACACAGCTACACCAACGACCAGGTGCTGACCGACGTGTATCACTCCGACCTGCGCCGTGCGCGCTCCGCGACCATGTCGCAGATTCCTGCCAAGACCGGAGCGGCGGCGGCCATCGGCCTGGTGTTGCCGGAACTGGTAGGCAAGCTCGACGGCTTCGCGGTGCGCGTGCCGACTATCAATGTGTCACTGGTGGATTTGACCTTCGTCGCCGCGCGCGAGACCAGTGTGAATGAGATCAATGCCATTATGAAAGAGGCGGCCAACGGCGAACTGAAAGGCGTGTTAAACTACAACGACAAGCAGCTTGTCTCCGTGGATTTTAACCACGACCCGGCCTCCAGCACCTATGACTCCACGCTCACCAAGGTCGTCGATGGCACGCTGGTCAAGGTGCTCGCCTGGTATGACAACGAGTGGGGCTTCTCCAACCGTATGCTGGATACCACCGTGGCGTTAATGAGCGCCAAGTAAAAAGTAAAAACTTCCAACGCCAAGACGCGAAGACGCAAAGGAATCATATGCAAAAGCCCATAGCCCATCCTGGCGTTCTTTGCGACTTTGCGCCTTTGCGTTGAGTTTTTTACAGGGATTATATTTCATGTCAATCATCAAGCTGGAAGAATGCAGAAATCTCACCGGTATCCACGTACTGATTCGCGCCGACCTCAACGTGCCGATGAAAAACGGCAAGATCACGGATGAAACACGCATCTATGCCACCGTCCCGACCATCGAGTTTTTGATGGCTACGGGCGCCAAGGTGATGGTGATGTCGCACCTGGGGCGGCCTGAGGAAGGCGTGTACGACGAGAAATATTCTCTGGCGCCGATTGCGGAAAAACTGTCCCAGCATCTGGGCACCAAGGTGCGCCTGGTCAAGGATTGGCTGAATGGCATGGAGGTGGCGAACGGCGAAGTGGTGCTGTTTGAAAACGTGCGCTTCAACAAGGGTGAAGAGGATAACGACGACGCGCTGGCCAAAAAGATGGCGGCGTTGTGCGAAGTGTTTGTGATGGATGCCTTTGGCACGGCGCATCGTGCGCAGGCCTCGACGCACGGCGTGGCAAAATACGCGCCGGTGGCGTGTGCCGGTCCCCTGCTGTGGAAAGAGCTGAAAGCTCTGAACCTGGCGCTCAAGGATCCGAAGCGCCCCATGGTCGCCATCGTCGGTGGCTCCAAGGTTTCCACCAAACTCACCGTACTCGAATCGCTGGCCGGTATCGTGGATCAGTTGATTGTGGGTGGCGGTATCGCCAACACGTTCATCGCAGCAGCAGGCTACAACGTCGGCAAGTCGTTGTACGAGCCTGACCTGATTCCTACAGCCAAGCGGCTCGCCGAAAGTGCCAAGGCGCGCGGTGCGGAGATTCCGGTACCGGTGGACGTGGTGTGCGGCAAGGAGTTTTCCGAAACGGCGAAGGCCACGCTGAAAAACGTCGATCAGGTGCAAGACGATGACATGATCTTCGATATCGGGCCGAAGACTTCGGCGCGCTTGGCCGAGATACTGGGCAAGGCAGGCACTATCGTGTGGAACGGCCCGGTAGGCGTTTTCGAGTTCGACCAGTTCGGCGCTGGCACCGAGGCGCTTGCCAAGGCCATCGCTAAGAGCGCAGCCTTCTCGCTTGCAGGCGGCGGCGATACGCTGGCGGCCGTTTCCAAATACGGCGTCGAGAACCACATCACCTACATTTCCACCGGCGGCGGCGCGTTCCTCGAGTTCCTGGAGGGCAAGACCTTGCCCGCAGTCGCCATTCTGGAACAGCGTGGTAAACAGGCAGCGACCAGTGACTAGCCAAAAACCATTCAGCACCCAACTGTGTGCAGGTTTGTTTTTGCCACTTGCCACTTGCCACTTGTTACTTGCCACTGTAGTTATGCCACTGTAGTCATGCAACGTCGAACTAAAATTGTCGCTACGCTCGGTCCTGCCACCGATGACCCCAAGGTACTGGATCAGATGATCGAGGCCGGGCTGGACGTGGTGCGCCTCAATTTCTCGCACGGTAGCGCGGAAGAGCATCGCATGCGCGCCGAAAACGCCTCCAACCACGCCCGCGCCTACGGCCGCCACATCGGCGTGCTCGCCGACCTGCAGGGGCCGAAGATACGCATCGAGCGGTTCAAGAACACGCACGTGACACTGGAAGAAGGTGCGCAGTTTACCCTCAGTACCGAGTGGGACTCCGAGGGCGGTACCGAAGAGGGCGTGGGTATCAGTTACCGCGAACTCGTCAATGACGTGAAGCGCGGCGACACCCTGCTGTTGGACGACGGGCGCATCGTGCTGTGGGTGGATCAGGTCACGGCCAGTGAAATCAAATGCCGCGTGGTAGTGGGCGGTGATTTGTCGAACAACAAGGGCATCAATCGTCAGGGCGGTGGTCTGTCGGCGCGTGCGCTTACCAACAAAGACCGAGCAGATATCAAGACTGCCGCCGGCATGCAGGTGGATTATCTCGCGGTGTCATTCCCGCGCAGCGCCGCCGACATCCACGAGGCGCGTCAGTTGTTGCGCGACGCGGGCGGGCAGGGCGGCATCGTGGCGAAGATCGAGCGCGCCGAAGCGGTGGCCGCCATCGAGGAAATCATCGAGGCCTCCGATGCGGTGATGATCGCGCGCGGCGATCTCGGTGTCGAGATTGGCGACGCTGGACTGCCGCCGGTGCAGAAACACATCATCCGTCTCGCGCGCACCATGAACCGTGTGGTAATTACCGCGACGCAGATGATGGAGTCCATGATCGAGAACCAGATTCCCACCCGCGCCGAGGTGTTTGATGTCGCCAATGCGGTGCTGGACGGCACCGACGCCGTGATGCTCTCCGCCGAGACTGCCTCCGGGAAATATCCCGCCAAGGCCGTGGCGGCGATGGATCGCGTCTGTCGCGAGGCCGAGAAGCAGCTTGCGGTGCGCATTTCCGACCATCGCATCAACACCGAGTTCAAGTACATCGACGAGGCCATTGCGATGGCCTCCATGTATACGGCGAACCACTTGGGTGCGAAGGCCATCATCGCGCTCACCGAATCCGGCTCCACGCCGCTGTGGATGTCGCGCATCAGTTCCGGCATTCCGATTTATGCCTTGACGAAACATGCCGCTACGCGCCGCAAGGTCACTCTCTATCGCGGGGTTTATCCCGTGAGCTTTGACCTGCTCAGCACCAATCATGCCGAGGTCAACAAGGAGGCGGTGGATGAGCTGGTACGGCGCGGCGCAGTGCGTACCGGCGATCTCGTTATCATCACCAAGGGTGATCTCATGGGTGTGCATGGCGGCACCAACGCGATGAAGATCGTGCGCGTGGGGGATATGGTTGAGGTTGGCGCTTGATGAGTCTATAAAATCCAACGCAAAGACGCAAAGATGTAAAAATATGGTTAAAAAATTTCCCGATGCGGTCGTAAAACTATACGCATTACTTGATTAAATCAAAAATTTTGTCTGGCTGTTCTTTGCGTCTTCGCGTCTTTGCATTAGATTGCTAAAAGGGTACTATATAAGACACTCAGCCCGCAGTTTACCGGATTACGAATAGCTTAAGGAGGTACCAATGGCTCTTATCTCAATGCGTCAACTACTGGATCATGCTGCGGAACACGGCTACGGTGTGCCCGCGTACAACGTCAACAACATGGAGCAGATGCACTCCATCATGCAGGCCGCCGATGCGGTCGGCGCACCGGTCATCATGCAGGCCTCGGCGGGCGCACGCTCTTACGCGGGCGAGCCGTTCCTGCGTCATCTGATGTGGGCGGCGGTCGAGATGTATCCGCACATTCCCGTCGTCATGCATCAGGATCACGGCGCCTCGGCGGCGGTGTGCATACGTTCGATCCAGAGCGGTTTCACCTCGGTGATGATGGACGGTTCGCTGAAAGAAGACATGAAGACACCGGCCTCGTATGAGTACAACGCCGAGGTCACGCGCAAGGTGGTCGAAGTCGCCCACGCCTGCGGCGTGTCGGTGGAGGGTGAACTGGGTTGCCTGGGTTCGCTGGAGAGCGGCAAGATGGGCGAGGAAGACGGCCACGGTTCCGACGAGACACTGGATCACTCCATGTTGCTCACCGATCCGGAAGAAGCCGCACAGTTTGTCGCTGATACCAAAGTAGACAGCCTGGCCATTGCCATCGGCACCAGCCATGGCGCGTACAAATTCACGCGTCCGCCCACCGGCGATATTCTGGCCATTGAGCGCATCAAGGAAATCCATGCGCGCATTCCCGACACTCACCTCGTCATGCACGGTTCGTCCTCCGTGCCGCAGGAGTGGCTGGAGATCATCAACAAATACGGCGGCGACATCCGCGAGACCTACGGCGTGCCGGTGAAGGAAATTCAGGAAGGCATCAAACACGGCGTGCGCAAGGTCAATATCGACACCGATCTGCGTCTTGCCGCCACCGGCGCGATGCGCAAGGCGATGGCGGAAGACCCGTCCGAGTTCGATCCGCGCAAATTCTTCAAGGCCGCCACCAAGGCTATGATGGAAATCTGCAAGCTGCGCTACGAGGCGTTCGGCTGCGCGGGACAGGCGGCCAAGATCAAGCCCATCCACCTGGATACGATGGTGAAGCGTTACAGTAAAGGCGAACTCGACCCGCGCGTCACGGCGGGCAAGGCGCAAGCAGCAGCGGGCAAACGCTAAACCTTCAGCAGAGGTTTTTGTGGCGCATTAAAAAAGCCCCGTGGAGAAATCCACGGGGCTTTTGTTTTCAGCCTGCGCTGAGAAAGGTTACCGTGGTAAATTCGGGCTGGTTAAGTCGCGTAGGGTGGGCAGACAGGGTTTCGTCTGCCCACGCTGTTTTGAATCCGCGTGGGCACAAAAACGTGCCCACCCTACGTGGCTCAGGGGAGTTTTAGTAGTGTGACCTGATGCAGTTGTAGGTAGACGGTAAAGCCAATCCAGCTGGCCAAAAGCCGATTATATTGTATTCCGTCACCGTCTAGTCAAAAGTAAGTTAAGGCGCCTCCCGGGTTACAGGCGAGGTGTGCTGGGCGCCGGTAACACGAGGAAGCCCGGGTCGGTGTCCTTGCCCTCGGCCATGATGAGCCCAAAGATGAAGGCGGGCACGGCGGTTCCTTTGCGTCCATTGATGACGACGAGGGGTGTGCCTTCGATCTGGTATTTTTCCGCAAGCTCGATGTCTTCCTTGAGCACGCTGGCAGTGGCGGGGGAGTTGACGCAGCCTTCGATTGCCTTGCGCCGTGCACTGTCGTCGTTCGCGGCAATGGTCCAGATGCGGTTTATAGTGAGACTGGCCTGGTCCTTGAACATGGTTGAGCGCACGCGGCTGAACTCAGGCGTGCCGCGCAGGCATATCTGTATCTTGGCGGCGAGGCAACTGACGCCGCCGGAGCTGCGCTGGATCGAGGGATTGCATTCGCTGTCGAGCGGGTAATGACGTGCCTCTTCGCTCCAGGTGCCCGGCGGTGTGATGCCGCGGATCTCTTCCAGCGCGGCCTCAAGTTGCTGGCAGTGCGAACAGCGGATGTCGGTCCACTCGGTGATGTGTACCGGCGCGTTCACCGGGCCGAAGCTGGTGCGCTGGGCGTCTGCGGCGATGACCAGGGGTTTGGATTTGCGGTAGATGTCGAGCGAGTCGCTGGTGGCCTGCTGGACGCCGGCGGGCAGCGAGTTTAAAAATTTCACCAGCGGACTCACCGGCGCCTGTGCGTTTGCTTCTTTCAGCACGGTGGATATCTTGGCGGTGCTCAAGTCCTCGCGCGGGGTATGCAGGCCGGGATAGATCAGCGCCGAGAGCGTCACGATCAGCACGGCGCCGCTTTTGAGCGTAGCCTGCAACCAGTGCGGAGCGCCGGCGGAAAGTCGCGCATAGGCGAGCCATGCGGCGGCGGCGACCAGCACGTAAAACAGCACGCAGGTGGGGCAGAAGGTCTGGATGGCAAAGCTGTAGCCGAGCAGCGAAAGCGCGATCAATGCGCCTGCTCCGGTGACGATGCGCAAGGCCTGCACGGTGTCGTTCATGGCGGTTCCCTTGGTGGTTTGGTAACGCAACATGCCCGCGAGCACCAGTACCACAATGCTCCACGCCAGGCCCCAGCCCGCGATAGGCAAGCCGCTCGTCTGGTGGACGGCGTGGGCCAGCGGCGAGTTCCACACCCCGGCGCAGTCGAAGGTGGCGCTGAACGAGCATAGCGGCGCGGTGCCGCGCACGCGCAATAAGTAGAGCTCGACCCATTGGTACGTCGTGAGCAGAACGCTGAGCGATGCTACGCCGATCAGAAGCAGTGCGCTCAGCGCCTCACGGACGCGCTGTGGTTGAATGGCAGAATGTGATGGCATGGTGTCTCTCTTTAGCGGACAACCGTGTGACTCTAGCAGAGTTGTATCAGGTCAGACAAGACACGCATGGCGCGATGCAGGTGGTGGCGCAGATCAAAAGGGTGATACTCAGGGGTTACAAAGTAAGGCTACATTATTTTACAGGTGACTTCCGGAGTAAAAACCCTGTTTACTCTACCCGCACCCTGTCCCGCCCCCTAAAAAAGGGGGGCGGAGACGCGGCGGAAAGTGTAGTCTTATTTATTGATCTATCAGTAGCATTACGCCATGTTCACCGCAGGCACTGTTATAGCCGCTACGGTCATTTACCTTCTCATGCTCGCCGCGTTTTTCTCGGCGCGTCAGCGCCGCTTTCATGTCCCGGTGATGGTAGGCGCGATGGTGTTTGATTTCATGATGCCGTTTTATCTTTACCTTACCAAGGACTGGTATAGAAGGCTGATCACGGAGGGCGAGCTGACTTCATTCCTGCTCTGGACCCACCTGCTGCTGGTACTGACGCTCTATATGCTGTATGCCATGCAGATTCAAAGTGCGCGCCGCATCCTGCGAGGTGAGTTGAGTTTGCGCACTGATCATCGGGCCCAGGGCAAGGCCGTACTGCTGGTGCGTGCGCTGGTGATCGCAACCGGCGCGCTCATGGTGGAGACGCCGAAGCACTGAGACGCCGGTCAGGTGTCGAGCAATCCATGCGGCACGGTGAGCTTGTGCTTGGCGATGCGCTGCGTAGCGCCGTGGTCGAGATAGTGACTATCCCCCAGCACTGCCGCATCGGCAGGTATCTTCATAGGCTCTATCTGCACAGATCTCCGTCTCTTGTTGGTCTGAGGCTGCTCCTGTTATTATCGGTTTATCCCGCCTGTAACTTTAAAGACCGCACTAGGCTGGGGAAGCTATAGGGCCCTGTTGCAAAGAGGTTGAGGCGCGGGGTTGCGGCTCTCACCGGCTTTGACTTGCCGAATATCCGGGTGTAAACTGTCGCTAGATTTAGACGTGGTCTAAATACAGGAGGCCGTCACTAGTCTGCGGCTGCGTATTAATATCAACTTGTGTGAGGAAGTGCTATGCAACTCAAAGGCAGCAAAACCCATGACAATCTGAAGGCCGCCTTCGCGGGCGAGTCTCAAGCCAACCGCCGTTATCTCTACTTCGCCGCCAAGGCCGATGTCGAGGGTTATAACGACGTGTCCGCCGTATTCCGCTCCACCGCCGAGGGTGAAACCGGCCATGCGCACGGCCATCTGGAGTATATGGAGGCCTGCGGCGACCCGGCCACCGATCTTCCCATCGGCCCCACCAGTGATAACCTGAAGGCCGCGATAGCGGGCGAGACCCACGAGTACACCGATATGTACCCAGGCATGTCCCAGGCCGCGCGCGGTGAAGGTTTCGGCGAGATCGCCGACTGGTTCGAGACACTCGCCAAGGCCGAACGTTCGCACGCCAACCGCTTCCAGAAGGCGCTCGACAGCTTAGACAAATAAGTTAAAGGCAGATACAAGATACAAGTTGCAAGATACAAGTAAAAGCGGGGCCGTCTTGTGCGGCCCCGTATTTGTTCAAAGGGAGTTACAAGAGTAAAGATGCCATGAGGTAAGGCAGGACAATAGTTTGTAACTTGTATCTTTACTCTTTTATCTTTTCTCTGAGGTTATATGGCACCCACCGAAGGTCAACGTGAAGGCAGTCTGGAGGCGCCCACGCGTCACGACCTGGACTGGAAAAATCCCGAATTTTACAACGAACCCGCGCTGCTGCATGAACTCGAGCGGGTGTTTGATATTTGCCATGGCTGCCGCCGTTGCTTCAATCTGTGCCAGTCGTTTCCGACGCTGTTCGATGCCATCGACGCGTCACCCACGATGGAACTCGACAGCGTGGATAAAAAAGTGTACTGGGAAGTGGTCGATCACTGCTACCTGTGCGACATGTGCTTCATGACCAAGTGCCCCTATGTGCCGCCGCACCCGTTCAACGTCGACTTCCCTCATCTCATGTTGCGCGCCAAGGCGGTAAAGTATCAGAAGGGTGAGGTAAAGACGCGCGACAGGATTCTCACCAGCACCGACACCGTAGGCAAGCTCGCCGGCATCCCGGTAGTCGTTCAAATAGTCAACGCGGCGAATAAAAACAAGGCGGCGCGTAAAATTCTGGACAAGACACTGGGCGTGCATCCGGACGCCTTCGTGCCGGAATATCACAGTGACACGCTGCACAAGCGCGAACGTGCGCGCGAGCGTCTGGAAGCCACCGCCATGCCGACGGCCAGCACACGCGGCAAGGTGGCACTGTTCGCCACCTGTTACGGCAATTACAACGAGCCGCAACTGGGCCAGGATTTGATTGCGATCTTCGAGCACAACGGCATCCCGGTGCGGCTGGCCGAAAAAGAACAGTGCTGCGGCATGCCCAAACTTGAGCTCGGCGATCTCGACGCGGTGGCGCGCGCCAAGGACGCCAATATCCCGGTGCTGGCGCAACTGGTGGACGCGGGCTGGGATATTGTCGCGCCGGTGCCGTCCTGCGTGCTGATGTTCAAGCAGGAACTGCCGCTCATGTTCCCCGGCGACAAGGATGTGCTGAAGGTGAAGAATGCCATCTATGATCCGTTTGAATATCTCATGCTGCGGCACAAGGACGGCGCGCTCAAGACCGATTTCAAGCAACCGCTGGGCAAGGTTGCCTATCATGTGGCGTGCCATGTGCGCGTGCAAAACATGGGGCTCAAGACGCGCGAGGTGCTGCAACTCGTGCCCGATACCCAGGTGGAGCCGATAGAGCGCTGCTCCGGCCACAACGGCACCTACGCGGCGAAGAGCGAATTTCATGCGCAGGCGATGAAGATCGGCAGGCCGGTGGTCGAGCGCATTGCGAAGTCCGGTGCTGACCACTATACGAGCGACTGCCCGATTGCCGGGCACCATCTGGGTGCGGGACTGGCGAACGGCACTCAGCCCACGCACCCGCTTACCCTGTTACGTACTGCTTACGGGATCTGAACGCCATGGCCAATGAGGGTTATCACGAAGCGATTGAAAGTCTGAGCGACGCAACGCGCGACATGCACCGCGCCATCGTCTCGCTCATGGAGGAACTGGAGGCGGTGGACTGGTACAACCAGCGTGTGGACGCCTGCAAGGACGACGAACTGCGCGCCGTGCTCGCGCACAATCGTGATGAGGAAAAGGAACACGCGGCGATGGTGCTGGAATGGATACGGCGCCGCGATCCTGTGTTTGACAAGGAATTGCGCGATTATCTCTTCACCGACAAGCCGCTGGCCGCGCTTGAAGCAAAGCATAAACCGTGACAGGATTCGTCGCCATGAAAAAGCTCAGCCGTGACATGCTGTACCCGCTGGAGCAGTACGCACGCATGCGTAACGAATTCCGCGCCAAGGTCATGGAGCATAAAACCCACCGCCGTGTGCCGGTAGGGCCGCACGCCACGCTGTATTTCGAAGACCAGCTCACCATGCACTACCAGGTGCAGGAGATGTTGCGCGTGGAACGCATCTTCGAGGAAGCAGGCATACTCGAAGAGATCGAGGCCTACAATCCGCTCGTTCCCGATGGTGCCAACTGGAAGGCGACCTTCATGATCCAGTACGACGACGAGGGTGAGCGCCGCGGCGCGCTTGCGCGCATGATCGGCATTGAAGACCGCGTGTGGGTGAAGGTGGGCGGCCATGAGCACGTGTGGGCGATTGCCGATGAGGATCTGGAGCGCGAGAATGAGCAAAAGACTTCCTCGGTGCATTTCCTGCGCTTCGAGCTGACGCCGGCGATGGTCGCCGCGGCCAAGGCCGGCGCCGCCATCGGTGTGGGCATCGAGCACCCGGCGTACTGCCACCAGGCCGACCCGGTGCCGGACGATGTGCGCGCGTCGCTGGTGCAGGACCTGGATTGATTCCGGCGTGATGCACGTTCGCCTCCCTGCACTGTTGCTTCTGGTTGCACTGTTGCCTGGCCCGCTCGCCGCAGCACCCTACGAGCGCGAATATGACGAGCCCGCGCCGTGGACCGAAGATGTCAAGGCGCTGCCTGCGTTGCCGCAGGAAGACGACCTCATTGCGCTCGACGTGGATGGGCCGCAGCGCAACTTCAAGCACTACATCGACGCCAAATCCGTGGCGACGTATGGTGACGGCGTAGTCACCTACACCGTCACCATCGTCTCCGACAGCGGTGCAAAAAATATCTTCTTTGAAGGCATGCGCTGCGATATGGGGCGTTACAAGACGTACGCCTACGGCACTGGTGATGGCGCATTTCAGCAGAGCCTGACGGCCTCGTGGCAGCGGGTGCGCACGCGTAACGGCCCGACCAACTACCGCAGCGACCTGCTGCGTTACTACCTGTGTGATGCCAGCGGGTTTCCGCTCAAGCCGGGACAGATCATCGAACGCCTGAAGCACCCGCAGATCATTCCCTCGCGCAATAACGGCTGACCATGGCCTCCAACTCAGGAGACGCACGAATGACGGCGCCTTATATGGCGTGTCTCCTGAGTAAATACCGTATTCACACTACCCCCACCCTGTCCCGCCCCCTAAACAAGGGGCGGGGACGCAGCGGAAAGTGTCGTGGTACTTGCTGACTTATGAGTAACTACAACGCCTCCGCCATCGAAGTGCTGAGCGGCCTCGATCCGGTGCGGCGCCGTCCGGGCATGTACACCGACACCACGCGTCCGAATCATCTCGCGCAGGAGGTGATCGACAACAGTGTGGACGAGGCGCTCGGCGGATACGCCGCACACATCGATGTGACGCTGTACAAGGACGGCTCGCTCGCGGTGAGCGATGACGGCCGCGGCATGCCGGTGGACATGCACCCCGGGGAAAAGATTTCCGGCGTCGAACTCATCCTCACACGGCTGCACGCGGGCGGAAAATTCAGCGGCAAGGCGTACCGTTTTTCGGGCGGCCTGCACGGCGTGGGCGTGTCGGTGGTGAACGCGCTGTCCAAAAAGCTGGAGGTCTGGATACGGCGCGGCGGCAATGAGCATCACATGAGCTTCGCCGACGGCGACCCGCGCTCGCAACTCAAGGTCAGCGGCACGGTGGCCAAAAGTAAAACCGGAAACAGCACCGGCACCACGCTGCGTTTCTGGCCGGACGAAAAATATTTCGATACGCCCAAATTTTCCGTGTCGCGTCTCAAGCACCTGCTGCGCGCCAAGGCAGTGCTCTGCCCCGGCCTGCACGTGAGTTTCAGCGATGAGGCGAGCGGCGAAAAGGAAAGCTGGCAGTACGATGACGGTATCAAGGCCTATTTGCACGAAGCGCTGCTGGGCGCGCCCACCCTGCCCGCCGAGCCTTACGCCGGGAGCCTCCAGGGCAACGACGAGGCGGCGGAGTGGGCGCTCGCGTGGGCACCGGAACACGATGAAATCATCGCCGAGAGCTACGTCAACCTGATTCCCACCGCGCAGGGCGGCACCCATGTCAACGGCTTGCGCACCGGCCTGACCGACGCAGTGCGTGAATTCTGCGAATTTCACACTCTGCTGCCGCGCGGCGTGAAGCTCTCCCCGGAGGACGTGTTCGACAAGTGCAGTTACGTACTGTCGGTCAAGCTGCTCGATCCGCAATTCTCCGGCCAGACCAAGGAGCGCCTCACTTCGCGCGAGTGCGCCGCCTTTGTCGGCGGCGTGGTGAAGGACGGTTTCAGTCTGTGGCTGAACCAGCATGTCGATGTGGCCGGAAGTATCGCGCAGCTCGCCATCGACAATGCACAGCGCCGTCTGCGCGAAAGCAAAAACGTGGTGCGCAAGAAAATCGTGAGTGGCCCGGCGTTGCCCGGCAAGCTCGCCGATTGCACCCTGCAGGACCTGAAGCGCACCGAGCTGTTTCTGGTGGAAGGCGATTCCGCAGGCGGCTCCGCCAAGCAGGCGCGTGATCGCGTGTTTCAGGCCATTCTGCCGCTGCGCGGCAAGATACTGAACACCTGGGAAGTGGAGTCAGGTGCAGTGCTCGCCTCGCAGGAGGTGCATGACATTGCAGTCGCGATTGGTGTCGATCCCGGCTCGGATGATCTCGAAGGCCTGCGCTACGGCAAGATTTGCATCCTCGCCGACGCCGACTCCGACGGTGCACACATCGCCACGCTGTTGTGCGCGCTGTTCGTGCGTCACTTTCGCCCGCTGGTGGATGCCGGCCATGTCTATGCCGCCATGCCGCCGCTGTACCGCATCGATGCCGGCAAAGAGGTGTATTACGCGCTGGACGAGGGCGAGAAGCAGGGCGTGCTGGATCGCATCGCGGCAGAAAACAAGAAAGGCAAGATCAACGTGCAGCGCTTCAAGGGGCTGGGCGAAATGAATCCGGCGCAACTGCGCGAAACCACCATCGCCCCCGAGACGCGGCGTCTGATTCAACTTACGATCCAGGCCGGCGATGATACGCCGCAGCTCATGGACATGCTGCTGGCGAAAAAGCGCGCCGCCGACCGCAAGATCTGGCTGGAAAAAAAAGGCGACCTCGCCGCAGTATAGAGAGCAGTCGTTACCCGTAGTACTCGTAAGTCACCGGTTTCCCTCACACTTAAAACAGCCACTGAAGGTTGGGAGAGCTATCACGTGGCGCTCAATCTTTTTGCCAAGGCGCAATCTTCAGAAACCGCAGCAGGCGAGCGTTATGCCTGCCTGCAGGCCGCACACGGCATTCTTGCGATGCTGGTGAGTATTCACGACCCTGCCCAGACTGCTGTCTCTCGCGCGTATTCTCATCGACATCGGGAAGCGCGAACAAGCGGTGCAGGTGTTGAATCGTCTGCTGGATATTTTTGATACAGGTGAAGATATGGCACTGGACGAGCCCTTTCTTGCGCTGTCGGATCAGGCCGCTTCGATAAACCCCGGCGCACGAATGGCGGAATGGATTTTCGCGTCGGTGCTGGAGCAGCGTGAAATACTGCATGCCTTCTCGGCGTTCTTTCTGGGGCCGGAGCACATCGAGGCGCTACAGGCCGTCGAACGCACCGGATTCATGGATGCGACTATGGCGCGGCGTCTGCGCCTCGTCGAGACACACTGGCAGCCACTCGCCTCAGGTTAACTATTTGGGGCTATGTGTATCTTGATTTACAGCCGATACACCATTGCTGCTTGATGCGCTGCGCCAGGCATCGGTCCAGGGCGATGCACAGGTGGCGCATCGTACCGCGCACAGCCTGACATCCACCAGTGCGCATCTTGGGGCGACGGTACTTTCTGCATTGGCCCGGGAGATTGAGAAGCTGGGGCGCGAGGGCGATCTGGCACAGGTAAGCGCCAGGCTGCCTCTGATAGAGCGGAAATATCAGGCTGCGCACACGGCGCTTGAGGAGATACGCGCACAACGCCCGCGCTACGGTTCAGGCGCGGTACAGCAGTAAAGCAAGACTGTCCCAGCACCGGATGGTTGGCCGAGACACATGGGGCGCTTAACTGCTTCAACGCAAAGACGCAAAGAATGCCAAAATTCAAGCCTTATTCAATAACTTTGCGTCTTAGCGTCTTTGCGTTGAGTTTTCGCTGTTACTGATACCGATTATCCCAGCGCGAACGCACGCCCCAGGTCGGACAGCGGCGCGACCACCAGCATCGACGCCAGTTGCAGCGCGACCAGCACCACTATGGGCGACAAGTCCAGCCCTGAAATCGGCGGCAGTATGCGGCGCGCCGGCGCCAGCAGCGGCTCATTGAGGTTGTATAACAGCGCGGTGAGCAGATTGGATTCGCCCGGGCGCACCCAGCTTAAAATCACCTGGATCAGAATCGAAAACAGAAACACGTTGAGCAGGAGCGAGAGCAGGTCGGCTGCGGCCAGCAGCAGCAGGCCGCTCAGGTGCCAGCCCTGATTGACCAGCAGTCCTATCAGTGCGAGCTTTACCATTTGCAGCGCCAGCAACAGTAGCACCGAGGCGAGATCAACGCCGAACAGTCCCGGTATCACGCGCCGCAGCGGTACGAGTACGGGGTTGGTGATCTTCACCAGAAATTGCGAGAATGGATTATAAAAATCGGCGCGCACGATCTGCAACAATAGCCGCAGCAGCACCGCCAGGATGTACATGCCGAATACGGCCTGAATCAGAAACACACCGGCGTTGCTGAAATAACTGCCGCTCATGCTGCACCCCCCAATAACGTGGCCAGTTCCACCGAGCGCGCATGTGCCGCCCGCAGTGCGGTTTCAAATAATGCTTCGATACGGCCTTCCTGCAATACGCGCAGCGCCTGCTCGGTGGTGCCGCCCGGCGAGGTGACGCGCGCGCGCAGTGCACCGCAGCCCTCGCTGCTTTCGAGCGCCATCTTGGCCGCGCCGAAGGCCGTCTCCAGTGTGAGCAGGTGCGCGGTCTCGCGCGGTAGTCCGAGCCGCATGGCGGCCTCTTCGAGCGCTTCCATTACCAGAAAAAAATACGCCGGCCCGCTGCCGGAGAGCGCGGTGACCGCATCCATCTGCGATTCATCCGTGAGCCATAACGCGAGGCCCACGGCGCGCAGGATATTTTCCGCCTGACTGCGTTGCGCCTCCGACACCAGGGCGTTGGCATACAGCGCGCTGGCGCCGCTGCCCACCAGCGCGGGGGTGTTGGGCATGGCGCGCACCAGCGCGAGATCGCCGCCGAGCCAGGCGGCAAGTGCGCCGGTGCGTATCCCGGCGGCGATGGAGATGACGAGCGGCTTGCGCCGCTGTAGCAGCGGTGCAAGCTCATGCGCCACTTCCCTGAGCGCCTGCGGTTTTACCGCGAGCACCAGTACATCGGCGTGCTGTGCGGCATCGAGATTGGCGGTGGCGGTGTGTACGGAAAAGTCGCGTTGCAGGCCGGAAAGTTTGTCCTGACTGGGGTCACTCACCCACAGTCGTTTGGGCGCACAGCCGTCGGCAATCAGGCCGCCGATCAGGCTGCGCGCCATGTTGCCTCCGCCAATAAAAGCGATGGTGTTTTTCATTATCTGAAGTGTAGCGCACTGGGACTAGAGGGGCTAGGGGCTGGCGGACATGTAGGTTGGGTTAGGCGCGGTTTTTTGCGCCGTAACCCAACAAAATCAAAAGCCGGTGTTGATGTGTACTGCCCATCCGTCGATGTTGCAGATTGAGTGTGTTGGGTTACGCGATAAAATCGCTAACCCAACCTACGCGACTCAACCCCTAGCCCCTGTCGCCAAATACTCCCCTGCCTATTCTCACCAGTGTGGCGCCTTCGGCGATAGCGGCCTCGAAATCCTCCGACATGCCCATCGAAAGCGTGTCGAGCGCCACACCCTGCGAACGCAGGTACTCATATGCCTCGCGCAGGGCGTGAAACGGCAGGCGCTGTTGTTCAAATTCGTGACACGGTGCGGGTATGGCCATGAGTCCGCGCAGGCGCAGCTGCGGCAGCGCGGCTACCGCCGTGGCGAGTTCCGCCAGGTGATCGAGATCGACGCCGGATTTGCCCGGCTCACGGCTGATATTGACCTGAATACAGATATTGAGCGGGGGCAGGTGCGGCGGGCGTTGCGCGCTCAGACGCTGCGCGATGCCGAGCCGGTCGACACTGTGCACCCAGGAAAAGTGGGCCGCGACGCCTTGCGTTTTATTGCTTTGCAGCGGCCCGATGAAGTGCCACTCGAGGGCGCACTCCTGCAGAAGCGCAGCGGTGATTTTGGGCAGGGCCTCTTGCAGATAATTTTCGCCGAAGCGAGTCTGCCCGCATTCGCGGCAGGCGTTGGCAATTGTCTCGACCGCTACCGTTTTGCTCACCGCCACGAGTTGCACCGAGCCCGGCGCGCGTCCGTAGCGTATCTCGGCGCGCGCAATCCGCTCGCGCACAGCCTTGATGCGGTCGGCCAGTGATCGGGTTGCATGCATGCGGTGTACGTTGTACCTTAGCCTTATATAGTCACATCATACCAGCAGGACGTTTTATGGACATTGCCGAACTGCTTGCCTTCAGCGTAAAAAACAACGCCTCCGACCTCCATCTTTCTGCCGGTCTGCCGCCGATGATCCGCGTTGATGGCGACATCCGCCGCATCAACCTGCCGCCCCTGGAGCACAAGGAGGTGCACGCGCTGATCTACGACATCATGAACGACAAGCAGCGCAAGGATTATGAAGAATTTCTGGAGACCGATTTTTCGTTTGAAATCCCCGGCCTCGCGCGCTTCCGCGTCAACGCCTTCAATCACAACCGTGGCGCGGGTGGCGTGTTTCGCACCATTCCGTCCAAGATCAAAACACTGGATGAACTCAATTGTCCGCAGATATTCAAGGAGATCATCGACCAGCCGCGTGGCGTGGTACTGGTCACCGGCCCGACCGGCTCGGGAAAATCCACCACGCTCGCGGCGATGATCGACTACATCAACGACCGGGAATTCGGCCGTATCCTCACGGTGGAAGACCCCATCGAGTTTGTGCACGAGAGCAAGAAGTGCCTCATCAACTAGCGTGAGGTGCATCGCGACACGCTGGGCTTCAATGAGGCGTTGCGCTCGGCGCTGCGCGAAGACCCGGATATTGTTCTGGTAGGCGAGATGCGCAATCTGGAGACCATTCGCCTTGCGCTCACCGCCGCCGAGACCGGGCACCTGGTGTTCGGTACGCTGCACACCAGCTCCGCGGCCAAGACCATCGACCGTATCATCGACGTGTTCCCGGCGGCGGAAAAGGACATGATGCGCGCGATGCTGTCGGAGAGCCTGCGCGCGGTGGTGTCGCAGGCGCTGTTGAAAAAGGTGGGCGGTGGGCGCATCGCGGCGCATGAGATCATGATCGGCACGCCGGCGATCCGTAACCTGATCCGCGAAAACAAGGTGCCGCAGATATATTCGTCGATCCAGACCGGGCAGGCCGTGGGCATGCAGACGCTCGATCAGTGCATGCAAGGTATGGTGTCGCGCGGCCAGGTGGACAAGGCGGAGGCACGCGGTTACGCTATGAACAAGGACACCTTCAAGTAGCAGGGTGTCCTGATGGGAGCACGCAATGGATTTCAGTGATCTGCTGAAGATGGTGGTGCAGAAGAATGCCTCGGATTTATTCGTCACCGCAGGCATTCCTCCCAGCATCAAGGTGAATGGCGCAGTCGCCCCAGTGTCGCAGGCCGCGCTCAGCGCGGAGCAGACACGCGCCCTGGCCCTGAGCCTGATGGACGCAAGGCAGCGTGAGGAGTTCGAGCGCACGCGGGAGTGCAACTTCGCCATCAACCCAGAGGGCATCGGGCGTTTCCGCGTGAACGTGTTTGTGCAGCAGCAGCGCGTGGGCATGGTGCTGCGCAAGATCGAAACCGTGATTCCGAATTTCGAGCAGCTGCGCCTGCCGCCGATACTCAGGGACATCGCCATGACCAAGCGCGGGCTGGTGCTCTTTGTCGGCGCGACCGGCTCCGGCAAGTCCACTTCACTGGCCGCGATGGTGGGTTATCGCAATGAAAACAGCACCGGCCACATCATCACCATCGAAGACCCGATTGAGTTCGTGCACCAGCACAAGGGTTGCATCGTCACGCAACGCGAGGTGGGCGTGGATACCGAGAGCTTTGACGCGGCATTGAAAAACACCCTGCGCCAGGCGCCGGACGTGATACTGGTGGGCGAGATACGCGCGCGCGAAACCATGGACTATGCCATCGCCTTCGCCGAGACCGGCCACCTGTGCTTGTCCACCCTGCACGCGAACAACGCCAATCAGGCGATGGATCGCATCATCAACTTCTTTCCGGAAGAGCGCCGCGCGCAGTTGCTGATGGATTTGTCGCTCAACCTCAAGGCCGTGGTCGCGCAGCGTTTGATTCCCACCGCGAACGGCAAGGGCCGCTGTGCCGCTGTCGAAATATTGTTGAATACGCCGCTCGCCTCCGATTTCATCCTCAAGGGCGAGGTGCACGAGCTGAAGGCGCTGATGGCGCGCTCCAACGAGCTGGGCATGAAGACCTTCGATCAGGCGTTATACGATCTTTTTGCCGCAGGCGAGATCAGCTACGACGATGCGATCCGCAATGCCGACTCCGCCAACGAACTGCGCCTGATGATCAAGCTGAATGAGCAGGATGGTGTGCAGAAACTCGGCGCGGCGACGGCAGGATTGTCGCTGGTGGATGCGGACAAGCACTGACAAGTAACAAGAGCAATCTAACGCAAAGACGCCAAGACGCAAAGATTTTTATAGTTTAAATTTTTTACACTTTGCGACTTGGCGTCTTTGCGTTGGGATGCTAAGGAATCTCTGATTTGTTCAGGGCTTGCTCAGGTAAATCCCGTAATCACCGCAGCGTCAAACACCGGCCCGTCCACGCACACGCGTTTCATCGCCGGGCCCTGCGCGGTGGTTACCTCGACCACGCAACCCGCGCAACCGCCCACCGCGCAGGCCATGAACTCCTCCAGCGATACCTGACACGGCAGGCCATACTCGTGCGCGAGTTGCGCGCAGGCCTTGAGCATGGGGTGCGGGCCGCAGGCGAAGATCTCCACTTCATCGCGCTGCTGAGCGCTCAAGCTATCGAGCCAATGGCGCGCGAGTCCGGTGACGTAGCCATCAAAGCAGCCGGGATAGCCTTGCAGGCTGGCGAGACGGCTCGCGATGCCCCAGTCCTCCATCAGCGGCATGGCGGCGATGATGCCCTGCGGCATGCCCGGCACGATAATTTTTGACGGGCGTGCGGTGAAGGGGAAGGGAATCTCCGAACCCATAATCACCAACGGCTGATATTTTTTTTGAGACCGCAGGACTTCGGCGAGAAATATCATGGGCGGAATGCCCACCCCGCCGCCGAGCAGCAGCGCGCGTGGCCTGTTCTCGTGCGCCGTGAACGGCACGCCGATGGGCCCCATCACACTCAATGTTTCACCGGCCTTGCGCTGGGCCAGCAGGCGTGTGCCAAGGCCGGTGATCTTGTAGAGCAGCTCCACCCAGCCCGCCTTCGCATCGGCACGCATGAGCGAGAGCGGGCGGCGCATGGGCAGCAGCGGGTCGCAGGTCAGATGCACGAAACTTCCCGGCGTTGCGCGTGCGGCAATTTCAGGCGCGCGCACGCGCAAGATGTATTGAGCACCTGCGCAGGCCTGATGTGACAGCACCTCTGCGTCCTCGACGAAGATCGTGTCGCGGTATTTCATCATAGTAGCGAGTAGCGAGTAGCGAGTGGCGAGGGCCAAGGAACGAAAGGCTTTTACCTCGCTACTTGATGAGTTCATACACCACTTCCCCATCTAATAGCGTATGCGTCACCTTACCCTTGAGTTCCCAGTTGAGGAACGGCGTATTGTGGCCGCGACTGACGAGCGTGTCTGTGCTGAGTGTCCAGTAGCGCTCGGGATCGAAGATGCAGATGTCCGCCGTCTTGCCGACGGCCAGCGTGCCTGCGTCAAGGCCGAGGATGTGCGCGGGTTTACAGGTGACGTGTGCGAGTGCGTCAGAAAGCGTCAGCACCTTTTCGTCGGTGAGGCGCAGCGTGAGCGGCAGCAGGGTTTCGAGCGCGGAGATGCCGGGTTCGGTTTGGGTAAACGGCACGAGCTTGGCATCGGATTCGTGCGGCTGATGGTCGGAGCAGATCGCGGCTAGCGTGCCGTCGCCGAGGCCCTGGCGCAGGCCGTCGCGGTCGCGCAGCGTGCGCAGCGGCGGCAGCACGTGGCACTGGCTGTTGAAATGGCCGATATCCATCTCGGTGAGATATAAATGGTGCGCGCTGGCATCCGCCGTCACGTTGATCCCGTCATGCTGTGCGCGTGCGATCATGCGTACCGCGCGTGCGCTGGAGAGGCGGCAGAAATGCGCGCGTACTCCGGTCTGTTCGATGAGCACAAGGTCGCGCGCGAGTGCCACGGTTTCGGCGGACTCCGGAATGCCGGGCAGGCCGAGGCGCGTGGCGACGGCACCTTCATGGGCGCAGCCGCGGTTGGCGAGTGCGCTGTCTTCGGCGTGCAGAAATACGGTGATGCCATGCGTGGCGGCGTACTCCATGGCGCGGCGCATCACCAGCGTGCTGGCGATGGGGCGCCGCGCGTTGGTCAGGCCCGCACATCCGGCCTGCTGTAATGCCGCCATTTCACTCAGTTCGTTACCGGCCAGTGCCTTGGTGAGCGCACCGAGCGGGACGACGTGCGCCAGCCCCGTTTGTTGCGCGCGGCTGCGTATCAACTCCACCACCGCCGGTGTGTCGGTGACCGGATCGGTGTCCGGCGGGCAGCATAGCGTGGTGATGCCCGCCGCCGCCGCCGCGCGCGTCTCGCTCGCAATGGTGGCCTTGTGTGCGGCGCCGGGTTCGCGCAGATGTGCGGAGAGGTCCACCAGTCCCGGGCACACGATGCGGTTGCGCGCGTCGATGCTGCGATCCGCGCTGAAGCCCTCCGGCTTTTTGCCGAGCGCCACGATGCACCCGTCGGCGATATACACGTCCTGCACCTTGTCGATGCCGTGCGCGGGGTCGATGACGCGGCCGTTTTTAATGACGATGTGCATCACTCTTCCTTTCCACTGCGCATGGCGAGTGTCATGATCGCCATGCGCAGCGCGATGCCGTGGGTGACCTGTTGCAGAATCACCGAGTGGCCACCGTCGGCGACGCGCGAGTCGATCTCGACGCCGCGGTTGATCGGCCCCGGATGCATGACGATGACATCGGGCTTGGCATAAGCCAGTTTTTCTTCGGTCAGGCCGTAGAGATGAAAATATTCGCGCTCGCTCGGCAGCATCGCGCCCAGCATGCGCTCGTGCTGCAGGCGCAGCGTCATGATGACATCCACGTCGCGCAACCCCGCGCGCAGGTCATGATAAACGTGCACGCCGAGACTTTCGATCTGCGCCGGGAGCAGGGTCTTCGGCGCGATCACGCGCACCTCGGCCACGCCCAGCGTAGTGAGTGCGTGGATCTGCGCGCGTGCCACGCGCGAGTGCATGATGTCGCCCACAATCGCCACGCACAACCTGCCGAAATCCGGTTTGTGCCGGCGCAGGGTGAACATGTCGAGCATGGCCTGCGTGGGATGCGCATGGCGCCCGTCGCCCGCGTTGATGACGCTCACGTGCGGCGCCACGTGGCTGGCGATGAAATGCGCCGCGCCGCTTTCGGAGTGACGCACGATGAACATGTCACAGTGCATCGCCTCCAGATTGCGCAACGTGTCGAGCAGCGTTTCACCCTTGGTGGCGGAGGAGGTCGACACGTTGATGTTGAGCACGTCGGCGGACAGGCGTTTGGCGGCGAGCTCGAACGTGGTGCGCGTGCGCGTGCTCGGCTCGAAAAACAGATTGACGATGGTCTTGCCGCGCAGCAGAGGCACTTTTTTCACCGTCTGCTCGCCCACTGTGGCGAACGACTCGGCAGTGTCCAGGATTTCCGTGAGCAGCGCGCGATTGAGCCCCTCTATCGTGAGGAAGTGGCGCAGGCGTCCGCTGCTGTCGATTTGTATATTGTTGCTCATGTCTTGCGTTGCACCGTAAGGCGCAGATCATCCGGTCCGCTCAATTTTACATACTCGTTGTGCGCCAGCGCTAGGTGACAGCCCGCTACGCGCGCCTCTATCGGCAACTCCCGCCCGGGACGCTCGACCAGTACGGCGAGGGTTACGCTCGCCGGACGGCCGTAGTCGAAGATTTCGTTGAGTGCGGCGCGGATCGTGCGCCCGGTATGGAGCACGTCATCCACCAGTATGATGTGCCGCTCATCCACGTTGAACGGCAGATGCGAAGGTTTGATCTGCGGATGCATGCCGATACGCGTGAAGTCATCGCGGTAGAACGAGATATCCAGCGTGCCCAGCGGCTGATTCATGTTCAGCAATGGATGCAGGCGTTTTGCTACCCACGCGCCGCCGCTGTGTATGCCGATCATCGCCGCGTCGGTCTTGTCTTCTTTAGTGAGTATGACTTGCAGGGCTTGCGCCATGTCCGCGAGGAGTGTGTTCGTGTCAGGCAGGGCGTTCATGGATGCGGGCCAGGGTGGTTTAGCCAGGTTTGCAGAATGATCTGCGCTGCGAATTTATCGACATCGCCGCGCGCCTTTCGCGTAGGCGCATTTTCCATCAGCGCTGCGGCGGCGTGCGACGATAGCCGCTCATCGATGGTATGCACGGGAAGATGGTAGCGCCCGTGCAACTGGTGGCCAAAGCGGCGTGCCGCACGCGTGATGGAATTTTCGCTGCCGTCCCGGTTCAGCGGCACACCGACCACGAAGGCCTGCGGTTGCCACTCGGAGACCAAACGCGTGATGGCGCTCCAGTCCGGCCGGTTGTGGCGCAGGGCCAGTGTTTCCAGCGCAGTGGCGGTGTGGGTGATCTGCTGTCCGACGGCAACGCCGATATGCTGGGTGCCGTAATCAAAGCCGAGTAGAGTGCGCGCCGTCATGCGTGACCCACCTCGCCGGAGAGACGGCTGATATCCACTCCCAGCAACGCCGCCGCCGCTGCCCACCGATCCTCGGCGGGTGTTTGAAACAGGATGCGCGTATCCGCCTTGCCGCTCAGCCAGGCGTTGTCGGCGATTTCCTGTTCGAGCTGGCCCGCGTCCCAGCCGGCATAGCCGAGCGCTATCAGGGTATCGCCGGGGAGTTCATCGGCGGCGAGCGCCTTGAGAATGTCGGGCGAGGTGGTTACGCCGACGCGGTCGGTGACGACCAGCGTGGATTCCCAGCGCTGCAGCGGCTCATGGATGACGAACAGCGCATCGCGCCGCACCGGTCCGCCGAGATATACGGGGCGCTGGCCGAGTTCCTGGCTGCTGGGTTTGATCTCGATGTGCTGCAACACCTCGCCCAGCGTGATCACCAGCGGCTGGTTGACGACGATGCCCATCGCGCCTTCCGCGCTGTGTTCGCAGAGGTAGACGACACTGTGAAAAAAGTTGGGATCCGCCAGCGTGGGCATGGCGATGAGGAAGTGATTTTTCAGACTGCCGGGTTCCATGTCTCGAATGGGCGCCCTCGAATTGTTCGGCATTGTAGCATGCGCGCCTGCGGAGCGACACCGGCTAGAGTCATGTAGGTTGGGTTAGGCGCGTTTTTTGCGCCGTAACCCAACATAAAGCTAGTTCGTGCTCGACAAGCGGTTTTCGCGCAGGAATTGCCATGTGCACGTGATGTGCAGCACGTCGGCGTCCTTGCGGATGTTGTCCGGAAACGGGGCGTAGGGGGCGGCGAGCTTCACGATGGCGATGGCGGCGTCATCCAGCACCTTGTGTCCGGACGAGCGGCGCAGGGCGATGCTGTGCACCTTGCCGTCGGGGTTGAGCGCGACATCGAGAATCAGGCTGCCGGAGAGATTGTTGCGCCTGGCCGCGTCGGGATAATTCAGATTGCCGATCTGCTCCACCTTTCTGCGCCAGGCTTCCATATAGCTGGCGTATTTGTACTCGCGCGTGGCGGCAGAGATGAAGGCCTGGCGCGGGCGTTTTGCATAGGCCTGGCGCGACTCATTGATCTCGGCGGAGAGGCTGGCAATCTGCAGGCTGCGTGCGATGAGATCGGCGGCGGAAGGCGCATCGGCAGGTGCTTCCTGCTGCTCCTTCTGATCGGCCTCGGTCTTGTGTGGTGACGGGGCCTGTGCCGTGAGTTTGTTTTTTATCTTTGGGCGGTCGGGCTCGGGCTGTAGCGTCGTCGTGGTTTCCTGCTGTGCGAATTCGGCGGCGGGCGGCGGCGTTACGGGGTGGCTGCGCTCGTCCGTATTGCCGCCGCCGCGCTGATGGGCCTGCGCGAGAAAATCGGCCTGGTCCGGCGCCTTGTCTGCGCGTGTCGTGACCAGCGTAATCTCCATCGCCGGGAAAGGATTCTCGATCGGCAGCGTGATGATGTCAAAGCGCACGCCGAGAATGAAAATGGCATGCAGCACCACGGCGAAAAACAGCGTGAGACCGAGCCGGTCATTCGCGCCGATGGGCGTGGGCAAGGGCATTACGGCGGACATAATCAGGAGACACCAAGTAAGGAGTTACCGCTGACGGGGTGTCTCCTGATTAAAAACCCTGTTAACTCTGCCCCCACCCTGTCCCGCCCCCTAAATAAGGGGCGGGGACGTGGCGGAAAGTGTAGCCTTAATAGTGAGCTCATGAGCAATCTACGCGCCTGCTTTGGTCAACATAGCCTGCGCAATTATACCGCTCACCGCGCCGAAGATCACGGCGGCGCTCATCAATACCGGTAGCAGGTGCAGCAGCGCCGGGTGCGGAATAAACAGCGCGTAGGCCACGGCGAACTGGCCCGCCATGTGCGCCAGCGCCGCGAGCACGCTGTAGCCCAGTGCGCTAAGACCAGCGCCGGGCAAGCGTTGTGCAACGATGTACGTCAGTGCCAGCACCAACGCGCTGCATAACGCGCCGGACAGGCTCAGCACAAACGTGGGCGAGAGAAAGCTGCCGAGCAACAGGCTGCTCACCAGCACGCGCAACAGCGTCACCCACGCCGCCATGCGCCAGCCGTAGCGTATAAGCACCGCAATCGTGACCACGTTGGCGAGCCCCGGCTTGATGCCGGGTAGGGGAGAAGGCAACGCGCTCTCGGCAATGTGTATGGTGACAGCGAGCGCCGTGAGCCAGGCGATCAGATGGTCGTCACGCGTGGTGGTGAGTTTACGTGGCATATTGAGCAGCAGTATGGCCAAGAAAAGATTCAACGCAAAGGCGCAAAGACGCAGAGAGTTTGGAGTAATGCATAGTGAATTATTGCGTGTTCTTTGCGCCTTGGCGTCTTTGCATTGAGCTGTTTGCTGCCTGACATTCCATAGGCCTGGTGAATTCGGCCCTGCTAAAAATTAATGGCATCGAAGCGCGGCTCGCGGCCGATCACCTGCACGCTGATGCGGTTCGGCAGGCAGGCCGCGACTTCGCCGCCGAGCGTTATCCAGCCCGTGTGCACGCACTGCTTGCCGTGACAGGGCGAGTCGGCGAAGCGAATCCTGCCAGCGTGAATTTCGAGCACGCTCACGCCGAGTGCACCGGGGATGTTGAGGTGCTGATCCTGGTGCAGCGAGATCACGCTGAATTCCTTGCCGCCGACCAGAATGCGCGCCTGCTCGCCGCGCGTCGCGTCACCCCAGAATTTTATATATAGAAATGCCAGCAACGCCAGCGCCGCGACCAGCACCACTGCATCGGCACGTGTTGCACTGAATTTCATAATGGCGGGCTCAGTTCGATCTTCGGTGCCGGTGTGGTCTCGAAACGGATACGTTTCGCCAGCACCGGGTCGATATGCACGGTGCCGTGGTCGTCGATCAACATGGCCTGCTTGATGCCCATTGCGCGCGCGATGCGGTGCCAGTCTTTAGTACCCGCCACGACCAGCGCAGTGCTGGCTGCGTCCGCCGTGGCGGTATCGGACGCGAGCACGGTGACTGACAGTGTGCCTTGCGCGGGATAGCCGGTGCGGGGGTCGATGATGTGGTGGTAGCGTTTGCCCGCGTAATCGAAGTAGCGCTCGTAGGTGCCGGAGGTGACGATGCTCTCGTCACCTTGCAGCTCGATGGAGGCGAGGATGCCGCTGCCGCGCGGATCACGGATGCCGATGCGCCACGGACGGTTGCCGTGCCTGCCGATCACGCGGATGTCGCCGCTCGCGTTCACCATCGCATTCTCGACGCCGAGCTTGCGCAGGTGCGCGATGGCGACATCCACCGCGTAGCCCTGGCCGATGGCGCCAACGTCGAGTTGCACGGCGCGATTGGTGCTGCGCAAATGATCGCCCTCGATCACCACGTCGTCCAGGGTCGGGTGCTGTGAGATCAGTGCACTGATGACGGCGGGGTCGGGTGGCGGGCCTTTGGGTTCGTCGCCCTGAAATCCCCAGCGCGCGAGCAACTGGCCGATGGCGGGGTTGAACAGGTGATCGCTGGCTTGCGACAACGCGTGCGCCCGCACGAGCAACGGAATCATTTCCGGATTAACGGAAAAGGCATGGCCCGTGACGAGTTGCGCGTTGATGCGCGTGAGCTCACTGGGTTTCCACGCATGCCAGGTGGTGTGGATGCGATTGAAGTCCGCGGTGATCGCATCGGCGGCCTGGCGTGCGGCCTCGGGCTTCACGCCCCAGAGACTGATGTCTACTAACGCGCCGAGGGCGAGAATCTGTTCTTGGTAGAGAGGTGCTTCCTGTTTGCTGCATGACAAAGTAGCAAGTAGCAAGATGAGGCAGTAGCTAGTAGCTAGTGGCGAGTAGCGAGGAAAAGCGTACATAACCGGCCTTTGTTGTCCCTCGCCACTAGCCACTAGCTACTCACCACTTGTTTCTCAACCACATCGAGAAAGGAATCCGCAATGTTTAATCCATACAACGCATCAAGTTCCCGTACACACGTCGGACTGGTGACATTGATCTCGGTGAGATAATCGCCGATCACATCGAGCCCCACGAACAGCAGGCCACGCGCGCGCAACTCCGGTCCCACCTCGGCGCAGATCCAGCGGTCGCGCGCGGACAGCGCTACACCCACGCCGCGCCCGCCCGCCGCGAGGTTGCCGCGAGTCTCGCCCGGCGCGGGGATGCGCGCGAGCGCGTAGGGCACGGGTTCGCCGTCAATCATCAGAATGCGTTTGTCGCCCTCGCTGATCTCGGGAATAAAGCGCTGCGCCATGATGAAGCCGCCGCCGTGGTGGGTCAGTGTTTCAATCACCACGTTGAGGTTGGGGTCGCCGCTGCGCAGCCGGAACACGGAGGCGCCGCCCATGCCGTGCAGCGGTTTGAGAATGACGTCGCCGTGCTCGGCGAGAAAGGCGCGCAGGGCATAGGCATCGCGCGTCACCAGCGTCGGCGGCGTGCATTGCGGAAACCAGGCAGTGAATAATTTTTCGTTGCAGTCGCGCAGCGCCTGCGGTTTGTTCACCACCCGCACGCCGGCCGCTTCGGCGCGTTCCAGCAGCAGGGTGGTGTAGAGATATTCCATGTCGAAGGGCGGATCCTTGCGCATGAGGATGACATCCAGCGTGTCCAGCGCCGCGGATTCCGCGCCGGTAAATTCAAACCATCGTTCAGCGTCGTCCTGCACGCGCAGCGCGCGCATGCGCGCGCAGGCACGCCCATCGCGCAGCCACAGATCGCCCTGCTCCATATAGCTGAGCGACCAGCCGCGCTGCTGCGCCGCCAGCAGCATGGCGAAGGTGGTGTCCTTTTTGATGTTGATGCGGGCGATGGGGTCCATCACTACGCCGAGTTTGAGACAGTGGCGAGTCGCTAGTGGCGAGTGGCGAGGAAAGTCGTGCATGGCCGGCTTCTTGTTGTTCCTAGCTACTAGCCACTAGCGACTCGCCACTGCCGTTAATTCCCGCGCGGCCGCGACCAGTGCCAGCCGCGCAATCACGCCATAGGCATAGAAGCGGTTGGGGCCGGCGTCCGGTGCCTGGCTGGGATCCGGCGCGGTGCAGGGCCCGGCGAAGGCGAGCGGTTCGAAGTGCATGCCGGGGGCGTTCAGATTTTCGTCCGGCCCGCGGTTTTTGTGCACGCGGTAAAAACCGCCCACGACAAAATGGTTGATCATGTACACCACCGGCTCGGCGACGGCCTCGTTGCCGTCCTCGCCCAGGGTCTCGAAGGTGTACACGCCTTCCTGCATGATGACCTTGCTCACCTCCTGGTCGCCCTTGATCGCCGCCATGCGCGTGCGCTCCTTGCGATTGAGTTCGCGCATCTCGTTGCCGCTGTACACGCTGATCACGCCCATGCCGTAGGTGCCGGCGTCGGCCTTCGCCACCACGAAGGGTCGTTTGTCGAGACAGTATTCGTCGTACTTGCGTTGAATGGCGACCAGCAGCGCATCGACGTTGGTGGCGAGGCAGTCTTCGCCCTCGCGCTTCATGAAGTTGATCTCGCCGCAGCGGCGGAACAGGGGGTCGATCAGCCACGGGTCGATGTCGATCAGTTCGGCGAATTCCTTCGCTACCTGTTTGTAATGCTCGAAGTGGTCAGACTTGAGCCGGTTGGACCAGCCGAGCGCCAGCGGCGGAATGACGGGCTGTTCCAAACCCTCCAGGAGGGCGGGGTGCCCGGATGAGAGGTCGTTATTGAGCAACACCATGCAGGGTGTAAAGTCCTTGACACTGACGCGGTCGCCGCTGCGATGGATGGGCTCCAGCCGCAGGCTGCGTTTCGAGGGTAGCAGCACATCGAGCGGCTGCTCAAGATCGGGCAGCAATGAGCCGATGCGCACGTCGAAACCCGCCGCCTTGACGATGTCACGCAGGGTGGTCAGGCTTTCGAGATAAAACAGGTTGCGTGTATGGCTTTCCGGAACGATGAGCACGTTGGCCGCGCGCGGACAGGTGCGTTCGATGGCGGTCTGCACGGCGTGGATGCAAAGCGGCAGGAAGTCAGGATTAAGGTTGTTGAACCCGGCCGGGAACAGATTGGTGTCCACCGGCGCGAGCTTGAAGCCGCTGTTACGCAGGTCCACCGAGGTGTAAAACGGCGCGGGTGTTTCCAGCCACTGCTGGCGCAGCCAGTGCTCGATGCGCACCTGGTGCGCCAGCAGATGGCGTTCGATCAGTTGCAGCGGGCCATTGAGGGCCGTGGTAAGGTGGGGAACAGTATGCAGCGCTTCACTATGCATAGGGAATCTCAAAAAACCGGTCGGCTACAAACGCACCCGCCCTAAGGAGTCGCGGACGGTATGCACCATCGGCAGCAAGTATACAATAACACAAGGCCTTTCAGGCCGGCTGCCGCCTGGGGGCCCTCGATCTGCCAGGCCATGAGAGCCTGGAACGAAGTTCATTGATGAACACCCCTGCCTATCACTAATCAGCGATGAGCCCATGATATTTTGTCGGTCATGCAGCTAAGCCGTCACAATGGCGTTTATTATTTTAGGAAGCTCTGAATAATTCCATCCAGGAATTATCAGAGCACGAAAAGCAAAAATGTGATTTTTTCTTTTCTTCATTTTTCAAATACTTACGTATTTGAAAAAGGGCGCTAGAACCCTTCGCTTCGCTCTTCCCTGTAGCGCAGGAACCTCTGACACATCAGAGGTTCCTTTACGAATTGTCGGCATTCTCCAGCGCTTTACAGAGAAAACCAAACAGAACCGACGTCCCCCCACATTTGAGTAGCACCCCGATTTAGAGTCCAATCCCGCAATCAGCAGGAGATTGGA
>JAQBXX010000014.1 GCA_027624315.1 Pseudomonadota bacterium
ACCGCTGGACTATGAAAAGTACCACAATGCGCCCTAACTGGGTGTCCGTTTTATCGGGGTAAGATCAGACCTTACATTTGACATCCCACAAACGAAGAAGCGAGGGGTCAAGTTCATTGAGGGTCGAGAGGGGTCAAGTTCATTGTATGACTGCCACACGCCTCGCCGCACCTGCTCTAGCTAGTCGAACGGATGCCGCAGCACGATCGTCTGTGCGCGGTCGGGGCCGGTGGAAATGATGTCGACCGGTGTCTCGCTGATTTCTTCGATGCGCTTCAGGTAGGCGCGCGCATTCGCGGGCAGCTTCTTGTAATCGGTGATGCCCACGGTGGATTCCTTCCAGCCCGGCATCTCGTCGTACATCGGCTCGCAATCGGCCACCGCCTCCGCACCCACCGGCGGCGTCAGGCGCACGGCGCCTCCGCAGCGGTAACCCACGCACAGCTTCAGGCTGTCCAGCCCGTCGAGGACATCGAGTTTGGTGATGCACAATCCCGACACGCTGTTGACCAGATTCGCACGGCGCATCGCCACGGCGTCGAACCAGCCGCAGCGCCGCGCACGCCCGGTGGTGGAACCGAACTCATTGCCACGGCTGGAAAGGTGCGCGCCCAGCTCGTCGAACAGCTCGGTGGGGAACGGGCCGGAGCCGACGCGCGTGGTGTAGGCCTTGGTGATGCCCATCACATAGTCGAAACTGCGCGGCCCCGCACCGCTGCCGGTGGCCGCGCCGCCAGCGGTGGTGTTGGACGAAGTCACGTAAGGATAGGTACCGTGGTCAACATCAAGCAGCGCACCCTGCGCGCCTTCAAATAATATTCCTACACCGCGCTTGTTGTACTGATGCAGAAGCTCGGGCACATCGGCGATCAGCGGCTCCAGTTCGCTCTGCAAGGCCAGCGTCTCATCCAGCACCTGCTGAAAACTTACCGCAGGAACCTTGTAATAGTGTTGCAGCACAAAATTGTGATAGTCGAGCACCTCGCCGAGTTTGGCCGCGAAACGCTCACGATGGAACAGATCACCGAGCCGCAGTGCGCGGCGCGCAATCTTGTCTTCATACGCCGGGCCGATACCGCGCCCGGTGGTGCCGATGGCGGCCTTGCCGCGCGCCAGTTCACGCGCCTGATCGAGCGCGACGTGATACGGGAGTATGAGCGGGCACGCCTCGCTGATTTTGAGACGCGCGCGCGCGGGCACGCCGCTGTCTTCCAGCATTTTTATTTCTTTCAGCAGTGCAGTCGGCGACAGCACAACGCCGTTGCCGATCAGACACTGCACGCCCTCGCGCAGCACGCCGGAGGGAATGAGGTGCAGCACGGTCTTCTTGCCGTCGATGACCAGCGTGTGACCGGCGTTGTGCCCGCCCTGAAAGCGCACCACGGCGTGCGCGCGGTCGGTGAGCAAGTCGACGATCTTGCCCTTGCCTTCATCGCCCCATTGGGTGCCGATCACAACGACGTTTTTACCCACCTTTATCTGTCCTCTCGCTTTACTACAGTCCAAACACCTTGGCGCAGTTCCAGTACGCGCTCACAGCCCATCTCGCGCGCGCCGCCGGTCTGTCCCGGCAGTGCGCACACGACGCACTCACCCTCTGCGCGCAATTTTCGAATCTGCGCATCGAGCGCAGCGTCATCGGCGCACGGCGCGAAGATGCCGCCGACATGCGCAGCAGCGGGCGCGGTGGTAAGGCCCGCCAGAGTCTTTAAATCAGCGCTGAAGCCGGTCGCCGGGCGGGCGCGGCCAAACACGGCGCCGATGTCATCGTAACGTCCGCCCTGCGCCACCGCCTGCCCCTGTCCCGGCACATAGGCGGCGAACACTGCGCCGGTGTGATAGCGATAGCCGCGCAATTCCGCGAGATCGAAATGCAGCGGCGTGTGCGGCAGGCGGCGGCGCACGGCCTGCGCGAGGCTGCACAAATCCTCCAGCGCGTTCATGGTTTCGGCGGAGGCGCCGTGCAGCACGCGCCGCCCCTCCTCCAGCGCCTCTGCGCCGCCGTTCAAGTCGGCCAGTTGGGCGAAACGTTGGCGGTAGGTTTTGGTCAGCGCGAATTTCGCCAACGATTCTTCGATGTCGGTGTGCGCCTTGCGTTGCAACGCATCAAACAAGGTTTTTTCCTGCTCTGAATCCAGTCCGGCCTCGCGCACGAGTCCGCGATAAATACCGACGTGGCCGAGATCAAGGTGCACGTCCTGCACACCCGTCGCCGCGAGTGTCTCCAGCATCAGGCACAGCACTTCGAGATCGCTCTCGATGCCGGCGTGACCGTAGAGTTCCGCACCCACCTGCAGCGGATTACGCGAACGCGCAAGACCGTCAGACATGGTGTGCAGCACCGTGCCGAGATAACACAGCCGCACCGGCGTAGTGCGCTTGAGGCGATGCGCGTCGATACGCGCGACTTGCGGCGTCATGTCGGCGCGCACGCCCATCAGGCGTCCGGTGAGCTGGTCGGTGATCTTGAAGGTTTGCAGGTCGAGGTCGTTGCCGGTGCCGGTAAGCAGAGATTCGAGATACTCCACCAGCGGCGGTATGACGAGTTCGTAGCCCCAGGTGCGGAACAGGTCGAGCAGCCTGCGGCGCAGCGTTTCGAGCTGCTGCGCCTCAATCGGCAGCACTTCCTCGATGCCCTCGGGCAACAGCCAGCGATCTTGACGAGACATAAGTGTGGTCAGGAGATGGAAGTTTTACTCAGGAGACACAAAGTAAGGGCGCACGTTGGGACAGGTGTCTCCTGAGTAAAAACCCTGTTAACTCTACCCCCACCCTGTCCCGCCCCCTAAACATGGGGCGGGGACGTGGCAGAGAGTGCAGTCATTAAGAATGAACTCATTAGTAACGTACAAAGTATAACAGACCCAGGCCGAGCAGCATGCTGACAAGTCCGCCGATGCGGAGCGCGCGGTCGTCCATCTGTGTCATGCGGGTGAGCGTCATGCGCAGCCCCGCCGGGCTGAGAAACGGCAGTATGCCTTCGATGATGAGCAACAGCGCTATGGCGGCCGCCAGGCTATCCCACATTGCCGGCCTTCGTCATGGCACGGTACCGCCTACTTGCCACCCGATCTCGCGCCTCCCAAGCTCGGACTCTTGAAGTATTTGAAGAAATCCGCACCGGGATCCAGCACCAGTATGTCGCCTTTATCCCGGAAGGTGTTTTTGTATGCATTCAGGCTGCGATATAGCGAATAGAATTCCGCATCGCTGCCAAAGGCCTTGGCATAGATGGCTGCGGCCTGCGCGTCGCCCTGGCCGCGCATATGCTCGGCCTCGCGGTAAGCCTCAGCGAGGATCACGCTGCGCTGCCGGTCCGCGTCCGCCCTGATGCGCTCCGCCGCCTCCGCGCCGCGCGCGCGCAAATCCTTCGCCACCCGCTCGCGCTCGGCCTGCATACGCTGGAACACCGAGAGGCTCACTTCTTTGGGTAAATCCACCCGGCGCAGGCGCACATCGATCACCTCGATGCCGAACTGGTGGGCCTGCTGGTTGGCGGTGACAGTCAGCACATCCATGATATTCGCCCGGTCACCGGAAATGACCTCCTTAATGGTGCGCTTGCCGAATTCGCCGCGCAGTCCATCCTTGACGATCTGGTAGAGCCTCTGGTTTGCCCGCAACTCGTCGCCGCCCATACTGCGGTAATAGTCCGCAACATTCTTGATGCGCCACTTGACGAAAGAATCGACAATGACATTTTTCTTCTCGGCGGTGAGATAACGCTCCGGCTCGGCTTCCGCAGTATGGATACGCGCATCGAATTTACGCACATTGTTGATCACAGGCATCTTGAAATGCAGCCCGGGCTCGAAATCCGAGCGCACGATCTCGCCCAGCCGGAACAGAATGACACGCTCACGTTCGTTTACCATAAAAATAGAAAAATAGATCGCTGCCAGCAACACTACGGCCAGCCCCGGCAACAGCATCTTCAGCTTCTCCATCAGCGTTCTCCTCTGTCGCGGGTGCGATCACGCGTGTCGCCACCCTGACCTTCCTGGGTGGTTCGGGGCGCAATCGAGGCGGCGGGCGGCAACATGCGCTCCAGCGCCTTGTCAGGCGACATGGGCGTGACGCCGCTCATGCGATCGAGCGGCAGATAAAGCAGATTGCTGCCGCCTTTGACATCCACCACAACCTTGCCCGCGCTGCTCAGCACGGATTCCAACGCGTCCAGGTACAGGCGCTCGCGGGTCACCGCAGGCGCCTTTCGATATTCGGCAAGAACTTGCGTAAAGCGGCTGGCCTCACCTTCCGCCTGCGCGACGACACGCGCCTTGTGGGCCTTGCTTTCCTCGATCTGGCGCTGGGCTGCGCCGCGCGCACGCGGGATAATGTCATTGGCGTAGGTTTCCGCCTCGTTCCTGAGGCGCTGTTCATCCTCACGTGACTTGATGACGTCTTCGAATGCTGCTTGCACCTCTTCTGGTGGCTGGGCATCCTGCAGATTGACGCTGGTCACCTCAAGCCCGCTGCGGTAACGATCCAGCACGCCCTGTAGCAGCTTCTCGGTGCGCGCCACTATGTCAGCGCGCCCCTCGGTGAGCACAAAATCCAGACTGCTTTTGCCGATGGTCTCGCGCACCGCACTCTCGGTCGCCTGGGCGAGCGTGGCGTCCGGATCAATCACGTTAAACAGATAGTCGCGCGCATCCTTGACGCGGTATTGCACGGCGAGCTTGATGTCGACGATATTTTCATCCTGGGTAAGCATCAGAGACTCTACCGGCACACGCGGTACAGCGGAGGCGCCACGTGTGCTTCCGCCCGTGCGGAAACCAATTTCGACATTGCGTATCTGGGCGACATTGACGACTTCGGCGGTTTCAATCGGGTAGGGGATATGCCAGTGCGGGCCCGGCATCGTGGTCTCAGAGTAAGCTCCGAAGGTCAGCACCACGCCACGCTCGGCGGGATCGACAATATAGATGCCGGATGCGAGCCAGATTACGAAAACAACAACTGCGATAACCGCGCCCATGGAGCGCGCGTTGCCATTATTGCCGTTGCCGCCGCTACTCTTGCCACCGAACAATCCGCCAAGGAATTGCTGCAATTTGCGGAGGATGTCGTCGAGGTCGGGCGGGCCCGATGCGCCTTTGCGCGCCCCTGCGCCCCAAGGATCCTTGCTGCCGCCTCCAGGTTCATTCCAAGCCATTACACACCCCACTCATGATTATTAGTTTTCACCGACACAACTTCCCGCTGGCGCACTATACTGCATATTGTAACTCTGTTCGGGGCCGCCATACACAGAGATGCGCCGCGCAACATGCTCGGCCACGGCCGCACGCAACAGTTCCTGCCCTGCGCCAGTCACTGCGGACACCCACACGCGCCGCACCAAGCCGCGTTCGTCACGCTCCACACGCGGGGTGAACCCCGGCACGAGGTCGATCTTGTTGTACACCTCGATCTGCGGCACGCCATCGGCGCCGATTTCCTTCAGTACCGCGTTGACCTGCTCCATGGCGGCATGGCGATTGTCATCGTGCGCATCGATCACATGCAACAGGAGATCGGCCTCGTGCGTCTCCTGCAAGGTGGAGCGGAACGCCGCCACCAGGTCATGCGGCAGATGGCGGATGAAGCCGACCGTGTCCGCGAGTATGGCATGGCGGTTAGGGGTAAGATATAGGTGGCGCAGGATTGGATCGAGTGTGGCGAAGAGCTGGTTCGCGGCATAGACGCCGGAGCGGGTCAGCCGGTTGAACAGGGTGGATTTTCCGGTGTTGGTGTAACCGACCAGTGAAACGGTGGGCACCGCGGCCTTGCGCCGCGCCTTGCGGCCCTGGCCGCGCTGCATGGCCACTTTGTTGAGTTGCTTGTTCAGGTGCTTGATGCGCACGCGGATCAGGCGGCGGTCGGTTTCGAGCTGCGTTTCACCGGGACCGCGCAGGCCGATACCGCCCTTCTGGCGCTCAAGGTGAGTCCAACCGCGCACCAGGCGCGTCGCTATATGCTGCAACTGGGCGAGCTCCACTTGCAGCTTGCCCTCGTGGCTGCTCGCGCGCTGCGCGAAGATGTCGAGGATGAGCCCGGTACGGTCGAGCACGCGGCATTGCAGCAGCTTTTCCAGATTGCGCTCCTGCGCCGGCGACAGCGGGTGGTTGAACAGCACCACCTCGGCACACTCGCGCTCTACGCAGGCGCGGAGTTCCTCGGCCTTGCCGCTGCCGATGAAGTATTTGGGGTCGGGTTGCTGACGGCTGCCGGTGACCACCGCGACCGGACGGGTGCGTGCGGAGACGGCCAGCTCATTCAGCTCGGCAAGTTCTTCGCGCTGATCGGCCGCGCGAAAATTGACGTGCACCAGCACGGCGCGTTCAGCCCCGCCGTGCCGCTGCTGGGGACGATCAAACAATCATCTACCCCTACGCATGTTCAATGGCGCCCCTCGCCCCTAAAAATGATGGATTTTGCTTCAAGACAAGGCGCAGCGCAGGCGAGCAGCGCAGCATACAAGTTAGTATGTGAGCAGCGGAGACAAGCTGCAACGGTCGCTCCTGCGCGTTCTGCGCTCGCGACATTCGTACTTCCTTGTACAGCATAGGATTGGAGCAAAAGACGCATTTTTAGGCGTTGCCTGCATCTGGCGTCGTATCATCCGTAATGGGCAGCTTGATATTGCGCGACGGTACCACGGTCGAAATGGCGTGCTTGTATACCATCTGGCTCACGGTGTTTTTCAGCAGCACCACGAATTGATCGAACGATTCAATCTGACCCTGCAACTTGATTCCGTTGGTCAGATAAACCGAGACCGGCACACCCTCTTTGCGCAGTGCATTCAGGAAGGGGTCTTGCAGTGATTTCCCTTTGGTGGTCATACTTGCTCTCCGTTTCTAGTTATTGGAGCCATCAGGATCAAGGGTTTTGAGAGGCATTACCCACTTGATATCTTCCGGCCAAGCAAAGCTTTGACACTCATCTGGGTATTAAGTTGTGGCGGTGCTACAGTATTTCAAGACGGTTGCCAAAAGATCGGCGGCCTCGCTGTCAAACCAGCGCGCGTCCGGCTCAGCACGCAGCCAGGTCAACTGGCGTTTGGCAAACTGCCGCGTGGCTATAATAGCGCGTCTTTCCATCTCGTCGCAATCAATCTCACCCGCCAGAAACTGCCACACCTGACGGTAGCCCACGGCGCGCAATGACGGCAGCGCCGGGTCGAGGTCACCGCGCTCATACAGCGCCCGCACCTCGTCCACCAGCCCCTCCTCCAGCATGCGCCGGAAGCGCCCGGCGATGCGCACGTGCAACCGCTCGCGCTCGGGCGGACTGAGTACCAGCTTGAGCGGCGCATACGGAAAACGCTCGCCATCGCCCCCCGTCTGTAGCGTGCTCATCGGCACGCCGCTGAGTTCATAGACCTCAAGCGCGCGCTGAATGCGCTGCGGGTCGTTGGGGTGGATGCGTGCCGCCGCTGCCGGATCGACCTCGGCCAGGCGCGCGTGCAACGCGGCCCAGCCCTGTGCCTCGCCTTCGGCACCGAGGCGCACGCGCACCGCAGGATCGGCGCCCGGCAGCGCGGACAGCCCGCGCTCCAGCGCACGGAAATAAAGCCCCGTCCCGCCCACCAGCAGCGGAATGCGCCCCGCGCGCGTGATCCCGGCCATCACGCGCAGGGCGTCGGCGCGGAACTGGGCCGCGGAATACGGCTCGGACGGGTCGCGGATGTCAATCAGGTGATGCGGCACCGCCTCCCGCACCGCGCGCTCCGGCTTCGCGGTGCCGATGTCCATGCCGCGGTACACCATGGCCGAATCCACACTGATGATTTCGCACGGCAGCCGCTGCACCAGCGCAAGCGCGAGATCGCTCTTGCCGGAGGCGGTGGGGCCCATCAGAAAAATGGCAGGTGGCAACATGACATGTAGGTGCGAATTCATTCGTAAATAGACAGCCGAATTTGTCGGCCCTACCGCCCCCTCATAAACAGCTTGTCCAGCTCACCCATACTCAACTGCACCCAGGTCGGACGGCCGTGGTTGCATTGCGCGCTGCGCTCGGTGCGTTCCATGTCGCGCAGCAGGGCGTTCATCTCCGCCGGCGTGAGCCTGCGGTTTGCGCGCACGGCGCCGTGACAGGCCAGTGTGGACAACACGCGCTGGGTCTCGTCGCCGATGCGCGCGCTGACGCCGTGCTCCAGCACGTCCGACAATACATCGCGCACCAACGCCGCGCTGTCGACATCGCGCAACAGCGCGGGCACCTGCCGCACCACCACGGTCTCCGGCGCGACGCGGCTCAACTCGAAGCCGAGCGTGCTGAACCACGCGCTGTGCTCCTCCACCAGCGCCGCCTCGCGTTCGCTCACCGCGAGCGTCACCGGCACCAGCAACGGCTGCGCGCGCACGCCCTCGCCCGCGAGCGCCGTCTTCATGCGCTCATAGGTGATGCGCTCGTGCGCGGCATACATGTCCACCAGCACCAGGCCGTGCGCGTTTTCCACGAGGATATAAATCCCCTGCAATTGCGCGAGTGCATAGCCGAGCGGCGGAACTTCGCCGGCTTGAATCTCCGCCTCGGCTTCCTCGCCACGCACGGGCGCGGCATGCAGAGACTCGTACACCGCCATCTGTTCCTGCACCTGGAACGGCATGGCGCGCTGGAACGCACGCTCAGGCGGCGGCTGTATTGACGGCGTCTGCGTGGGTGTCGCAAAGGCTGCGTGAACGGGACTGGTTTCTGTACCGCTATGAGGCTGCGCCAAAGCCTCATGCAAGGTGCGAAACACAAAGTCGTGTATCAAACGCGATTCGCGGAAACGCACCTCGTGCTTGGCCGGGTGCGCGTTCACATCCACCTGCTCGGGCGCGAGCGTGAGATACAGCACAAAGGCCGGGTGACGCCCGTGATACAGCACATCCTGATACGCCTGACGCACGGCGTGGCTCACCGACTTGTCGCGCACCATGCGCCCGTTCACATAAAACAGTTGCAGATCGGGCTGGCTGCGCGAGAACACCGGCCGTGCTATCCAACCGCTCAGCGTGAGCCCGGTGGCCACGCCCTCCACACGCAGCGCGTGTTCGATGAACTCCGAGCCGCACAGCGCCGCCACGCGCCGCGCCTGCTCCGCTGCGTCGTGTGCCGGGCGCAACGTATACAGCGTGCGCTCGTTATGGCGCAGCGTGATGCCGGCCTCGAAGCGTGCCAGTGCAATGCGCTTGACCACCTCTTCGAGATGCTCGAACTCGGTGCGCTCGGTACGCAGAAATTTGCGCCGTGCCGGGGTATTGAAAAACAGATCGCGCACCTCGACCGTGGTGCCGGGCGGATGCGCCGCCGGTTGTGGTTCGACGCCGAGCTCTCGCCCGTCGCCCTCCACGCGCCAGCCGCGGTCATCCTGCGCGGTGCGCGACGTGAGTACAAGGCGCGACACGGAAGCGATGCTGGGCAGCGCCTCGCCGCGAAAGCCCATGCTCTGCACGCGTTCGAGGTCTTCCAGCGTGCGGATTTTGCTGGTGGCGTGACGCGCGAGCGCCAGCGCGAGATCATCCTTGTGAATGCCGCAACCATCGTCGCGTACGCGCATCAAACGCATGCCGCCCTGCTCCACCTCCACCACAATCTCGCGCGCCCCCGCATCGAGACTGTTTTCCAGCAGCTCCTTCACCACCGACGCGGGCCGCTCGACCACCTCGCCCGCCGCAATCTGGTTAATCAGGCGCGCAGGCAACGCCTGTATGCGGCGCGGCGCATCAGCGCTCACGGTGTGCTGCAAATCGGGTCTGGGTTCCACAGGGCGTTATCTCTCAGCAATGCCCCATACTAACGCGGAGGCAGCACTTGGCGGAAGGGTGTTTTTAAGCGGTATTCATTACCGACTCTCCCGCGCCCGTCGAGTCATTTTGGCTTGCCAGCTATGAAAAGTAAGAAAAGTAAGGGGACGCTACCCAATGGCACTACCTTAAGCACGCCGCAATATGCCGCTCTTGTAGTTTAATAAGCCGTTCACGCAAGATGGATCGTGGCTTCGTGAGCAATCCATACTGTTTAGGTCGTCGCTTGACGGCTCTGGGCTCAACCCGGCCGGGTCGGTGCGGGAGCCGGCAGCGGGCAATACCGGCAATAAAATGCGTGCGCCGTGTCGCTAGGCTCGTGCGTGGATAATGGCGCAGGCTCATTTCAAAGGCGTTGAGCAATTGCAGGGCGGCTTTGAAGCTCAACTGCCGCGGCAACAGGTTGTGCGTGGCGGCGGCCTGTGCCATCACGGCGCGCACTAAATTGTAGGCGAGCAGGTGGACGGCAATTTCCTTTTCTACCATCTCGGAAAGTAAGGGGACGCTACCCTTTTCTATTCGGACAGGCACCAAGGGCGCAATAACCAAAGGGTATTGCGCCGCATGTATTTCGGCCAGCCATCCGCTGAAATGCGCTACGCTTCGCACCCTACGCGCTAGTTGGGCAGCAAAATTCTTGGTGTTATACTACGCCATCGTTGGGAGGGTTTATGCGCTACCGCATCGCAATCCATAAGTCAGCCGAAGGGTTTTCCGTGTCGGTGCCGGGCTTGCCCGGTTGCTGGTCGCAAGGCTCGACTGAGGCTGAGGCCATCGAAAATATCAAAGACGCGCTCCGCGAGTATCTTGCTGTCCTTTGAGGTAGAATTTCTGCCATGAGAGTTGCGACTGGAAAAGTAATTAATGGAAGGGTCGTCGTTGAGGGCATAGCCTTTGACGAGGGCGCTGTCGTCACCATTCTTGCGCGCGATGACGATGAGACGTTTGATCTCTCGCCCGAGCAAGAAGCAGAGTTGCTGATGGCCATTGCCGAAGCCGAGCGTAGTGAAGTTGTCCCTGCCGATCAACTTCTTAAAAACCTTCGCCACACCACTTGAACCGGGAGGTCCAAAATGACAACCGTTCAATTAATTGAAGATCAGATTAAACATCTCGACAACCAATCATTTGCTGCGCTTCGAAGCTGGTTTATCGAATATGAGCATGCGTGCTGGGACCAACAGATTATGGCTGACTCAGAAGCCGGAAAACTCGATTCTCTTGTCAACGAGGCGCTCGGCGAACATCGTGCCGGAAAAACAAAACCCCCTCTCGAAGCACGCTGACTGCCCGCAGGCTCGGCACAGCAGAACTCAACTACAACGTTTCCGCAGCGGCCGTTCTTAACGGCGCCTTGCGCTGTGGCGCGGCGGGTGCTTTGTGCGGCGGGTTATCTGTATCGACGGGCGTTGTTGCGGCCTCGGCGGCGGGGATGCGCAGTACCGCTCCCGCTTTCAGTACGTCGTTTGTGAGGTTATTTGTCGCGCGCAGGTCGTCCGGGCTGATTTGATACTGACGCGCGATGCTGGTGAGGGTGTCGCCGCGATTCACCACGTGCTCGCGCAGTGCAAGCATGCTGGCGGGCGGGGCGTGGCGCGCAAAATAAGAACGCACGCCGCTCATCATGGCCTCGGCCAGTGACTGCTGGAAGCGCGGGTCGCGCAGGTTGCTTTCTTCCTTGGGGTTGGAAATGAATGCGGTCTCGACCAGGATGGACGGGACATCCGGTGATTTCAGCACCACGAACCCGGCCTGTTGTACCTGCGGCTTGTGCACGTGGCCCACGTCGCTCAGGCCGTCGAGCACTTCAGAGGCGATATCCATACTCGCGCTGCTGGTCGCGGTCTGCGACAGGTCGAGCAGCACCGAGGCGAGCAATTCGTCCTTGTCGTCCAGACTCACCCCGCCCACGAGATCGGACGCATTTTCGCTTTCCGCGAGCCAGCGCGCCGCTTCATTGCTCGCGCCGCGCTCGGACAAGGTATAGACCGACGAGCCCTTGGCATCGGGATGCAGATAGGCATCGGCGTGTATGGAGATGAACAAGTCGGCCTTGTGCTGACGCGCCTTCTGCATGCGCTGGCGCAGGCTCAGATAATAATCGCCGTCGCGGATCATGAGCGGGCGCATGCCCTCTTCCTCGTGCACCAGCGCCTCCAGACGCCGCGCCACCGCAAGCACGACATCCTTCTCGCGCGTGCCGTTGCGTCCTTGTGCGCCGGGGTCTTCACCGCCGTGGCCGGCGTCAATGGCGATGATGATCTCGCGCGGCGCGGGTGAGTTTGATTTCTTGTCCGCTGCGGCGGGCTTGGCCGCTGTTTCCGCGGCTTCCGTCTTGGCCGGGGACAGGTCTACCACGAGGCGGTGGCCATACTGCTGATAGGGTTTAAGCGCGAAACTCTTCGCCTGCGCGCCCGGCTTGAGCGCCAGCGTCAGGCGGACTCCGTCACGCACAGGTTGCGATTGAAGCCCGGTGAGCAGGCCTTTTTTGGCATCGACGGCGGGCAGGGAACGGTGCAATTCGGTGCGGGCGAGGTCGATTTGAATCTGGTCGCCCGTGCGGTTGAGCTTATAGTCCGCCGCCGCGCTGAGATCAACCACGATGCGCGTGTTGTCCGGGGCGGGCCAGACACGCACGCCTACGATTTCCACCGGCGCCGCTGCAGCGGCGGTGGACAGCATCATCAGAAGCAAGGCACTCAGGATTCTCATGGTGTTCGCCTCACCCACTCACCTACGCCCTTATTGTAAGAAGCACAGGCGATTTTGCAAGCATTTTTTTATATTTTATAGATAGATAGGAGATAAACCTCTTGGTGGGACTAAAAATAGGTCTGCAACCTTACAATACTCATGTAAATATGAAATCTAAAGCCCATTCAGACGGGCTTTTCGCCCCGCCGGGTCGTGACTCAATGCGATCTCAATGTCAGGCGCGGGCAGAAACCCCCTGCCCCGCTCCGGCCATTCGATCAGGCACAGCGCGTCGGGCTGAAAATAATCACGCGCGCCGATGGCCTCAAGTTCTTCGGGGCCGGTGAGGCGGTAGAGATCAAAGTGGTATACATGACGACCCTGTAAAAAATACGGCTCGACCAGTGTGTAGGTCGGGCTCTTTACTGTCGAATCATGCCCCAACGCGCGCAGCAGGCCACGCACCAGCGTGGTCTTGCCCGCACCCAGTTCACCCGTGAGGTAGACCATCGCGCCATCTTTGATTGAGCGCGCAAACTCCGCGCCCAAGGCCTCCATCGCATCAGCCGTGGGAATTACTCGCTCTGTTGCCATCACAACCGGTTCACCAGGCTGCGCAAATGCGGCATGATATCGCTCGCCAGCAGGCCGCGCTCTCCCGCCGACGCAGCACGGTCGCCCGCCTCGGCGTGCAACCACACACCGAGGCGCGCGGCATCGCGCAGACTCAAACCTTGCGCGATCAGGGCCGCGATCACGCCGCTCAGCACATCACCCATGCCCGCGCTGGCCATGCCGGGATTGCCGCCGGCGCAAATGCCGACGGGCTCATCGCCCGCCGCCACCAGCGTGCCCGCACCCTTCAGCACCACGACGCCGCCGTAGCGCCGCCGCACTTCGCGTACCGCGTTAAAGCGGTCGGCCTGAATCTCCGCGCCGGTGCATGCCAAAAGCCGCGCCGCTTCGCCCGGATGCGGCGTGAGCACCCATGCATCACGCACGACGGATTCCGCCGCCAGCAGGTTGAGCGCGTCGGCGTCCACCACGCACGGTAAATCCGTCTCCAGCACAGCGGAAAATAATTGGCGCGCCCACGGCGACTGACCGAGACCCGGCCCGATAACAACAACGCTCGCCGCGCTCAGCAACGGACGCAGCTCGTTGGCATGCTCCACGCCGTAACACAACAGTTCCGGCCGCTGCGCGCTGATGTGCGCCGCGTGCGCGCTGCGCGTGGCGATGCTGACGAGGCCCGCCCCCACGCGCGCCGCCGCCTCCGCAGCAAGCCGCACCGCGCCGGGCATGCCATGATCGCCGCCGATGGCGAGCACGCGGCCGTAATCGCCCTTGTGGGTATTACGCGGACGCGCGCCAAGCTTGGGTAAATTGGAGGGATGCAGTGTTACTGCGTCGGCAGGATAAAATTCTTCGCTCAGAGTCATGCCCTGCCGCTTATGCGCGCTTAACTCAGCTCGCGCTTCATGCCAATGAGGGTAAACAACTCCATGCGCGATGGGGCATTCTTCAGGAACAGGCCGTGCAGCTTGCTGGTGGTCGTCCATGCGCCGGGTTTGCGCGCGCCGCGATAGCACATGCAGAAATGCTGGCACTGAAGAATCACCGCCACACCCTGCGGCTGCAATACCTCTTGAATCACGTCTGCAATCTGCGCGGTGAGTTTTTCCTGCACCTGCAAACGCTTGGAATAAATATCCACCACGCGCGCGAGCTTCGACAGGCCGACGATGCGCCCGTCGGGAATGTAGGCAACGTGCGCCTTGCCCACAAACGGCACCATGTGATGTTCGCAATGACTGTGCAGCTCAATGTCGGACACCAGCACCAGCTCGTCATAGCCCTGCACGTCTTCAAACGTCTTCAGCAGATGCCCTTTCGGATCCTGCTGATAACCCTGGAAATGATCCGCCAGCACGTCCAGCACGCGCGCGGGCGTATCGCGCAATCCGTCACGATCAGGGTTCTCGCCGATGTGTTCGAGCAACGCGCGGATGTGCGCCATGACTTCGAGGTCTTTCTTGCTGTGTTTAGGCGTGTTCGGCATTATTCTTTGTCCTGCTGGCGGTTAAACAGTGATGCTGTCAATGCTGCACATGAGACGCGAAGGCTGTTGCGCTCAAATAATTCCGGAAACGTGAAATATAACGCAGATACCGCTCACATGGCGGCTTTCTGGTGGGTCAGCGTGAGATATTTCTCGTACAACTGTTCTTTCGTTTCGACCACGTCGGGATTGAGCGGAATGCAGTCCACCGGACACACCTCGACACACTGCGGCTTGTCAAAATGGCCGACGCATTCGGTGCACAACGCGGGGTCGATCACGTATATCTCCGCACCCTGCGTGATGGCGCCGTTCGGGCACTCCGGCTCGCACACATCGCAATTGATGCACTCGTCGGTAATCATTAACGCCATGTAACAACCTCATACAACACACACCGGGAATAGCCGTAAAGATACTATACCTGATTAAATCAATCAACAATTCAGGCTTTAATGATGTGGTCTTCCACGTCGTGCATATAGCGCCACAATGCCTTTGGCAGATGGATATTGCCGTGACTGTCCTGGCAGTTCTCCATGATCGCCACCAGCGTACGCCCTACGGCGAGGGCGGAGCCGTTCAGGGTGTGCACCAGCTCCGGCTTGCCCGTCTCAGGATTGCGCCAGCGCGCCTGCATGCGGCGTGCCTGGAAGTCGGTGAAATTGCTGCACGAAGAAATCTCGCGATATTTATTCTGGCTCGGCAGCCACACCTCCAGATCGTAGGTCTTGGCGGCGGCAAATCCCACATCTCCCGTGCACAGTGCGACCACGCGATAAGGCAGTTCCAGTTTTTGCAGGATGATCTCGGCGTGTGCGGTGAGTGTTTCCAGAGCGTCAAAGGAATCCTGCGGGCGCACGACCTGCACCAGTTCGACCTTTTCAAACTGGTGCTGCCGAATCATGCCGCGCGTGTCCTTGCCGTAGGAACCCGCTTCGCTGCGGAAACACGGCGTATGGCAAACATACTTGCGCGGCATATGGCCCGCCTCGACGATCGTGTCGCGCACGAGGTTGGTCACCGGCACTTCGGCGGTGGGAATCAGGTAATAGTTTTGCTCGCCCTTGAGCGCGAACTGATCCTGCTCAAATTTTGGAAGCTGGGCGGTGCCGCGCAGACTGTCGGCATTGACGATATAAGGCACGTACACCTCGGTGTAGCCGTGCTCTTGCGTATGCACATCAAGCATGAATTGAGTCAGCGCGCGTTGCAGACGCGCAAGCGGGCCGCTCAAGATGACAAAACGCGCGCCGCTGATTTTGGCGGCGGCGTCGAAATCCATCTGGCCGAGTGCATGGCCGAGATCAACGTGATCCTTGGGCGTGAAATCGAATTTTTTCGGCTCACCGACGCGGCGCACTTCGACGTTGTCGTGCTCGCTTTTCCCGACCGGCACGCTCTCGTGCGGTAAATTCGGAATGCCGAGCAGCACGACGTCCAGCCGCTGCTGTATTTCCGCAAGGCGCGCTTCCGCCTGCTTGAGCCTCTCACCCAGATCAGCGACTGCGTGCATGAGCGGCGCGACATCCTCACCCGCGGCCTTGGCCTTGCCGATGGCCTTGGAACTGGCGTTGCGCTCAGCCTGAAGCTTTTCCGCTTCGACTTGCACCTGTTTGCGTTCCACCTCAAGCGCGCCGAGCTGCGCCACATCGAGCGCAAAGCCGCGCGTCGCCAGACGCTGCGCTGCCGTTTCCAGTTCACTTCTTAAAAAACGCGGATCAAGCATTATGACAATCCTTTCATATCTGCCTCGCGGCGATGACGCCAACCCATGTTGCACCTACACAGACGACGACGCTCACCATGATATTGAGCAGCGCACGCAGCAACGCACCCGCTTCAATCAGGCTGACGGTCTCCATCGAAAACGCCGAGAAGGTGGTGAAGCCGCCCAGCACACCGATGAGCAATCCCGCGCGCCAGACCGGCGCGAGGTTCAACCGTTCAGTCAACAACACGAACAATATCCCCATCAGTAAACAGCCGAGCACGTTCACCGCCAGCGTTCCGTAGGGGAAATCCCGCCCCCACTGACCACTCACCCAGGCGGACATCCAGAAGCGCAGCACGGAGCCCAGCGCGCCGCCTGCGGCGATGGCAAATACTTGCGTCACGGCATCTACTCCTGTTTTTTCTTGGTGTCGGACGCCTGGCGGTCAAGCGCACGCAAATGGGAAAGCTTTTCGGCGATTTTAATTTCCAGCCCGCGTGGCACAGGATGATAATAGATTTTGCTGCCCATTTCCTCCGGAAAATAACGCTCGCCGGCGGCGTAAGCCTCGGCCTCCTCGTGGGCATAGCGATAGCCCTTGCCGTAATCAAGCTCTTTCATCAGACGCGTGGGCGCGTTGCGCAACTGCAGCGGCACTTCCAGTGAGCCATGGTCGCGTGCGTCACGCATCGCTGCGCCAAATGCCGTGTAGACGGCATTGCTCTTGGGCGCACAGGCGAAATAGACCACGGCCTGCGCCAGCGCAAGCTCGCCTTCGGGGCTGCCCAGGCGCTCCTGCACATCCCACGCCTCGCGGGCGATGGTGAGTGCGCGCGGGTCGGCGTTGCCGATGTCTTCGCTCGCCATACGCAGCACGCGCCGCGCGATGTAGAGTGGATCGCAGCCGCCGTCGAGCATGCGCGCGAGCCAGTACAGTGCCGCATCGGGTGAGGAGCCGCGCACCGATTTATGCAATGCGGAAATCTGGTCGTAAAACGCCTCGCCGTATTTGTCGAAGCGGCGCGTGCTGCCGCCACTCAGCACATCATTCAATAATTCCCCGGTGATCGTATCGCGTCCGTCTCCGGGTTCGGCAAGATCGGCGGTGACTTCCAGCAGGTTCAGCGCGCGCCGCGCATCGCCGTCGGCGGCCAGCGCCAGGCGGTCGCGCAATGCCTCGGACATTTCCAGTCGCAGCCTGCCCAGGCCGTGCTCGACGTCGGACAGCGCGCGGTCAATGACTTTGCGTATGTCCTCCGCCTGCAGCGCCTTCAGCACATACACACGTGCACGCGACAACAACGCGCTGTTGAGTTCGAACGACGGATTTTCCGTGGTCGCGCCAATGAAGGTGAAGGTGCCGTTTTCCACATACGGCAGAAAGGCATCCTGCTGCGACTTGTTGAAACGGTGCACCTCGTCGACGAACAACACCGTGCCCTGGCCCAGCGTGCGCGCCTGTTCCGCCTTGGCGACCATGTCGCGAATGTCTTTCACGCCCGCCAGCACCGCCGAGATGCTCAGGAATTGCGCGTTGGATTTTTTCGCGATCAGGCGCGCGAGCGTGGTCTTGCCGGTACCCGGCGGCCCCCAGAAAATCATCGAGTGCAGATGGCCGGACTCGATGGCGAGCCGCAGCGGTTTGCCGGGGCCGAGCAAGTGCGGCTGGCCGTAGAAATCCTCCAGCCGGGCAGGCCGCAGGCGGTCGGCGAGTGGGCGGTAAGGGTCGTCTTTCGTCATAGTTGTTGTAGCTCGCCTCAACATAAGACAGTTTACAGCAGCTTTGATCTCCTTTCCCCCTTCAGGGGGGAAGGCTAGGATGGGGGTAAAAGGTAAGTCACGAGCAGCCGCTAAATGACTAAAGCAGACAGCATCCATCCTGCTAGCATATTATAAATTGACGGTATAGATTATGCGGCGTACGCTTCCAGATCATATTTCATTAATGATGTCGAATTTACGTTAGCGATCAGGAGGCCATATGTGGCGCTGGCGCTCCTGGAATCAATCGAGCACGACCCCCCCATTGATTGCACACCGATCCTGCCAAATATGGCATTACAAGACATGACCCCTCTATTTGTCACTTAAAACAGTGCGGAAAGATATTTCTTTGCCCAGCCTCGCCTCAGGCGATTATGATCGCGCTGGTTGAAGTAGGTTCTCAGGCAAGCGATGCAGGAAGAGTCTTCGCCGCAGGACTTGCAGTCCAAGAGTTCCATCGCTTTATTCATTACCTCCGTAAAATGCTCACGTATTTCATGCACAAACCCGGCACCACCAGGTGCTGTATCAAATAGCACCAACGATGGATGGCTTTTCTGCGAATAGTACAGGCATCCGCCCAAATCCCGTTCGTCGATATCCAGCGCCTGACATGCACCATTCACAAGCGCATATAAAACTGACAACCAGAGCGCATGATAGCCATCAGGACTGTGCAACCCAAGCTTGTCCAGATACTCTTGAGGTAAGCGCAGCTCCAACACATCGGTCCGGTAACGATAACCCAAGCCGCGCTTGTCCAAGCGCGAGTTGGAGCAACGCTGATCGCTAGTCCAAGGTCTAATGTGCGCGGGAGATATAACCTTGGGATGTCCCCCCATCGCATAACCACACGACCCACAAATATAGAAATCGTTGTCCTGGTTATTATTGATAACGTGAATCCATCCTTGCTTGGCCTCGCGATATGATATTTTCGGGAGCCCCACAATGGGAATAAACTCGGCGGATTCAACTTTGAAGTGCAACGGTTAACAAAGTCTTGGTATTGAAGAAGACCTCATAGGGTGTCCGAAAGCCCAACGATTTTCTCGGACGGCGATTAAGTTTATGCATGGCATGTTCGACTAGGGATAAGAGGGTATCAGCAGCACCGTCGTACACCGCTCCATTTGCGTTCTTGTTCTTGTTTGAAGAGTTCGCGGCGACTTAAGCGTCGTGCATCAGGGTGCACTTGGGCATGATGCGCTAGATAACGCTCGTAGGCGTCATCGCCGCTGAGTTGGCGGAGGAATTTCAACAAGAGTAATATTTTTTGCTTGAGCATGTTGGGGCGCCTCAAAAAATGATGGATTTTGCTTCAAGACAAGGCGCAGCGCAGGCGAGCAGCGCAGCATACACGTTAGTATGTGAGCAGCGGAGACAAGCTGCAACGCAGTATTGGAGCAAAAGACGCATTTTTAGAGGTGCCCTTCAGTCGCGCACCCAATCTTCGACCAACCGGCTGGGAGTATGCGGTGATTCGGAGACGGGCAACACCGGCTTGCCGCTTAAATGACGCGCCACGACGCGCAGCATGTCGAGCACTACAATCCACAGCACCAGCACGAAGAACAGCGTCAGCCAGCCGTCCAGTTGTTGATTGAAGATGAGATGCGGCGCAACGGCGGCCTGTTCCGGCAGCAACGCGCCGCTCGCCAGCTTGCTCGCCAGGTCGTTGGCGGCGGCGAAAAATCCAATGCGCACGTCTTCGCTCATGATTTTTTGCCACGCCGCACTGGTGGTGACGGTGACGATCCACGCCAACGGCACAGCGGTGACCCAGGCATACTTCAGCTTGCCTGATTTAATCAAAATACCGGTGCACACCGACAACGCAATGCCGGCGAGCATCTGGTTCGACATACCGAACAACGGCCACAGAATATTCACGCCACCGTTCGGATCAATCACGCCAATATATAAAAAGTATCCCCACGCCGCGACGATGGCGGCGCTGGTAATGAGCACGGACGGATACCACGAGGTACGGCCCATCGGCCGCCACACATTGCCGAGCAAATCTTGCAGCATGAAGCGTCCAACGCGTGTGCCGGCGTCGAGCGTGGTGAGGATGAACACCGCTTCGAACATGATGGCGAAGTGATACCACATGGCAAGCAGGCCATCGCCGAAGGCGCTGCCGAAGATGCTGGCCATGCCGACCGCGAGTGACGGTGCGCCGCCGGTGCGCGCGAACAGCGTGGCCTCGCCCATTTGCCGGGCAAGTTCGTTCATCTGCTCGACCGTAACGGCATAGCCCCACGACGATATTGTCGCCACGGCATCCGCAGCCTCTTTACCCACCACACCCGCCGGGCTGTTGATGGCGAAAAACACGCCGGGGTCGAGCACCGTGGCCGCAATCATCGCCATGATGGCGACGAAGGATTCGAGCATCATGCCGCCGTAGCCGATCATGCGGATATCGCGTTCGTTGGCGATGAGTTTGGGTGTAGTGCCGGAGGCGATCAGCGAATGAAAACCGGAAATCGCGCCGCAGGCGACGGTGATGAATACGAACGGAAATACGGAACCGCCGAAGATCGGCCCGCTGCCGTCAATGAACTGCGTGAGCGCAGGCATTTTCACTTCAGGTTGCAGGATCACGATGGCGATGGCGAGCAAAATCACCGTGCCCAGTTTCATGAACGTGGAGAGATAATCGCGCGGCGCCAGCAACAGCCACACCGGCAGGATCGCGGCAAGGAAGCCGTAGCCGATGACAAACCAGGCGAGCGTCAAGCCGTCCATGTCGAAATATCCGCGCAGCGCAGCGCTGTGATCTATCCAGCCGCCACCGACCACGGAGAACAGCAACAGCGCGACGCCTATGAGCGTACCTTCCAGCACGCGGCCGGGGCGGATATTGCGCATATAAAAGCCGATAAAAATGGCGATGGGGATGGTGGCGAATACGGTCGAGGTGGCCCACGGGCTGTGCTTCATGGCGTTCACCACCACCAGCCCCAGCACCGCGATGAGTATCACCATGATCATCAGCGTGCCGATGAGCGCCGCCACGCCGCCGATGGGACCAAGCTCGTCGCGCGCCATCTGGCCCAAACTTCTGCCGTTGCGGCGCGTGGAGAAAAACAGCGTGACCATGTCCTGCACGCAGCCGCCCAGCACCGCGCCGACCAGTATCCACAAGGTACCGGGGAGATAACCGAACTGCGCGGCGAGCGTGGGCCCGATCAGGGGGCCGGGGCCGGCGATGGCGGCGAAGTGACAGCCGAACACGATCCAGCGGTTGGTGGGCACGAAATCGCGCCCGTCGTTGATGCGTTCGGCGGGGGTGGCGCGCGACTCATCCAGCATCAGCACCCTGGTCGCGATCCAGGCGCTGTAAAAACGGTAACCGATAGCGTAAACGCACAGAGCCGCAACGATAAACCAGATCGCGTTGATCGACTCGCCGCGATTGAGCGCGATGCCGCCGACGGCAGCGGCACCGATCACGGCGATGAGCCCCCATGCCATCGTCTTTACCAACGTGTTGAGCATTGCCTTATCTCTCAGCCTGACGTGGCATTCAATCTACCAGACTCGGCACGTGGAGCAAAGCTACTCGACAAACCAGTAGCGCTTTTCCTCGTGGCGATAACTCGATAGCCGCATGCCCACCGCCCCCAGCGTGACCGTGATCGCGCCGTGCGCCGGAGAATTGAGCATGTTGATGCCGCGTTGCGCGTAGCGTTCGACGACGGTGGGGTGCGGGTGGCGGTAGCGGCTGCGGTAACCTGCGGGGATGAGCGCATAGCGCGGACGAACGGCATCGATGAATTCGTCCGTGGAGGAGGTCTTGCTGCCGTGGTGCGGCACGACAAGCACGTCGGCGTTCAGTTGCTCTCCCCAACGCGCTATTAACGCTCGCTCCGCTTTCGCCTCGATGTCGGCGGTGAGCAGCACCTTGCCGTGCGCGGTTTGTATCATCAATACGCAGCTTGAATTGTTGCCGCGCGCGTTTTCATCGGACGGGTTGAGCAGCGTGAACTCCACCTCGTCCCAGCGCCAGGACTCGCCTGCGATGCAATGCCGTGCATTGGGCAACCGTTCCGGCACGCTGGAAAGCACGCGTTGCGGCGGGTACGCCGCGAGCAATGATGCCGCGCCACCGATGTGGTCGTTGTCTTTATGGCTCACGATGAGCATATCCATATTACGGACGCCGCTCGCGCGCAGATAAGGCACGACCACCGCACGCCCCAGGTCAAAACGCGCACTGAAGCGCGCGCCGGTGTCGAACACCAGCGTGTGCTCGCGCGTGCGCACCACCGCGGCCAGCCCCTGCCCCACGTCGAGCAGCGTGAACCATGCCTCGCCCGCGAGCGGCACTGGCGGACGCACCAGCAGCATCGGCAGCAGCCACACCGCGCCCACCCAGCGTGCCGGCCAGCCGCGCGGTGCGAGCAGCCACAACACGCCGACACCGGCGCACGCGAGCGTCCACGCCGGCGGCGTATGCTGCAACCACTGGAGTTGATCGAAGGCCGCAAGGTAGTCGAGCGCCACCCATAACTGCGCTATGCTCCACGCCGCAAGCTGGAATAATGATGCCGCCACAACATCAGGCAGCGCCACCTGGCACACAATACCCAGCAGGGTAAGCGGGATGACGATGGTTTCAATCACCGGAATTGCCAGCAGGTTGGCCAATGGCGCAGAGAGCGAGGCTTGCTGAAACAACAGCAGCAGCAACGGCAACAATCCAATCGTCACCGCCCACTGCACGCGCCCCCATTGCCGCCAGCGTTTTTCACCCACTCGCCCCTGCGCCGTGAATAAAATCACCGCAACCGAAGCAAACGATAACCAGAAGCCTGGAGATACCACTGCGAGCGGATCGTAAATCAGCACCGCCAGCAGCGCGACGGCGAGCAGATTCGTGGGCCGCACGGCGCGCTGCATGAGCAGTGCGCCCAGCACTACCAGCAACATTATTAGTGCACGCTGCGTCGGAATAGCAAAACCGGCAAGCGCGGAATAAAAGAAAGCGGCGCCGAGCGCGCCCAGCGCCGCCGCCTTCTGCGCCGGCAGCCGCAGCACCGTATACCCCGGCAACGCCCACAACCAGCGCACGATAAGAAACACAATGCCGGACACGAGGCCGATGTTCATGCCGGAGATTGCAATCAAGTGCGTGGTGCCAGTGCGCCGCAATACATTCCACTGCGCATCGCTCACATCACTCTGGTCGCCGTTGGCAAAGGCGGTGATCATGCCCGCGAAATCGTTTCCGGTCAGCGCCGCGCGGATACTCTCGCCGAGATACTGGCGGAAACGTCCGATGGGATAGCTATAGGGATCAGAAGAAATCAGGCGCGGAGGTTCATTAGCGCGCACGTAGCCGGTGGCGCGGATACGCTCCCGAAACAGATAGCCTTCATAATCAAACCCGCCGGGATTCTGAAAACCGTGCGGACGCTTGAGGCGCACCCACATGCCCCATTCGTCACCGATGCGCGGATGTTGGGCAATACCGGTGCTGAGCCTGATTTTGCGCGGGATCGTAACTTCTTTGCCATTGAGAAAAGCATGACTCACATCAAACTCGATGCGCGTGCCGTGCTCGATATCCTTGGGCAGATCGGCGACATAACCCTCGACCCATATATCCCGCCCCTCCAGCGCCTTGGGCAGACTGTCCTGAAGTATCAGCCCCGCGCACAGCGTGACCCACGCGATACCGGCAATGAAAAACAGGGGCGTGAACCACGCGCGGTTGCGTAGCGCAAGCAACACGCAGGGAATCAGCAACCATGACCATGCGAGCGATGGCAGTTGCGGCAACTGCTGCACCAGCATGATGCCGGACAGAAAGGCCAGCGCATGCATGCGCAGATCGCGCAGCGCCGGAAAATACGAGGTGGGCGTGGTTGCGGCAACCGGCACAGTGAACTTTTCACCCCCATCCTGACCTTCCCCCGTCAAGGGGGAAGGAACATTCACGAGACTTACTGGTTTTCCAGATAGCGCTCCGCATCCAGTGCCGCCATGCAGCCGGAGCCTGCCGAGGTGATGGCCTGGCGGTAGACGTGGTCGGCGACGTCGCCCGCAGCGAACACACCCGGCACGCTGGTGGCGGTGGCGTTGCCGTCAATGCCACTGTGCACGCGGATGTAGCCGTTGTTCATCTCCAGTTGGCCCGCAAAAATCGCCGTGTTCGGCTTGTGGCCGATGGCGATGAAGACGCCGTTTACGTCGAAGTCCTTGCGACTGCCGTCCGCAAGATTTTTGACGCGCATGCCGGTCACGCCGCTTTCGTCACCCAATACTTCTTCCAACGTACTGTTCCAGATTATGTTGACACGGCCTTCAGCGGCTTTTTTATTCAGCTTGTCTATTAATATCTTTTCCGCCTTGAATTTATCGCGCCGGTGCACCACGGTGACGTGTTCAGCGATGTTGGAAAGATACAGTGCCTCTTCCACCGCCGTGTTGCCGCCGCCGATCACCGCGACCTTCTGGCCTTTGTAGAAAAATCCGTCGCACGTAGCGCACCCGGAAACGCCGCGCCCCTTGAAGGCCTCCTCGGATGGCAGGCCCAGATACATCGCCGAGGCGCCGGTGGCGATGATAAGCGCGTCGCAGGTGTATTGTCCCGCATCCCCCGTGAGCAAAAACGGACGCTGTTTGAGGTCTGCCGTGTGAATATGGTCGAAGATAATTTCAGTGTTAAACCGCGCAGCATGCTCACGCATGCGCTCCATCAGCGCGGGCCCCTGCAGGCCGTGTACATCGCCCGGCCAGTTGTCGACGTCGGTGGTGGTGGTCAGTTGTCCGCCCTGTTCGAGACCGGTGATGAGCACGGGCTTGAGGTTGGCACGCGCGGCGTAGACCGCAGCGGTGTAGCCCGCAGGGCCGGAGCCCAAAATCAGCAGGCGAGCGTGTTTGGTGGTGGACATGGTGCATCTGTTCCCGGTATAAAGATGCATGATAAACGGGAACGCGAAGCCTGTCATTGGATTGAATCACAGGCAGCGTTCCCATCATGGGGCGCTTATACTACATTAAGGGGAAGACCATGCAGCTATTCCGCACCAAACCCAGCACGCCGGATGATTATTGCAACAGCGGCCTGAAGCGCGCACTGAGCGCGTTCGACCTGACGCTGCTCGGCATCGGCGCGATCATCGGCACCGGAATTTTCGTGCTCACCGGCGTCGCCGCCGCCACCAAGGCGGGCCCGGCGGTAGTGTTGTCTTTCGTGGTGGCGGGTTTCGCCTGCGCCTTCGCCGCGCTCGCCTACGCCGAACTCGCGGCGAGCCTCGGCGGTTGCGGCAGTGCCTACGGCTACAGCTACGCCGCACTGGGCGAGCTGCTGGCCTGGATGGTAGGCTGGATATTGATACTGGAATACGGCGTCGCCACCGCCGCCGTCGCCACCGGCTGGTCGGGTTATTTCAGTAGTGCCCTGGCCTCAATCGGGCTGGCGCTGCCTGACGCGCTCACGCATGCGCCCTCGCAAGGCGGCATTATCAATCTGCCCGCAGCCGCAATCATTCTCCTGCTCGCCATACTGCTTGCCATCGGCGTCAAACAAAGCTCGCAGTTCAACGCCGTGCTGGTGTTCGTAAAACTGCTCGCCATTGCGGTGTTTATCGGCGTGGCGGTATTTCACATCAACACGGAACTCTGGCACCCCTTCATGCCGTTCGGCTGGAGCAGCACAGGCCCCGGCGGCGAACCGACGGGCATACTGAGCGGCGCGGCTTTTGTATTTTTCGCCTACATCGGCTTCGACGCCGTCACCACGGCTGCCGAGGAAACCAAAAATCCGCAACGCGACGTGCCCATCGGCATCCTCACCTCGCTGGCGTTTTGCACCGTGATTTACATCGTGGTATCGGGATTACTGACCGGCATCGTCTCTTACAAAGACCTGAACGTCCCCTCACCGGTCGCGCACGCGCTGCAACTGCTCGGCATCAACTGGGCCTCCGGGCTGGTGGCTACCGGCGTGATCGCGGGCCTCACCACGGTGATGCTGGTACTGTATTATGGCCTCACGCGCGTTTTCTTCGCCATGTCGCGCGACGGACTGCTGCCGCCGTTCTTCGGCACATTAAACGAGACAACACGCACCCCGGTGCGTGTCATCATCCTCTGCGGACTGCTCATCGCCGCTATCGCGGGCTTTGTGCCGTTGGGCGAACTGGCCGAGCTCACCAACATCGGCACGCTCGCCGCGTTTGTGTTCGTGTGTATCGGCGTGATCGTGATGCGTGCACGTCAGCCGGGGCTGCATCGCCCGTTCAAATGCCCTTGGCATCCGGTGATCCCCATCATGGGCGTAATATCCTGCGGAACACTGATGGCCTTCCTGCCACTCATCACCTGGCAGCGCTTTGGTGTATGGCTACTGATCGGTGTGGGGGTTTATTTTATCTACTCGATGCACAACAGCCGGCTGGCGAAAGCTCCAGCCTGACGTATACCCTCCCCTTCTCAGGGGGAGGGTTAGGGTGGGGGTGAATCTTAACGTTTGGCCCACGACCCCCATCCTGGCCTTCCCCCTGCAAGGGGGAAGGAACATCAGGGATGCGGAAACGTACAGCTTATTTTAAAAATCGCTTGTAGTAATTTATCAAGCCGTTGGTCGAGCTGTCATGCGTGCTTACAGCACCACCCGCCTCCAACTCAGGCAATATCTTCTGCGCCAGTTGCTTGCCCAATTCCACGCCCCACTGATCGAAGGAATTGATGTTCCAGATCACGCCCTGCACAAATATTTTGTGCTCGTAAAGCGCAATCAGCGCGCCTAGCATTTGCGGCGTGATTTTTTTGACCAGTATGGAATTGGTGGGCTTGTTGCCCGGAAATACTTTATGCGGCAACAGGCTTTCTAACGCGTCACCTTTCAGGCCTTGTTTAATCAACTCCACGCGCGCCTCGGCTTCCGTCTTGCCCTGCATCAGCGCCTCGGTCTGGGCGAAGAAGTTCGCAAGCAGAATTTGATGGTGCTCGCCGACGGGGTTGTGCGTCTCCATCGGCGCGATGAAATCGGCGGGGATAATCCTAGTGCCCTGATGTAAAAGCTGATAAAACGCGTGCTGGCCGTTGGTGCCGGGCTCGCCCCAGAGGATGGGGCCGGTGGCGTAATCCACGTGGTGGCCGTCGCGCGTCACGCCCTTGCCATTGCTCTCCATGTCGCCCTGCTGAAAATAGGCCGGGAAGTAACACAGATACTGGTCGTAGGGGAAAATGGCGTGCGTCTGCGCGTGAAAGAAATTGTTATACCAGATACCCAGCAGCGCCAGAATCACCGGCATGTTTCCTTCAAGCGGCGCGGTTCTGAAGTGCTCGTCCATGTCATGCGCGCCGGCCAGCAACGCCTCGAAGTTATCCATGCCGATGTAGAGCGCGATGGGCAGACCGATGGCCGACCAGAGCGAATAGCGTCCGCCCACCCAGTCCCAGAACTCAAACATGTTTTTGGTATCAATGCCGAATTTTTTTACCTCGCCTGCATTCGTCGATACCGCGACAAAATGTTTGGCGACAGCGGTCTCATTCTTTGCTGAACGTAAAAACCACGCGCGCGCGGTATGCGCGTTGGTGAGCGTCTCCTGCGTGGTGAAGGTTTTGGAAGCGACGACAAACAGTGTGGTTTCAGGGTTGACTGCCTTCAGCGTCTCGGCGATGTGCGTGCCGTCCACATTGGAGACAAAGTGCATACGCAGGCCAGGCTTGCCGTAAGGCGTAAGCGCCGCGCACACTATCTTCGGCCCCAGATCGGAGCCGCCGATGCCGATGTTGACGATGTCGGTGATGGCTTTACCGCTGTAACCTTTCCACGCGCCACTGCGCACCGCCTCGGTGAATTCCTTCATATGCGCAAGCACCGCGTTCACCTCAGGCATGACATCCTTGCCGTCCAGCCGTATCGGGCGGTTACTGCGGTTGCGCAGCGCGACGTGCAGTACGGCGCGGTTTTCGGTGACGTTGATCCTGGCGCCGGAAAACATCCTTTCCGTCCACGCCTTGATGTCGGCCTGTGCGGCGAGATCAAACAGCAGGCGCAGCGTTTCTTCGGTGATGCGGTTCTTGGAGTAATCGAGCAGGATGCCGCTGGCCTCGAGCGAAAATCTGGCGAAGCGTTGCGCGTCACCCTGGAAAAGGTCGCGCATGTGGGCGCGTGCAAGCGCGGGATAATGCGCCTGCAGTTCCTGCCAGGCCCTGGATTGTGTCAGCGAACTCACGCCGCTACGCTTCTAGTAAACACACGCAGCATCTCCGCCGGGCTCGCCTTCAAGGCTGAGGTCATTTCGCCAGCACTGGTACTCGCGCTCGAACAGGCGATTGGCTTCGCCCGGCCCCCAGCTGCCGGCGGGATAGGTGTGGATGAAATCACGCTCCATCGACCACGTCTTGAGGATCGGATCCACCACCTTCCACGCCCAGCGCACCTCGTCATAGCGCAGAAACAATGAATGATCGCCCTCAATGACATCCAGCAGCAACGCCTCGTAGGCGTCGAGTTGCGCCTCGGATTCCTTGCGGTAGCTCGCATCCAGACTTACCGTGTGCGCGTGCATTTTAAGGCCGGGCAATTTGGCCTGAATTTCAACGCGCAGACATTCCTCCGGTTGTATCCCCAGCAAAACCCAGTTGGGTCTGACCTGTTCCGTGACCGCCTCACGGAACAGCATTTGCGGCGCATGCTTGAAGCGTATGGCAATGCTGGAAGTCGCCTTCGCCATACGCTTGCCAGTGCGCACGTAAAACGGCACGTTGCGCCAGCGCCAGTTGTCGATGTAGAGCTTGAGTGCCGCATAGGTTTCCGTGGAGCTACCTGACGCCACGCCTTTTTCGTCCAGATAACCCGCGACCTTTTTTCCTTCGCTCACGCCGCGCACGTATTGCGCGCGAAAGGCGTGCGCGTGCACCGCGCTTTGCGGTATCGGGCGAATGGATTTCAGCACCTTGACCTTTTCATCGCGCAGCGATTCGGCGTCCATGTTGGCCGGCGGCTCCATCGCCACCAGTGTCAACATCTGCAGCAGGTGACTTTGCAGCATGTCGCGCAGCGCGCCGGCGCCGTCGTAATACTCCGCGCGCCCGCCGATGCCGTTGGTTTCGGAGTGGGTAATCTGCACGTGGTCGATGTAATTGCGATTCCACAGCGGCTCCAACATGATGTTGGCGAAGCGGAACACCAACACGTTTTGCACTGTGCCTTTGCCAAGATAATGATCGATACGATAGATTTGCTGCTCAGAAAAATACTGATGCAAGCGTTGTTCCAGCGCATGCGCGCTTTCAAGGTCGTAGCCGAACGGTTTTTCCACCACCAGCCGCCGCCAACCGCCGTCCTCCTCATGCAAACCGGCGCTGGCGAGGTGCTGGCTCACCGCGCCATATTCGGCGGGACGGATGGCCAGATAAAATATCTTGTTGTCCGGGAACTGATGGTCTGTTCCCAGCATCTGCTTCAGGCGCTGAAAGGCCTGCGCGTCCGTCATGTCACCCTGAAAATAATGCAGACGTGCGCGAAAATGCGCGTACACCTTTTCGTCGAGACCCTTGTGCACCCGCGTCTTGAGCAGCATCGCCACTTCGTCGCGCCACTGCTCCGTATTCCACTCGCGGCGCCCGAAACACACAATCGCCGAACCCTCGGGCAGGCGTGACGCCTCCTCAAGGTGATACAGCGCGGGCAGCAGTTTATTCTGCGACAGATTACCGGTGGCGCCAAAGATCACAAAGGTGCACGGTTCAATCATGTTTCTTACCCGTCCCAGGCGCGACGTGTCCGCCGAAGGCGTTGCGCATCAGCGACAAGAGGCGGTTGCCGTAACCGCTGTCGCGGCTTGCGAAACGCATCTGCAACGCGAGCGTCATCACCGGCGCGGCGACACCCTGGTCGACGGCCTCGATGGCGATCCAGCGTCCTTCACCGGAATCCTGCACCTCGCTGGAAAATTTCTCCAGCAGTTGCTCCACGCTTTTTCCACCACGCGTGTTCAGCGCCTCCGCCGTCAGATCGAGCAGCCAACTGCGCACCACCGAACTGTGCCGCCACAGCTCGGTGATTTGCGCGAGATCAAGATTAAATTCTTCCTTGCCGTGCAGCAGCGTAAGCCCCTCGGCGTAGGCCTGCATCATGCCGTATTCGATACCGTTGTGGATCATCTTGGTGAAGTGACCGGCGCCGACGGGGCCGACGTGCGCCCAGCCGCGATCCGGCGCGGGGGCCAGCACCTTGAGCACGGGCTCGATAACGCCAACGGCCTCTTTGCTGCCGCCCACCATCAGGCAATAGCCGTTGTCGAGACCCCATACGCCGCCTGAGGTGCCGGAGTCGATGAAGGCGATGTCATGCTTTGCCAGCAACGCGCCGCGGCGCTCGCTGTCGTGATAGTTGGAATTACCGCCGTCGATGACGATGTCGCCCTGCTCCAGCAGCGGTATCAGTTCGAGGATTGCCTGCTCGGTCGGGACTCCGCTCGGCAGCATGAGCCACACGACGCGCGGCGTGGAGAGTTTGCTCACCGCATCATCCAGTGACTGCGCCGCAATCACACCCTCTTCGCGCGCAAGCTGTTTGACGATCTCGTGGCTACGATTGAAGCCGACCACCTCGATACCGCCACGGCGCAACCGTCGCGCCATGTTGGCGCCCATCTTGCCCAGCCCTGCCAGTGCGATTCTCATCGTCGTAAGCTCCGAAGCACAAACCTCGCGTAAATGCCCGCGTAACATAGGGTTTATGCCATAATCATGCCACACAACGCAGCCCAAAAATAACTATATAACCGTGTCTAAACCATTCAATCTCCTGTTCGCCGTCAGTGAAGCGCACCCGCTCATCAAGACCGGCGGACTGGCCGATGTCGCCTACAGCCTGACGGCGGCGCTGAAGCCGCATGTGCATGAGGTGCGCATGGTGTTGCCCGCCTACCGCGCGGCGCTCGCACACGCGGGTCATCTGGAGCCCATCGCCACGCTGCATGTCGCCGGATCGGACGCGCCGGTGCGGATACTCGAGGGCGAGGTGCCCGGCAGCGGCGTGAAGGTCTGGCTCGTCGATGCGCCGTTTTATTTCGACCGCGACGGCGGCCCCTACAGCGACCCCCACGGCCACGACTGGCCCGATAATGCGGCGCGCTTCGCAGTGTTCGCGCGCGCTATCGTTGAGATCGCCTGCGGACGCACCGGTCTCGGCTGGCGGCCCGATGTGGTGCACTGCAACGACTGGCAGACCGGCCTGGTGCCCGCGCTGCTGGCGCTTGAATCCGCCCGGCCTGCGATTGTGTTCACCCTCCACAATCTCGCCTATCAAGGGCTGTTTGATGCTGACGTGTTTCAGACCCTAGCTCTGCCCGCCGCGTTGTGGGCCCCGGAGGCACTCGAATTTCATGGCCGTGTTTCGTTTCTCAAGGGCGGGCTTATTTTCGCCGACCGCCTCACTACGGTGAGCCCGACGTACGCCAAGGAAATACAGACGCCGGAATTCGGCTACGGGCTCGAAGGCCTGCTCGCGCATCGCGCGCGGCATCTCACCGGCATCCTGAACGGTGCCGACTACGGCGTGTGGAACCCCGCGCACGACCCCTTGATTGCCGCACACTACGGCCCCGACACGCTGCATCTTAAAGCCGCAAACAAGGACGTGCTGCAACGCCAGCTCGGCCTGCCGCAAATCAGCGACGCGCCGCTGCTGGGGCTGATCGGTCGTCTGGTGGAACAAAAAGGGATCGACCTCCTGCTCAGCGTCCTTCCCGCCCTGCTCCAGCATCCGCTGCAGATCGCGCTGCTCGGCAGCGGCGAGAAACACATCGAGCAGGCCTTGCTCGATGCCGCCAAACACCACCCGCAGCGGATCGCCGTACACATCGGCTACAACGAGGCACTGGCGCACCGCATCGAGGCCGGCGCCGACATGTTCCTCATGCCGTCGCGCTTCGAGCCCTGCGGCCTGAACCAGCTCTACAGCCTGCGCTACGGCACTGTGCCCATCGTGCGCCGTACCGGCGGCCTCGCCGACAGCGTGATGGACGCCAGCGCCACCCATCTCAAGGCCGGCACCGCCACCGGCTTTGTGTTCGACGACGCGACGCCCGCAGCGCTGCTGCATACACTGGAACGCGCGCTTGCCCTGTTCCGGAAACCCGCACAGTGGCGCACGATAGCAGCCTGCGGCATGCGGCAGGATTTCAGTTGGAACAAGAACGCGAGCGCCTACCTCGCACTGTACCGTGAGGCGCAGGCCACACCCGCCGCGTGATAATCGCTATAATGCATCGCCTTACACGCGGGACTATCTGATGGCCGGTCGCATACACAACGACAAGGAATTGCGCGCACGCGTCAAGCTGCTCGGCACGCTGCTTGGCAACGTGCTGCAGGCGCAGGCCGGCGGGCGCGTGCTCAAAATGGTGGAGACGCTGCGCAAGGGTTACATCGGCCTGCGCAGTAAAGACAACCAGCAAAAGCGCCGCCGCCTCGAGCAACTCATCAGCGCGCTCGACCCGATGTTCGTCACCCACGTGGTGCGCGCCTTCAGCAACTACTTCAGCCTGGTGAATATCGCCGAAGAGGCCTTCCAGCACCGTCAGCGCCGTGTGCAGGTGCGCACCGGAGGCTCGCTCTGGATCGGCTCGTTCGATCACACCCTGCGCCAGCTTCACGCCCAGGGCGTAACCGTGGAGCAACTGCAAACGCTGCTCAATCATCTGCGCTACATCCCGGTCATCACCGCGCATCCCACCGAGTCCAAGCGCCAGACCATCATGGAGCTGCTGCGGCGCATCTTCGTCACCAGCGAGCGTCTGAACGACCGCCGTCTCAGCCGCTACGAGCGCGAAGACGTGATGCAGGCGCTGGAGGCGCAGGTGGAGATTTTATGGAAGACCGACGAGGTGCGCGCGCAGCGTCCGCAGGTGGTGGATGAAATCAAGAACGGTCTGCTGTATTTCCACGAGTGTCTGTTTCAGGCGGTGCCGGTGATGTATCGCTACATGGAAAAGGCGATCAACCGCACCTACGGCAAGGATGCGCAACAGCCCATCCGCGTGCCGAGCTTTCTGCGTTTCGGTTCCTGGGTCGGCGGCGACCGCGATGGCAATCCCAATGTGAAACCGGAGACCACTGCGCTTGCGCTGCACATGCAGTCGCGCGCGGTGCTGCTCGAGTATCTTACCCGCGTAACCGCCTTGAGCCGCGTGCTGACACACTCGCGCCAGTTCTGCACACCGTCTGCGGAACTGCTCGCGAGTTTCCAGAGCGACGAACATCTTGCGCCCACGGTATTCGGCGCCAATCGTGAACGCTTCAACAACGAGCCCTACCGGCGCAAGCTCTACGTCATACGCCATCGCCTGGAATGCAGCCTGCGCACGGTGAAGAAGCACATCGAGGGCGATCACGAGGCGTCCCCAATAGCAGGCGCCTACACCTCGGAGCGCGAGTTTCTCACCGACCTTTACCTCATCCGTGATTCGCTCATCAGTCACGGTGATCACAGCGTCGCCGCAGGCGGACTGCAAGACTTGATCCGCCTCGCCGAGACCTTCGGCTTCTTCCTCATGGTGCTCGACGTGCGGCAGGAATCGTCGCGCCACACGCAGGCAGTGGCGGAATTGTTCAGCACACAGGCAGAGGTCGTGGATTATGGCGCCCTGCCCGAGGCCGGGCGCATCGAAGTGCTCAGCCGCGCGCTGGCGCACGCCGGGCGGCTCACGCTGAGCCCTGCGCTCAGCGCCGAAACCCAGGAAACGCTGGAGGTGTTCAACGTCATGGCGCGCATGCGCGTGGAGACGAGCCCCGAGGCGTTCGGCAGTTACGTGATCTCGATGACACGTTCCGCAAGCCACGTGCTCGAAGTGATGCTGCTTGCACGCCAGGCCGACCTCGCCGGGTATCGCGACCACGCATGGTATTGCGACATTCGCGTCGCCCCGCTGTTCGAGACCATCGAAGACCTCGCGCACATTGAGCCGGTGATGGACGCACTGCTCGGCAACCCGACCTACAGCGCGCTGCTCAAGGCCTCCGGTAATTTGCAGGAAGTGATGCTGGGCTACTCCGATTCGTGCAAGGACGGCGGCATCCTCGCGTCCGCGTGGAACCTGTACGAGGCACAGAAAAAAATCACTGTGCTCGCCGACCGGCACGGCGTGGACTTCCGCCTGTTCCACGGGCGCGGCGGCACCATCGGACGCGGCGGCGGCCCCACGCACGAGTCCATCCTGTCGCAGCCGCAGGGCACGGTGCGCGGCCAGATCAAATTCACCGAACAAGGTGAAATGGTGTCGTACAAATACAGCAACACCGAAACCGCCGTGTACGAGCTGTCGGTGGGCGCCACCGGCCTACTCAAGGCCAGCCGCGGCCTGATTCTGCCGCCGACGCCGGACAATCCGGAATTTCTCGCCGTCATGCAGCAGCTCACCGAGATCGGCGAGCGCAGCTACCGCGACCTCACCGAACGTACGCCGGGTTTTCTCGATTATTTTTACGAGGCCACGCCGATCAACGAAATCGGCCAGCTCAACATCGGCTCACGCCCGTCGCATCGCAAAAAGGGCGACCGCTCCAAGTACTCCGTGCGCGCCATCGCGTGGGTGTTCGGCTGGGCGCAGTCGCGCCACACCCTGCCCGCGTGGTACGGCATCGGCACCGCGCTCGAAACCTGGCACGGCGGCGACCCAAAACGCTTCGCCAAACTCCAGGCCATGTACCGCGCGTGGCCGTTTTTCCGCGCGCTGCTCAGCAACACGCAGATGGCGCTGTTCAAGGCCGACATGGAGATCGCGCGCGACTACGCCGCCCTGTGCGCAGATCCCGATGTTGCCGAACGCATCTACGGATTGATCCGCGCCGAATACGAGCGCACGGTGCGCGAGATATTGAAAGTCGTCAGCGCCGAAACCCTGATCGAAGAAAACCCGCCGCTCGCGCTCTCACTCTCGCGCCGCAACCCCTACCTCGACCCGCTCAACGCCATCCAGCTCGCCCTGCTCAAACGCTATCGCAACGAAGAACTCGCCGAACCCGATCGCCACCGCTGGCTCGCCCCCCTGCTGCGCTCCATCAATGCCATCGCGGCGGGCATGCGGAATACGGGGTAAGCTCGCCTATTAACGCTTGACGTTAATAACGATGATCGTTAATATCAAACCGTGATTAAGTCATTCAAAGACCCGGAAACGGAAAAGGTGTTTAATCACTGCTTTTCGCGCAAGCTTCCTACCGATATTCAAAGGCCTGCGCTGCGTAAGCTGGAGATGCTGGATGCCGCAGAGGCGCTACATGACCTTCGCATACCTCCTGCAAATCGGCTGGAGGCGCTGAGCCGCAACAGGAAAGGACAGCACAGTATTCGGATTAATGACCAGTGGCGCGTATGTTTTGTTTGGAAAGCCGGCGATGCCTATGATGTCGAAATAACGGACTACCACTAGGAGAGAACATGAAAACGCTACCCATCATTCACCCCGGAGAAATCCTGAGTGAGGAATTTCTGAAGCCCATGAAGATCAGCCAATACCGCCTGGCCAAGGACATCAGCGTGCCAGCACGGCGCATCAATGAGATTGTGCAGGGCAAGCGTGGAATTACTGCGGACACCGCGCTACGCCTGGCGCGCCACTTCGGCATGTCCGAGCGCTTCTGGATCAATTTACAGGCGCGGTATGATCTGGAATGCCAAAAACGTTTAATGGCTGGTCGGCTGGTGCGCGAAGTTCTGGTGCGCGCGGCCTAAGATTGCAGAGGTTAATGGCGGGGAAGAGGCACAGTGATCGTAGGGTGGGTTAGGCGCCAGCCGTAACCCACCGAATGTTATGCGACGTTTTGCATTTTGTTTGCGAAATCGCGGCCTGAAGTCTGGGGCGGCAGAGGCCTGACATCCTTGTGGTAGAGAGTGATTGTATCTTCAACGATTTCGCAAAGCTCTGCGAAAACAGCTTCCTCGTCAGTGCCGTGGCATCCGCCATAGAGCAAGCCCGGAGAACTCCCGACATAGCACTGATCTTCTTCCGACCACTCAACAATCTTTGCGTACCTCGCACTTTCTTTCATGATCTCAACTCCTCAACAGCGAGCTTTACCGCACGTATCTGATAGTGCTTGGCGTCATCGCCAAGCGCGCCCGATATCACAATCGGTTTGGTGGCTTTATTCGGGTGGACGAAGTTTCGGTGACTGCCCTTGCCACCACGATTGACGAAGCCCGCACGCTCAAGCTCCGCAATAAGTTCTCTCACCTTTTGCGGCACAGAGTCACCTTATGATACCCCTTCTCGATATGTAAGCCCATGTAGGTTACGACTGACAATGCATCCGGCGCAATGCCCTTCGGTTATTGCGCCTTACCAGGTTGTGGGATGTCAAATGTAAGGCCTGACCCTAGTGTTCCGCTAGTGTTCTTTTCCGTACTCGCTTCGCTTCCATGGCTCGCAGCGGATGCGGTTATCATGCGAGTTATTCATAATCGATTTCTGATTCATCGCAGACTTCTATTTCAGCCCCAAGATTTAGATACTCAGCAATAGAATCTTCAAGATCATACAGTTCACATTCTGTGCTTCTGTAGCCACCAACTTCGACTACCCACCCCGGTTCGGAAAAGGTATCACCACCGACGGCCTTATCGTAAACACTGCCGCCTTTGGAAATCCCAAACGCAGACTCAGATACTTTGAAATCTATGCACCGCATTTCGCTGAATTCTTCTGTTCCTGCGCGATAGACAATACCAAACTCAGAGCACGATCCAGGCGTAACGAGCGGCAACCGTTCAAGCGCGTACAGTGCGTTTCCCAAGCCAATTACCTGTTGAGGCGTGATCTGTGGGTGCTTGAGAAAACGGCGAGCAGTATTCTTCGCAATCCCAATCGCATAGAAATCGTCATCTGTCAGTTCGAATTCCTCCATAGTGCTCATTGTCCTACAAGCTGGATCCAACCTTCGCGGAGGAAGGTTGTTAGATCCGCAGTCCCCGCTGCCCCGGCTGCCATTTGGCGACATCAAGCTGCGCTACGCCGATCCCCAATGAGCGCACCCACTTGGCGGCCGCATCCAGCGAACCCCAGCTCTTGATTGCGCCCTTGAGCGTGAATGCGGTAACGCTGCCTGTCGGGGTGTCCGCTTCAACGTGAATACGGGCACCGTCTGCGACAATGCGAATGCGCTTGATCGCGCCAGCCTCAATCAAAGCCCGCAGGGTTTTCTCATTCATCAATGTCCCCCTCCTTAAACAGGGATTGTTGTTCCGGGATCGGAATACCCACCTCTTCGCAGTGCTTGCGGATCAGCACCTCGATAAGATTGCCGATACTCCGGTGCTCGCGCTGCGCCGCCACCTTGGCCGCCTCTTTCAGCAAAGGGTCGATACGCAGATTCAGGGTGCTGGTCTTCTTGGGAGCCATAAGGTGAGCAAGTGGCTGAGAGTGATTATAATGTAACGCAGTTGCGTGACATTACGCAAGCGCCACCCTTTACCCATCTGCTGGGCATTGTGCCCTTCGAACAGCTACCAACCGGAAGCTGAGAAATGTCTACGAAAGCGGGTGAAGTCCATTCGCCCCATAGGATGTTGATCTATCAATTCATTTGGATAATAC
>JAQBXX010000045.1 GCA_027624315.1 Pseudomonadota bacterium
ACCGCTATAATCACCGGAAAGAGAATCTGTTCAAACGCTTCATTAAACTCTACTTTGGTTACGTTTCGCCCTAATTACCTTGTTTTGTACGCCTATTTTAAACGCAACGCGACGCACGGAACAGGGTTTACTCAGGAGTCATAACACAGGCTAGCCAGCTTAATGATATGACTCCTGAGTAAATACCTATTTACTCTACCCCCACCCTGTCCCGCCCCCTAAACAAGGGGCGGGGACGTAGCGGGAAGTGTAGTCTTAATTACTGACTTAATGAGTAAATTATAATTCATGCCTCTGCCTTTTAATATCCCCGTCGAGTTTGCACTGTTCGCGCTCACGCTGATCGGGGTAGCGCTGTTGCACCGTCGCACGCTGGAAGTCACGCTGGCGGGGCTGGCGTTGATCCTTGCCTACAAGTTCCTGTTCACAAGCTTCGAGCTTCTCCCCCATCTGGCGCACGAGTGGCACCTGCTGCTCAATCTGTTCGGTCTGTTGATCGGCTTTGCGATACTCGCCCGGCATTTCGAGGACTCCGGCGTACCGGAACTGCTGCCACGCTGGCTGCCGGACGACTGGAAGGGCGGATTCATGCTGCTGGTCCTGACCTGGCTGCTCTCCGCGTTTCTCGACAACATCGCAGCGGCGGTGATCGGCGGGGTGATGGCGAAAAATGTATTTAATGGCCGCGTGACGGTGGGTTATCTCGCCGCCATCGTCGCAGCAGCCAACGCGGGCGGTGCGGGCTCCGTGATCGGCGACACCACCACCACCATGATGTGGATCGCCGGCGTGCCGGCGCTCCATGTAGTCGATGCCTTCATCGCCGCCACCGTCGCGCTGTTTTTCTCCGGCGTGATTGCGAGCCGCGCCCAGCATCGCGTGCAACCGATACGCAAAAATCCTCCGCGCGGCGCCCATGTGCACCCTGATGAAATCGGCGTGTTCGGTGTGCTGGTGCTGGCGCGGCTCGCCATTGTCGTGCTCATTGTCAGCGGGCTCATCATCACCAATGTGCTGCTGGATTTTCCGGCCATCGGCGCCTGGCTCGCCATTCTGGTGGGTGGTTTGTTTTATCCCATCCCTTGGGGCGAGGCGCGCAGGGCGATCAAAGGTTCATTGTTTCTCGTCGCGCTGGTACTCGCCGCTTCGCTGATGCCGGTCAAGGCCTTGCCCGATCCTTCCTGGCAGACGACGTTCGGCCTGGGCTGGCTCAGCGCGGTATTCGACAACATCCCGCTCACCGCATTGGCCTTGCAGCAGGGCGGCTACGACTGGGGGCTGCTGGCCTTCGCGGTGGGCTACGGCGGCTCGATGATCTGGTTCGGCTCTTCGGCGGGTGTGGCGATCAGCAATATCTTCCCGGAGGCGAGAAACACCCTGCGCTGGATCAAGGAGGGCTGGCATGTCCCGGTGGCCTACGTGCTGGGATTTTTTGTCATGCTATGGCTGCTGGGATGGAAGCCCGATCCTTCAATTGGAACGTAGGGCGTGGAAGCAGCCGGGCTATACCGCTTGCCACTTGAGCGCTCGAACAACCCCTTTCTCGAACTCCACAATGCAGATGGCGGATTTCCTTCCGCCAACGCGATGCGCGCCTCCAGCAATTGCCTCTGTGTCCATAAAGATCGGCGCGCGCGGATCCCGCGGCGGACGCCGCAGCACATCCGCCTCGGCGGGCTCAAACGCCAGGGCCAGCGCCAGCGTCACCGCCGTCACCATGTTCACCCACAATATCTGCACCGGCAGGATGGGCAAGGTCAGCCCCAGGGCGATGGCGGTGACCAGGGTGAACGCCTCGCCGCCGTTGGTGGGCATGATAAAGAGCAGGGTCTTGCGCAGATTGTCATAGACCGTGCGGCCCTCCTCTATCGCGTTGACGATGGAGGCGAAATTGTCGTCCGCGAGCACCATCTCTGCCGCCTCCTTGGCCACCTCGGTCCCGCTCACCCCCATGGCCACGCCGACGTCGGCGCGCTTCAGGGCCGGCGCGTCGTTCACGCCGTCGCCGGTCATCGCCACGATCTCGCCGCGGCTTTGCAGGGCTTCTACCAGACGCAGTTTGTGCTCCGGGCTGACGCGCGCGTACACATCTATCCTGGCCACGGCCTCCGCGAGCGCCGCTTCACTCATCGTTTCAATCCCGGCGCCGGTGAGGACGCGCTCGCCGTCTCCGATACCGACCTGCCCGGCGATGGCGAGCGCGGTGGCGGCGTGATCGCCGGTGATCATCTGCACGCGGATGCCCGCTGCATGACGGTCCGCGACCGCACGTACCGCCTCCTCACGCGGCGGATCCACCATGCCGCACAGACCGAGCAGCGTGAGACCGTCGGCGACATCGCCGAAGCGCAACTCGCGCTGCCCCGCCTGCGCCGGTTTGCACGCCAGCGCCAGCACGCGCTGACCCTGCCCGGCCATGGCGCGCAATTTTTCATGCCAATATTCGGCATGCAGCGGTTGCTGCGCGCCGTTGATTCGTTCCAGGCTGCACATCTCCAGGATGCGTTCCGGCGCGCCCTTGACATAGATCATCCCGTGCCCGGCATGATCGTGATTAAGCGTTGCCATGAAACGGTGTTCGGATTCGAACGGGATCACGTCGGTGCGCGGCCAGCTCTCGGATTCCAGCACAGCTTCAAAACCGGCCTTGCGCGCCGCAACCACCAGCGCCGCCTCGGTAGGATCGCCCGTGATATGCCATTGTCCGTCGCGCTGGTCGAGCGACGCATCGTTGCACAACAACCCCGCGCGCAGCAGTTCCGCGACGGCGGGATAGTCCGCGACGTTGACGTGCCTGCCCTCGGCCGACACACAGGGACGTGTTAGTGTCGCGGGAGGCAGGATGCCGGGAGCGACCAAAAACTCGCCGTGCGGTTCATAACCCACGCCACTGACATGGAGCAACGCCGTGCGTGTGGCCACGGTCTGCACCGTCATCTCGTTGCGCGTCAGGGTTCCGGTCTTGTCGGAGCAGACACAGGTCACACTGCCCAGCGTCTCCACCGCGGGCAGCACACGGATGATCGCGTTGCGCCGCGCCATGCGCTGCACGCCGATGGCGAGCGTAATGGTCATGATGGCGGGCAGACCCTCGGGGATGGCGGCGACCGCAAGGCTGACAGCGGCCATGAACATATCCACGGCACTGTAATCCCGCACCCGCACGCCGATACAGAAGGTGATCACGGCAATCGCCACAATGGCCACGCCCAACCCTTTGCTGAACCTGGCGATGCGCCGCAACAACGGCGTCTTGATGCGCTCCACCTCCGCCAGCAACTCGGAAATACGCCCGATCTCGGTGCCATCGCCGGTCGCCACCACCACGCCGCTGCCCTGGCCGTAGCGTACCAGCGTCCCGGCGTAGGCCATGCAGATGCGGTCACCCAGAGGCGCGTGCAACGCCACCGGTTCAACACCTTTTTCCGCCGGGAGCGACTCGCCTGTGAGCGAGGCCTCCTCGATGCGCAGATTTTTCACCTGGAACAGGCGCAGGTCAGCCGGCACCCGGTCGCCGGATTGCAACAGCACCACGTCGCCGGGCACCAGTTGTTCGGCGGGAATCAGCACCTGGCGCTGATCGCGCCACGCCAAGGCCTTGAGCGACAGCAGGCGGCGTATCGCCGCCAGCGCCTGTTCCGCCTTGCCCTCCTGAATGAAACCGATCAGCGCATTGATTGCCACCACACCGAGAATAACGCCGGTGTCCACCCAGTGTTGCAGCAGGGCGGTAATCGTGGCGGCGCCCAACAACAAATAGATGAGCAGATTGTGAAACTGCTGCAGCAGACGTTGCAGCGGTGAGCGGCCGCGGCGCAGGGTGATCTGGTTGGGGCCGTAGCGGCGCAGCCGCGCCGTGGCTTCGCTATTGGAGAGGCCTTTTTCTCCGCCGTCCCATTGTTGCAGCACCGCAAGGTAAGCCACAGCGTGAAATGGAGTCTGCACAAGCCGCGCTGCCGGTTCATGCCCGTGCTGCACGGCACTGTTCATGTTCCGGTCTCGTCACTGCCTGCCGCCGCGCGCGTCAGCCGATCACGAATGGCGAGCCAGTCTTCGCCCGGTGGTGGCTCTGCCACCAGTATCACGTCGCAACCCGCGTGATCCGCCTCGCGCAGCGCAGCGTACAGACGATGTGCGTAGCCCTCCGGATCTGCGGGCATCAGGAAATATGCCGTGGCCTTCGGCACCGCGCTATTTTCCGGGATCGTACTCAACACGGCACTGTGCTTTCCTTGTGCCACCTGTCTGGCGAGTTCCTGTCCCCACTGCGCTGCCAGCACCAGCCGCAGCGGCGTGCGCGGTGCGTAATGCATCTTGAGCATACCGGGAGCACGCGGCGTTTCCACGTCCGACAGCTCATCAATTTTCACTTCCAGCAGTTCTTCGATTTGCCCAGCGGTAATCGCACCGGGGCGCAGAATGACGGGGCGCTCACCCACCAGGCTTACAATCGTGGATTCGAGGCCTACACGGCACGGGCCGCCGTCGAGAATCATGTCCACGTCATTGCCCAATTCAGCGTGCACGTGTGCCGCCGTGGTCGGGCTGACGCGCCCGAAACGGTTCGCGGACGGCGCGGCGATGCCGCCGCCGAAGGCGCGCAACAACGCCAGCGCCACCGGGTGGCCGGGCACGCGCAGGCCCACCGTATCCTGTCCGCCGGTGACGCAGTCCGGCACCTGCGGCGTACGTTTGAGGATCAGCGTGAGCGGGCCGGGCCAGAAGTGCCCGGCGAGAATGTGGGCATCCTTGGGAATATCGCGCGCCCAGTGCGGCAATTGCGCCGCATCCGCAAGATGCACGATGAGCGGGTGATGTGCGGGGCGGCCCTTGATGGCGAAGATGCGTTCGACCGCGGCGGGATTCAAGGCGTCGGCGCCGAGGCCGTAGACCGTCTCGGTGGGAAAGGCGACGACGCCCCCGGCGCGCAGGACATGGACGGCGGCCTCAATGTCCGCGCGCGTCATACTCAGTCCGCGTTTTGCGTCAGCAGCCGCAGCGCCTCGTGATATTTCTCGGCGGTGCGTGCCACCACTTCCGGCGGCAATACCGGCCCCGGTGGCTTTTTGTTCCAGCCGATGCTTTCCAGATAATCGCGCACATATTGTTTGTCGAAGCTCGGCGGATTGTGCCCAGGCTCGTAACTCGCCGTCGGCCAGAAGCGCGAGGAATCCGGCGTCAGCACCTCATCAATCAGCGTGAGCGTACCGTCTTCATCTACCCCGAACTCAAACTTGGTGTCGGCGATGATAATGCCGCGCTGCGACGCGTATTTCATGGACTCGAAATACACCGTCAGGCTCATGGTCTCCACCTCGCGCGCCAATTTCTCGCCGATGAGATTTTCCATCTGCTTTAAGGTGATGTTTTCATCATGCTGCCCTTGCTCCGCCTTGGTGCTCGGCGTGAACAGCGCCTCCGGCATCCACTCCGCCTCCTCCATATCAGGCGGCATCCTCATACCACCCACAGTGCCCTGCGCCTGATACTCCTTCCACGCCGAGCCTGCCAGGAAACCGCGCACGATGGCTTCGATCGGCAGCGGCTTCAGCTTGCGCACCACCACCGCGCGGCCCTCCACCTGCGCGCGCTCATCAGCGGTCTTCACCACGTCTTCCGGTTTAATGCCGGTGAGATGATTCGGCATCATGTAATCGAGGCGGCCGAACCAGAAATTGGAAAGCGTATTGAGCACGCGGCCCTTGCCGGGGATGGGCGTGGGCAGCACCACGTCGAACGCCGACAGGCGGTCGGTGGTGATGATGAGGAGATGCTTGGCATCCACCTCATAGATGTCACGCACCTTGCCGCGGTTCAAAAGGGGCAGGCTGCGAATATCCGATTGGAACAAGGTGCTGGAGGAGGTTGGCAGGTCCACGGGGGAACTCCGGACAGGTGAATAGATTGATAATGATAACGTATTTAGAAAAACATTTACTGCAGGCGAGTCTTCCAGACGCTCAGGATAATGGATGTCGTTAAAATTAAGGCCACCACACCCAGCGCCACGGCTATCGGTATCTTCACAAAATCCACGATCAACATCTTGGTGCCGATGAAGGCCAGCACCATGGCCAGCCCATATTTGAGGACTGGAAACCCCTGCCCTGCAAGATAGGATTTTTCAGTAATGCGATCCTGGGCGATGGCGACGGCGACGGCGCCGGGCCGCACCGTGGACAATGTGGCAAGCAGTTCCAGACTCCGGGTGGGTACGTTTTCGAATTCGGTGGTGATTGCGGCACAGCGCTTGCCCAGTTCGAGCAACGCCGTCTGGTCATCATAACCGGCGCATAGGTGCGCATCGGCAAACCGCGCGGCGGGACTGTGCGGATCGGGATCGAGTACGACAACGTGATAGCCCATGACGCGCGCGGCATAAGCAAACATGCGGCCCAACTGTCCTCCACCGAGAACACCCAGCGTCGCACCCGGCGACACACAGGGACGTGTTAGTGTCGGTCGCTCCCGGCGTCCTGCCTCCCGCGACATTAGTACATCCGTGTACG
>JAQBXX010000015.1 GCA_027624315.1 Pseudomonadota bacterium
CGAACTAAAATAAATAAAGGGTAGCGTCCCCTTTATCTTCCTTTATCTTCCCGGACTTGAATGCCGCCCTTTTCGACCGTCATATTCAGGAAATACGCGATATCGAGGCGGCGCAACTGCGCATGGCCGGCCTGAGTTACGGCGCGTGCATCGACTGCGGAACCACGATTGGCTACGAGCGGCTCGCGGCGTATCCGACCGCGAAACGCTGCTACGAGTGCCAGACTCAGCGCGAAAAGGCCTATGCCCACGAGGCAACGCCGCGCCTTTAGCATCGTCGCTCCCCATCACAAAAAACCGCTAAGGCCTACACCTCTGCCACGTGCAGCCGTTTGTGACACACTGTAGCGTACGTTGAGGCAAGCGCCAGTCTTGAATCCGCAGAAGGCCTGTCACTCCGGGAGGTGCGCGTGGATATCGACATGATCCAGAAGGTCTACCGGCGCTATGCGCGCGGCTACGACATCTATTTCGGCGCGCTGTTTCAGCCCGGCCGCGTGGCGGTGATTGAAGCGATGAACTGCCGCCCCGGCGAACATATCCTCGAAGTGGGCGTCGGCACCGGGCTTTCCCTGCCGCTCTACCCGCGCCATGTGCAGATTACCGGGATTGATGTGTCGCGCGAGATGCTGGAGCGCGCCGCACTGCGCAAGGAGCGCGATGAGTTGCATCATGTGGTGGCGCTGCAGGTGATAAATGCCGAGCAGATGCAGTTTCCGGACAACACCTTCGACAAGGTGGTGGCGATGTATGTCGCCTCCGTGGTGCCCGACCCGGCGCGCCTGGTGGACGAGATGCGCCGCGTGTGCAAACCGGAGGGCGAGCTGATTATCGTCAATCACTTTCTGCACGCCCACCCTGTGGTGAGTGCCGGCGAACGCTTGATCGCGCCCCTGTCCCGGCTGCTGGGGTTTCACCCGGATTTTTCGCTGCCGGGCTTTATCGACGACACCGGCCTTGATGTGGCGGAACAGACGCCGGTCAACCTGCTGGGCTACTGGACACTGCTGCGCGCGCGCAATAACAAATCCGTGGCGTACGTAGCAACGCCGCTGGCAGAGGTAGTCGCCTACGAGACCGGCTACAGCGGCTGATCGGAATGTCCGCCGCCCTCAGATTGATAGAGGTGCGCGCGCGACCAGGGCAGCCGGTTATTGGTGCCGCGCGTGAAGACCACCTGAAAAAGCTGTAACGTGCCGCTGTTGAAGGCCGCGAGCGAGCCGGCGAGATAAAGCCGCCAGGCACGCACAAAATTGCGGTCGAACATCGACTCTACCGCGCTTGTGTGCTGATCGAAGCGCGCGAGCCAGTGCTCCAGCGTTTTGGCGTAATGCAGGCGCAGATTTTCGACGTCGAGCACGGAAAATTCGCGCGGCTCGAAGATATCCATCATCTCGCGCAGCGTGGGCGGACGGGCGCCGGGAAAGATGCGCCTTTCGATCCAGGCATTCAGCGGTGCGGACCGGTTGCGGCCTATGGTATGAATCAGGCCGCGCCCTTCCGGCGTGAGTGCGCGGTGCATGACCTCGCCGAGCCCGCGGTAATGTTCCACGCCCACGTGTTCCAGCATGCCGACCGAGACAAAGGCGTCGTATTGCCCCGTGATGTTGCGGTAGTCATCCTCGATGTATGCCACGTTGTCCACGCCCTCGCTGCGCGCACGCGCGCGTGCGTAGAGAATCTGTTCGTGCGATATGTTGTACGAGCGAACGTGCACGCCGTAGCGGCGTGCCATGTGACGTGCAAGCCCGCCCCAGCCGCAGCCCACCTCCACCACGCGCTCGCCGGGGCGCAGTTGCAGTTTGCGGCAGACCAGATCTATCTTGGCGATCTGCGCGGCTTCCAGCGTCATGGCTGGCGTGGGGAAATAGGCGCAGGTGTATTGCATTTCCCTGTCGAGCCAGAGCGCGTAAAAGTCGTTGCTGAGGTCGTAGTGATGGTGGATGTTGCCGGAAGAGTCACCCAGGCCATTGCTGCGCGGGCGGGTGAAGATGCGCGACTGCCAGTGCCTGACCGCCGCCCCTTCTGTCGACCGGGAGCTGTGATAGACGCTGTCGAGAAGCTCGCCCAGCTCGCCCTCAACCTCGATGCCACCCGTGCTGTAGAGATCGCCAAAGTGCAGGTCCGGATGCGTGATAAGTCTGTACAGCGCGGCACGCCTGCGCAGGACTATGCGTGCGACGGGCTTGCCCTGTGCGACCGCGATCTCCTCGCCGTTCCACAGCACCAGGCTGACCGGAGGCCGCCCGAGCAGGACCAGAATTTGGTGCGCGAGCCAGCGTTCCCAGGCAAAGACCTGTTGTGATGCGGGGTGATGGGTGCCGATGTTGGGAATATCAAGCGCGACGGCCCTGGTCTTTTTCATATCCTGTCCTCCTTGAACTAATTTGATTTCGCACCGTGCGGTATAAAACCGCACGGGCGACCAAAGGGGAGAGTAGCACTTCTCCCCTTTGGGAACCCCAAGGCTTTGAGCCCGCAGCAAGCCGCGGGGTATGAATTAAGGAATCTCTGATTTATTCAGAGATTCCTGCGGCACATGGATGTGCCGCCATTTTTCAAATACGTAAGTATTTGAAAAATGAAGAAAAGCAAAAATCGCATTTTTGCTTTTCTTGCTCTGATAATTCCTGGATGGAATTATTCAGAGCTTCCTTAATAATATCTCACAGATGACATTTGACCTCCACGAAGGAGCATGGCAAAGTCCAGATTCAGCAGACGACATATGCCCGGCCATTATTCCCGCCTTGTTTGACACAGACAGTGAAGGAGAAGTCATCATGCAGTTACCGCTCCAGATTACATTTCGTGACATCCCCCACTCGCCCGCAGTGGAAGACCGTATCCGCAAGAAGGTGGAGAAGCTGGAACTGCTCTATGAGCGGATCATGGGATGCCGTATGGTGGTGGAGTCGGTGCAGAAGCACCAGCATCAGGGCAAGCTTTTCAATGTGCGCATCGATATCACGGTGCCGGGCGCGGAGCTTGTGGTGAATCGTCATCCCAATGAAGATGTGTATGTGTCCATGCGCGACGCCTTTGACGCCGCGGGCCGGCAACTGGAAGACTATGCAAGGCAGCAGCGCGGCGACGTCAAGATGCATGGCAATACCTCGAAGGGTGACACAGAGATAACCTGAAGGGATTTTCGGGACTTTTCCGGAAAATTTCCTTGATCCAGATCAAATCTGGCGCCTGCGGCCTTGCCGCGGGACTTTGGCAAATCTGATTGATTGCTTCCGTTGAGGCGTCAGCCCCTCACAGATGCTGGCGCGGCGCTGACGGCAAGCATGCGTTCCACCGCGCGGCGCGCGGCGTGGGCGATGCCCTCATCCACTTCCACCTGCGGCGACAGCGTTTCCAGCGCGGCGGCTATCTTCGCCAGCGTGATGCGCTGCATGTGCGGACACAGCACGCACGGGCGCACGAAGTCCACGGTCGGGTTTTCCGCCGCGACGTTGTCCGCCATGGCGCACTCGGTCACCATGACCACCTTGGCCGCGCCGGAGGTCTGCACGTCACGGATCATGCCGGAGGTAGAGCCGACAAAATCGGCCTCGGCGCAGACTTCGGGCGGGCACTCCGGGTGTGCCAGCACACGCACACCGGGGAATTGCGTACGCAAGGCGCGGATCTGACCGGGTGTGAAGCGCTCGTGCACCACACAGGTGCCGTGCCAGGCGATGATCTCGACGGAAGTTTGTTTGGCCACGTTGGCGGCGAGATAGCGGTCGGGCAGAAAGATCACGCGCGGACTGCCGAATTCACGCGCCGCCGCTTCGACCACGCGCGCAGCGTTGCTTGAGGTGCAGCAGTAGTCCGATTCCGCCTTCACCTCGGCGGAGGTATTCACGTAGCTCACCACCGGCGCGCCGGGATAATGCTGTTTGAGCAGGCGCACGTCGGCGCCGGTGATGGATTCGGCGAGCGAGCAGCCCGCCGCAGCGTCGGGGATCAGCACGGTGCGTTCGGGCGCCAGCACCTTCACCGTCTCGGCCATGAAGTGCACGCCGCACATCACGACGACCGGCGCATCATCCTGGTTGAGCGCGGCGGCGTATTGCGCGAGTTGCAGCGAGTCACCCACCTTGTCCGCCACACCGTAGGCGATTTCCGGCAACTGATAGTTGTGCGCGAGGATGAGCGCGCGCTTTGCTTTCTTGAGCTGATGGATGCGGTGGATCAGCGGCGCCTTGAGCAGCCAGTCCACGTCGCTGATGAGGCCGTGCAGTTGCTCCCACATCGGTTGCGTCGCCTGCGCGACCGCGTCGGTGAACTGCTCGTCGCGGTAGGTCAGCAGTGGCGCCGCGCCGCGCGCACCGGGCGTCACCCGCGTGGTGATGACATCGCTCATTGCGTGCTGTGAAGTGGCTGTCTGTGCCATCGCTTGCGTTCTCAGAGTCACGATGCTTTGACTCGTAAGATACAGTGTCAGTTCAAGTCAGATTGCGGCGGGAGATTTCGTCTGCTGACGTAGACGAATGGAAAGCTCACGCAACTGCATCTCCGAGGCCGGCGACGGCGCGCCGGTGAGCGGGCAGGCCGCGGTCTGCGTCTTGGGGAAGGCCATCACCTCGCGGATCGAGCCCGCGCCGGTCATGAGCATGGTGAGGCGGTCGAGGCCGAATGCGATGCCGCCGTGCGGCGGGCAGCCGTACTTGAGCGCGTCGAGCAGAAAGCCGAATTTGTCCTGCGCCTGTTCATCGTTGATGCCGAGCAGACGAAACACCGTGCTCTGCATCTCGGGGCGGTGGATACGGATCGAGCCGCCGCCGAGCTCGGTGCCGTTCAGCACCAGGTCGTAGGCGCGCGACAGGCACGCGCCGGGGTCGCGCTCCAGCGCGCTGATATCGTCCACCGCAGGCGCGGTGAACGGATGGTGCAGCGCCGTCCAGCGCCCGTTCTCGGCGTCGTGTTCGAACATCGGGAAGTCCACCACCCAGAGCGGCTGCCAGCCGTGCTGCACCAGGCCGCGGTCGTGGCCGAGCTTGATGCGCAGGGCGCCGAGCGCGTCACACACGATCTTGGCCTTGTCGGCGCCGAAGAAGATGAGGTCGCCGTCGGCGGCATCGGTGCGCTGCATGATTTCCGCGATGACTTCATCCGTCATGAACTTGAGGATCGGCGACTGCAGGCCCTCACGCCCTTTCGCTCGCTCGTTGACCTTGATGTAGGCAAGACCCTTGGCGCCGTAGATGGCGACGAACTGCGTGTAGTCGTCGATCTCCTTGCGCGTGAGCGCGCCGCCGCCCGGCAGGCACAGCGCCGCGACGCGCCCGGCGGGGTCGTTGGCGGGTGCTGAGAACACCTTGAACTCCACGTTGCGCATCAGGTCGCCGACATCCACCAGTTCGAGCGGAATGCGCAGATCGGGCTTGTCTACGCCGTAGCACGTCATCGCTTCACGGTAAGTCATGCGCGGGAAAGGTTTTGGCAGCGGTGTCTCCACGGTCTTGGCGAACAGCTCGCGCATCATGTCCTCCATCAGGAGCATGATGGCGTTCTCATCCATGAACGAGGTTTCGATGTCGAGCTGGGTGAATTCCGGCTGGCGGTCGGCGCGCAGATCCTCGTCGCGGAAGCAGCGCGCAAACTGGTAATAGCGGTCGAGGCCCGACATCATCAGCAGTTGCTTGAACAGTTGCGGCGATTGCGGCAGCGCGAAAAAATCGCCCGGGTGCGTGCGCGATGGCACCAGATAGTCGCGCGCGCCTTCGGGCGTGGCCTTGGTCAGCATCGGAGTTTCGACGTCGAGAAACCCGTGCGTATCGAGAAAGCCGCGCAGCGTGTGCGTGATACGCGCGCGCAGGCGCAGACGCTCCAGCATCTGCGTACGGCGCAGGTCGATATAGCGGTAGCGCAGGCGTGTTTCTTCATTCACGCCTTCCTCGTCGAGCTGAAACGGCAGCGGCTGTGCGGCGTTGAGTATTTCAACCTGCTCGCCGAGCACCTCGATCATGCCGGTGGGCAGCCCGGAGTTTTCCGTGTCCGGCGGGCGACGGCGCACGCGGCCTTTGATGCGCAGCACGTATTCGTTGCGCACGCGCTCCGCCAGCATAAAGGCCTCGACCTGTTCGGGGTCAAACACGATCTGCACCAGGCCCTCGCGGTCGCGCAGGTCGACGAAGATCACGCCGCCGTGATCGCGCCGCCGGTGCGCCCAGCCGCAGAGGGTGATGCTTTGATCGAGCAACGACTCGTTGACGTGTCCGCAATAATGACTACGCATGTGAAATCCTAAAACCTTAGAAAAGTAGCAAGTTGCAAGTGACAAGTCACAAGAAAAACATAGGTTTGGCTTTCATCTTGTAACTTGTTACTTGTCACTTGTCACTTGTCACTTGGAACTATATTTTTGCGCCACACCGGTACTACCGCACCCATGGAGATGATCATCTTGAGGCTCTCGTCCACGCTCATGTCGAGCTCAATGGCGTCACGTTTGGGCACCATGATGAAAAAGCCGGAGGTCGGATTGGGCGTGGTCGGCACATACACATTGATGACCTCCTCGACGGTCTTGGTCTGGGCCTCGCCGGCGGTAACGCCGGTCTGGAGCGCCACCGTCCACAATCCTCGGCGCGGGTATTCGATCAACAGCACCTTGCGGAACGACTGTCCGCCGGGCGCAAACAGCGTTTCCGAGACCTGCTTCGCGCCGGCGTAAATGGAGCGCACCAGCGGGATGCGCGCGAGCAGGCGTTCCCACGCCTCCACCAACTGGCGTCCAAAAAAATTGGCCACCACGATACCGGTGGTAAGGACCACGGTGGCGGACAGCACCACGCCGAGACCGGGGATGTGGATGCCGAGCAGCACATCGGGATGGTAGGCGGTGGGCAGCAGCAGCAGGGTGTTGTCCATGATGTCCACCAGCAGCTTGATGACCAGCACGGTGACGCCGAGCGGCACCCAGATCAGCAGGCCGGCGATGACATAACGACGCAGGTGTGACATACGTTGTGCGCTTTAGAGTGGTGGCTTAGGCGGCATCGGAGCCGGTTGCAGCAGCGGGTTTCGGCGGCGTGACGGCAGCGGCAGCGGGTGCAGGGGCAGCGGCGTCTTTGGCGGCCGTCGTGCTCTCGGCGGGTTTGGATTCGCCCGTCGCATCCGTCTGCGTGGTCTCGGCGAGCTTGTTCTTGCCGCCTTCCTTGAAGTCGGTCTGGTACCAGCCGCTGCCTTTCAGGTGAAACGACGGCGCCGAAAGCAGTTTGTGCAGGGCGGATTTGCCGCACGCCGGACATTCTGCGAGCGGCTCGTCGCTGAATTTCTGGATGACCTCCAGACGGTGCCCGCAGGCAGTGCATTCATATTCGTAAATCGGCATCGGAATAAGTCGAAAAGTGTGTGAGCAAAATCGATGGCGTATTATACTCCAAAAGCAGTTCTGTAAGCGATCAGCGCAAAACCTGCAACCGCCACGAACCCCCTGCTGTTGCGGCTAGCAAAATACGGGTGCCCCTATGCACGGTCACACTAACATACCGCCCACCCATCATCGCTCCGACTGGAAGGCGGTGCGCAGCCTGTTACCCCATTTGTGGGAGTTTCGCGACCGCGTGCTGATTGCCATGGCCTGCCTGGTGCTGGCCAAGCTCGCCAATGTCGGTGTGCCGTTCATGCTCAAGGAGATTGTGGATCAGCTCGACGCGGCGCAGCACCCGCTGCTGGTGTTACCGCTCGTGTTCGTGCTGGGTTACGGCCTGCTGCGTCTGTTGACGGCGCTGTTTGGCGAGCTACGCGATGCGGTATTCGCCAAGGTGACGCAGCGCGCCATCCGCCGCATCGCGCTCAAGGTGTTCCGGCATTTGCATGCGCTGGCGCTGCGCTTTCATCTCGAGCGCCAGACCGGCGGGCTGTCGCGCGACATCGAACGCGGCACGCGTGGCATCAGTTTTCTGCTTTCCTTTATGTTGTTTAACATCCTGCCGACGCTGCTTGAGATCGCCCTGGTCGCGGCCATACTGCTCAACCAGTATTCGGCCTGGTATGCGTTTATCACCTTCATTACGCTGCTGGCGTATGTCGTCTTCACCTTCGCCATCACCGAGTGGCGCATGAATTTCGTGCGCGCCAAGAACGAGATGGACTCCAAGGCCAACACGCGCGCGATCGACAGCCTGATCAATTACGAAACGGTGAAATACTTCGGCAACGAAGACTACGAAGCGCGGCGTTACGACGACAACCTCACCGTGCTGGAGCGCGTATCGGTCAAGAACCAGACCTCGCTTGCGGCGCTCAATTTCGGCCAGAGTGCCATCATCGCGATCGGCGTCACGCTGCTCATGTGGCTCGCAAGCGCGGAGGTGGTGAGCGGCACCCTGACGCTGGGCGATCTCGTGCTCATCAACGCCTTCCTCCTCCAGATGTTCATCCCGCTCAATTTTCTCGGTTTCGTCTACCGCGAAATCAAGAATTCGCTCGCCGACATGGAACGCATGTTCAGCCTGCTTGCGGTGGAGACCGACGTCAAGGACAAGCCCGGCGCGGAGCCGCTGGTGGTGGGCGAGGGGCGCGTGCGCTTCGAGCACGTCGATTTCGGCTACGACCCCGAGCGCAAGATTTTATTCGACGTGGATTTCGAGATCGCGCCCGGCCACAAGGTGGCCGTAGTGGGGCCGAGCGGCGCGGGCAAGTCTACGCTTGCACGCCTGTTGTTCCGCTTCTACGACGTGAGCGGCGGTCGCATCACCATCAACGGTCAGGACATCCGGGATGTGGCGCAGACAGGCCTGCGCGCCGCCATCGGCATCGTGCCGCAGGACACCGTGCTGTTCAACGACACCATTTATTACAACATCGCCTACGCGAGGCCGGAGGCCGCACGCGAAGACGTGTTGCGCGCGGCGCAGCTGGCGCACATTCACGAGTTCATCGAATCGCTGCCCAAGGGTTACGACACCATGGTGGGCGAGCGCGGTCTCAAGCTTTCCGGCGGCGAGAAGCAGCGCGTGGCGATTGCGCGCACCGTTTTAAAAGGCCCGAAGATTCTGATCTTCGACGAGGCCACCTCAGCGCTCGATTCCAAATCGGAACAGGCGATACTCTCCGCGCTGGCCGAAGTCGCGGCGAACCACACCACGCTCGTGATCGCACACCGTTTGTCCACGGTAATCGACGCCGACCAGATACTGGTGCTGGATCATGGCCGCATCGTGGAGCGCGGCACGCACCGCGAACTGCTCGCGCAGGCAGGGCACTATGCGCATATGTGGGCGCTGCAACAGGAAGAGCGGCGCAAGCAGGATGAGCTGCACAACTCTAGTATAGAGTTTCCCTCCCCCTTGATGGGGGAGGGTTAGGGTGGGGGTGGTAAAGCAACTTGTGTGCGGACTTTTCACCCCCATCCCAGCCTTCCCCCATCAAGGGGGAAGGAGTAATCCGGTGGTGACATTTATGTTGCTATGCCTAAAAAAATAATAGTAATTACCGGCTGCTCCAGCGGCATCGGCCTGTGTCTTGCCGAAAATCTGCACGCGCAGGGTCACCGCGTGTTCGCCACCGCGCGCAAGCCGGAGGATGTCGAACGATTGGCTGCGCGCGGCCTGGAAAGCCTGCGCCTCGATCTGGATGACTCGGCCTCGATACACGCTGCAGTGGATGAAGTCGTGCGCCGCACACAGGGATGCATCGACGTGCTCATCAACAATGGCGCCTACGGCCAGCCCGGCGCCGTGGAAGACTTGCGGCGCGAGGTGCTGCGGGCGCAGTTTGAAACCAATCTGTTCGGTACCGCCGAACTCATCAACCGCGTCATTCCGCTCATGCGCGCGCAGCAGCACGGGCGCATCATCAACATCGGCTCGCTGCTGGGGTTTGTCGCGCTGCCGTATCGCGGCGCGTACAATGCGACCAAATACGCCCTCGAAGGCCTCACCGATACCCTGCGCATGGAACTGGCGGATACCGGCATCTTCGTTTCCCTGATTGAACCCGGCCCGATCAAGAGTAAATTCCGCGCCAACGGCTTTGCCGCCTACAGGAAAAACATCGATGCCGCACACAGCGCGCACCGCGAGCGTTACGCGGCGCTCGAACGGCGTCTCGCCAAGCCAGGCCCGGCGGCGCCGTTCACCCTGCCGCCGGAGGCGGTGCTGCGCAAGGTGCTGCGGGCGCTGGCAAGCCCACGCCCGCGCGCACGTTACTACGTCACGTTTCCGAGTTATCTGTTTGCCGTGCTGCGCAGGCTGCTGCCCACGCGCGCACTGGACCGGATTTTGTTGCGCATATCGCGCGGCGAGATGCGCTAAAAAAGCACTCCTGCAGGAGGGCGACCCCCTTTGCAAAGGGGGTGGCCGAAGGCCGGGGGATTTGAGCCGCACTGTGAAGTTGGACTTTAATAACTCCAAACAGAGTGTCGCATTACGCTAGTGCTCAATCGCGCAGCTTGCTGAAGACATAGGAAGATTTTGCTTCCGGGGCGTGGCAGGCGAAGCACGACTTGCCGTCGTCGCTCACCAGACGTTGGTCGTGACTGTTACCGGCGAAGCCTTCAAAGCCCCAGCCGCCGGTGTCCTTGAAGCGCTTGGCGTTGCGCTGCATCACGCCGACCAGCTTGCGCTCGCCTTCCTGCAATGCGCTGCCGCCTTCGTTATATTTCAACAGATCAAACACCAGCACTGCGCCGTCGGGATATTTGCCGCTCTTTAAACCCTGCACGGCCTTTTTGTTGGCATACACGTGGTGGATGCCGCCGAACGGATTTTCCAGCGGGTGGCCTGGCTGGATCACCATGCTCTTGACGTGATGCCAGTCACGGTAGCCGCCGGGATAGTCCACTTTGCCATCTGCGGCCCACGCGGCAGTGCATGAGAGACCTGAAGCCAGTACCAAAGCACCTGCAATACGATGTTTCATATAATGCGCTCCTTTATTATAGTATCGAGTCGATACCATAATGCGCGGGCTGCTGTTTGTCAAGATGGTATTGCGGCGCTACTATAGGGCCATGAGCAAGCAACGTGGCTATGATCTGATTGAGCGTATCGGCAACCTGCTGCGCGCCGAGGCACGGCAGGCGGGTGCCGGGCACGGCCTGCAGCCGGTGCAACTGCAGGCACTGGCTTATTTTGCGCGCGCCAACCGTTACAGCGATACGCCCGCGGCGCTGGCCGAGTACCTGGGCGTGACCAAAGGTACGGCGTCGCAAACCCTGATGGTGCTGGAAGGCCTTGGCCTGGTGAGCAAGCGCGAGGACAAGGAGGATCGCCGCGTGACCCGCGTGCAGGTGACCGCCAAGGGCCACCATCTGCTGGATAAATTACTGCCGCCTGCGCTCTGGCGCAAAGCGAACGCTGAACTCGGCGCAGCGGCGGTGCAGCGTATGGAGGATGAACTGGTGAGGCTGCTGCGCGTCCTGCAGCAGGCCAACCGGTCGCGTACCTTCGGCGTGTGCAACACCTGCGAACACTTTCTGCGCGAGGGCAGCAGGAAATTCCGCTGCGGTCTGACAGCGGAACCACTCAGCATAGAGGAGTCACGCCTGATCTGCCGTAAGCATGAATCACGCATAAGTCAGTAATTAAGACTGCACTTCACGCTACGTCCCCGCCCCCTATTGAGGGGGCGGGACAGGGGGGGGGTAGAGTAAGCAGGATTTTTTACTCAGGAGTCATATCATTAACATTGCAACCTTATTTTCTGACTCCTGAGTAAAAACCGGAACCTGAAAGCCGTCGAGTAGACAGGCCACTACAGCTCAGGTGCGTTAAAAGGGGGGGGCGACATGGCGGTTTACGCCATTGGTGACGTACAGGGATGTTACGATGAGTTGCTGGCGCTGCTGGAGCGCATCGCGTTTGAGCCCGCCGCAGACCGGCTCTGGTTCGTTGGCGACCTCGTCAACCGTGGGCCGCAGTCGTTGCAGGTGCTGCGCTTTGTAAAAGGCCTCGGCGACGCGGCACTGTGTGTGCTCGGCAATCACGACCTGCACCTGCTGGCGGTGGCCGCGGGCCATGAACGCTACGGGCGCCACGATACGTTTCAGAATGTGCTCATGGCGCCGGATCGCGACGAATTGCTCGACTGGCTGCGCCGGTTGCCGCTGCTGCATCACGACACTGTGACGGGATTCACCCTGCTCCACGCCGGGTTGCCGCCGCAGTGGGATCTGGCGCAGGCACGCGCCTGCGCCGCCGAGGTGGAGGCGGTATTGCGCGGATCAGAATATCCCGAATTTTTAAGACAGATGTACGGTGACGAACCGCGCGTCTGGTCTGACGCGCTGCGCGGCATGCCGCGGCTGCGCTTCATCACCAATTGCCTTACCCGCTTGAGATTTTGCGATGCAGAGGGACGCCTCGCACTGCACGAAAAGGGTTCGCCGGGCAGCCAGCCTGCACCCTACCTGCCGTGGTTCGAGGTGCCGGGCAGGAAGAGCCGCGATTTAAACATCGTCTTCGGCCACTGGTCGGCGCTGCGCGAGTATGCGGCGCAAGGCGTCCATGCGCTGGACACTGGTTGCGTGTGGGGCGGCAGCCTGAGTGCGCTGCGTCTCGACGGCGAGGAATACACGCAGGCGCACGTCGCTTGCCGGGCGCATTGCTCCCGATTCTAGCAGTTTGTTGAAAAACTCTGTTTTTCAACAAACTGCGGTGCGGTACATGGATGTACCGCCATTTTTCAAACAGCCAAGTGTTTGAAAAATGAAGCACAGTAAAAATCACATTTTTTGCTTTGCGTGTTGAAAGAGGCCATGGATGGCCTTTTTCAACAAACTGCTAGGGTTGACTCAACTCCGCCAGTGGTGAGGATTTTGCCTGGCTGTCTGCACGCAGGTCGTGCGCGACGAGGTAGGCCTTGTCGTCTTTGAACGCGACGTAGCGCAGGCTGTCGTCGCCATCGAATTTGAGCGTATTGAGAATGAGGTCGTACGGCGGACCTTCCACGCCGTCCACGACAACGTGCATGGTGGTGCCGGTGCGTGCGCGGTAGACGACGTGCTTTCCGCCCGGACTGAAAACCGGGCTTTCGGTGCCGATGGCGTCGTATGGTTTTTGCTCCTTGCCGTCCACCACCGCGAACAGCTTGTCAGCGCGCCCCGCCCGGTAGGCGAGGCGTGACCCGTCGGGGCTGAAGGGTTCGACCAGCGGGCCGATATAATCGTGCGCAGCGTACTCCTTGCCGTCCACCACCAGCACATATTTACCGTTGCCCCGCCCCACATAGGCGCTGTGCTTGCTGTCATTGCTGAAGACCGGCGCGACGGGGTTGATATCTTCGAATTTCGTGCCCGCCTTGCCATCCACGACGATATAGCGCTGCTCGTGCAACTCGGCGACGAAGCCGAGGTGCCGGCTGTCGGGGCTGAAGCGCGGGGCGCTGAGGATTTTGGCGTGGTGCTCGCCCTCCCTGCCGTCCACCACCAGGAATTGCCGCCCCTGCCTTTCGGCGACATAGGCCACGTGCCGGCTGTCCGGGCTGAACACCGGCATGATGGTGCCGATGCCGTCATAACGCTTGCCCTCCTTGCCGCCGACCACCGCCAATTCCTTGTCGCGGTGAAGCGCACGGTAGGCGATGCGCCGTCCGTCCGGACTGAAGTGGAGCGTGGCTTCGCCGATGCCGTCGTACGGCCTGCCTTCCTTGCCGTCGAGCACGACAAACTCCACGCTGTGCCCGTCCGGCATGATTTTGCTGGCAACGTAAGCAAAATACCGGCTGTCGGAACTGAAAACGAGCGAGCGCCACTCGACTCCATCGTAGGTTCGGCTGACCACGCCGTCCACAACCACGACGGTTTTGCCATTGAGGCTGGCCTTGTAGGCCACGCGCCTGCTGTCAGGGCTGAAGACGGGATTGATGAGCGCGTCGTAGGGGCCTTCTTCGTTGCCGTCAACCACGGCATACCATTGCTCCCCCTGTTGTGCGATGTAGGCGATGCGACTGCTGTCCGGGCTAAAGAAGTCGGTGCGCATGCCGATGCCGTCATACGGCTTGCCCTTGACGCCGTCCACCACCACGCGTTGCCGGTCGCCCTCCTGCAGCACATAGGCGATGTGTTTGCTGTCGGGACTTACCTTAAACGAGTTGTCTTTCCAGGCCAGGGTGTCGATGCTGTCGACGAGGGTTTCCGACGCCGCAAGGGCGATATCCTGGGCGAAAACAGCGGGCGCGACCGCGGATAAAAATACAAGCAGGGAAATTCTGTTTAACACAGCAAACCCTCCACCGCTGCTCAGGCGGTGCTGAAAACGACCCTGGATGAAACGCCCTAGTGAGGGCGCTGCTCCGCCGGGCAGGTGTTGATGCCCAACAAGACCCAGAGCGGGCACCATCTGATGGCGGCGGTGCCCAGCGGGATCAGGCCAACCAACCCCCAGTAACTCGCATTGCCCTCCAGAATAAACAGGAGTGAAAGCAGCGCAAGGCCGATGATGACGCGGATGACTCTTTCAGTGTCGCCGATATTAGCCTTCATGAGACCACCTCCCCGTAATGAGCGTGTAACAGAAGGGTCGCGCCTGACGAGGCACGCCGGAAAACAGTTCAAGCATAACCGTAGCCGCCGGGCCGGGCAATGGCAGACTGAGTCCCCGGCGGCTTAAACCCGCTCCAGCGTCACAAAGCTGCAGGCGTGCGGATTCTCGGCATCTGCCTCATGCCTGGTGCGCTCTGTCACCACCCAGGCGCTAGCGTCAAACGCGGGGAAAAAGGCATCACCGTCAAAATCGCTGTGCACGTGGGTGAGGTACATGCGCGCCGCGTGCGGCAGAAACTGGGCAAAGATGTCGGCGCCGCCCAGCACCATGATCTCGTCGCTAACGCCCGCGGCGGTGAGCGCCTCGGCGACGGAGTGAACCACGCGACAGCCGGGCGCGTGGTAGGTGAGGTCATGGGTGATGATGATGTTGGTACGGCCCGCCAGCGGTTTGCCGAGCGACTCGAAGGTCTTGCGCCCCATCAACACCGGCTTGCCCATGGTGACGCGGCGGAAATGCCGCATGTCGGCGGGCAGCCGCCACGGCAGGGTGTTGTGCTTGCCGATGACGCGATTGCGCCCCATGGCGGCGATGAGCGAGATCATGCGGCGTTAAACCGCCACCGGCGCCTTGATGGACGGGTGCGCCTCGTAGTTCACGATCTCGAAATCTTCAAACGCGTAATCAAAAATCGACGACGGCTTGCGTTTGATGACGAACTGCGGCAGCGGATAGGGCGTGCGCGTCAGTTGCAGGTCCACCTGTTCGAGATGGTTGAGGTAGATGTGGCAGTCGCCGCCGCTCCAGACGAAGTCGCCCACGGCGAGATCGCACTGCTGCGCGACCATGTGGGTGAGCAGCGCGTATTCCGCGATGTTGAACGGCACGCCGAGAAACGCATCACACGAGCGCTGCGTGAGCTGGCAGGAGAGCTTTCCTGCGGCGACGTAAAACTGGAAAAAGGCGTGACACGGCGGCAGCGCCATCTTGTTCAGCTCGCCCACATTCCACGCGCTCACAATCAGGCGCCGCGAGTCGGGGTTGGTCTTGATCTGGCACATGAGTTCGCTGATCTGGTCGATGCTTCCCTCCGCCGTTTGCCACGCGCGCCACTGCGCACCGTACACCGGGCCGAGTTCGCCGCGCGCATCGGCCCATTCGTTCCAGATGCGCACGCCGTTGTCGTTGAGATATTTGATGTTCGTGTCGCCGCTCAGGAACCACAGCATTTCATGAATGACGGACTTGAGATGCAGCTTCTTGGTGGTGACGAGCGGGAAGCCGGCGTCGAGCGGGAAGCGCATCTGATAGCCGAACACGCTGAGCGTGCCGGTGCCGGTGCGATCGTCCTTGCGTACGCCGTGGTTGCGGATGTGTTGCAGGAATTGCAGATATTGTTGCATGGTTAAGCGGCATAACGGAAGATTTCAACTTCCGCACCATTTTTCACTGCTTCTTCTCCCTTCGCGAGCAATCGCTCGGTAACGGTATCGGAGAGATAATATTCTCCGCAATTTTCACATACGTCAGCAGGTACGTATTTAATGATTACGGTTGTTTCGCCACGCTGTAGTGTTACCGTGACACGTCCAGGCCGAGCTTCACCTTGCTTGCACAATAAGCATTTCATAGCTATTTCCTCGTTTCAAAATCCGCGCTCCAGAGCAAAGGATCCGGAGGGTAGGCAGTTGCGACATAACACGTGTAATTTTCCCGGTCATCCTATGACGACGTGAATGGCCCTGTTGCGTATGAAGCTCAGCATCAGGCAGATCGGGAAAGGTGCGTCATCAGGATAACGGGCGATAATCTTACCCGAAGCAATCACGGCGAGTACATCGGTTCGACTGATGCTGCGCTCGAACATGCGCCGCACGGCGTGTCCGCTGAAGATGATTTTGTTACACTCCATATTGTCCGGCCGGTTTACGATAAGCCCACCACATCAGCCCAAAGCCTGCGAAGATCATCGGCAACGATAACACCTGGCCCATCGTCACCCAGTCGAACGCGAGATAACCGAGCTGCGCGTCGGGCACGCGCACGAATTCCACCATAAAACGGAACAGGCCGTAAAATACCAAAAACATTCCCGACACCGCCATCGTGGGGCGCGGTTTGGCGGAGTAACTCCACAAGATAATAAATAGCAGCGCGCCCTCCAGCGCCGCCTGATACAACTGCGACGGATGGCGTGCCAGCGGCCCGCCGGTGGGGAAGATCATGGCCCACGGCACGTCGCTCACCCTGCCCCACAGCTCACCGTTGATAAAGTTGCCGATGCGTCCGGCGCCGAGGCCGATGGGCACGAGCGGCGCGAGGAAGTCCGTCATCTCGAAAAAGCGCACGTGCAGCTTGCGCGCATACAGCGCCATGGCGAGCAGTACGCCGATCAGCCCGCCGTGAAACGACATGCCGCCCTGCCACAGCTTGAAGATATTGAGCGGTTCGGCAATGTAGGCCGCCAGGTCATAAAACAGGATGTAACCGATGCGCCCGCCCAGCATCACGCCGAGCGCACCATACACCACCAGATCGCTGACCTGCTCCGGCGTGATGATAGCCCCCGGCCGCCGCGCACGCCGCACGCCCAGCCACCAGACGGCGGCGAAACCGGCGAGATACATCAGGCCGTACCAGTGAACCTTGAGCGGTCCAAGGTGCAGTGCGACGGGATCGATGGCGGGATAAGTAATCATTTGTTCCATTATCGCCTACGCGGGGTGAAGGCAAAAGATTATTTGCAGCAAGGCGGCGAAAGTGCAACCCGGTTTCGGGTGCAGGGCTATTCCATCACCCTGCGCGCAAAAAACGCCTTGAGGTAATCCGTTTCCGGAATCGCGGCATGTACGGGGTGGTCGGGCCCCTGGTGGCCCTGTGCGATGATTTGCAGGATGTGCTGTTGGGCGCACGCGGCCTGTTGCATCGCGTGCAATAGTTCTGCGCGTGACAGGTGATAGGAGCACGAGGCCGAAACCAGAATGCCGTCGGGGGCGAGCAGCGCGAGCGCCATCTGGTTCAGGCGGCGGTAGGCTTGCAGCCCCTGGGCGTGATCCTTTTTGCGTTTGATAAACGCAGGCGGATCGAGCACGATTACGTCGAAGGCTGCGCCATCGTCATGCAATGCCTTGAGCGCGTCGAAGGCATCGGCCTTCAGCGTGCCTACACGCGACGTGACCTGGTTCAGCGCGGCGTTGCGGCGTACGAATTCGAGCGCCTGCTCCGAGGCGTCAATGCACAGCACTGCGGATGCACCCGCCACCGCCGCCTGCACACCGAAAGCGCCGAGGTAGCTGAATACATCCAGTACGCGCCCGCCGCGTGCATGGTGCTGGGTGAGGGCGCGATTGATGCGGTGGTCATAGAACCAGCCGGTCTTCTGGCCATGCAGCAGCGGTGCCTCAAAGCGCACACCGTTTTCTTCCAGCAGCAGACACTCAGCGGCGGTGCCGTGTGCGGTTTCCACATAACTCGGCAAACCCTCCAGTGCGCGCATGGTGTTGTCGTTGCGCAACAGAATGACATCAGGATTGAGTACGTGGTGCAGCGCGCTCAGGACTTCAGTTTTTGCGCGCTCCATGCCGGCGGTGGTGATTTGCACCACGATAGTTGCGCCATAGCGGTCGACGACGAGGCCCGGCAGACCGTCGCCCTCGCCGAACACGAGACGGTAGTAAGGTTTGTCGAACAACTGCGTGCGCAGCGCGAGCGCGTGAGTGAGGCGTTGGGTCAGCAGTGCTGCACCCAGCACGCGCTGCGGCGCACGGCTGATGAGGCGCGCGCAGATGAGTGAGTGCGGATTGATGTAGCCGCTGCCGATGATTTTGCCGCGGCTGTCCTCAACACTGACTGCATCGCCCGGTTCGAACGCATCGAGCGGTGTGCGCTCGACATCGACCTCGTTGCTGAATACCCACAGGTGGCCCGCGCGCAGGCGGCGGTCTTCATTTTTTTTCAGGCGCAGAGGCGCAAGCGGCATGATATGTTCCGGAAATCAAAAAAACGGTTTAAACGGTGGGTGGTGTCGTGCCGAATGCCAGGTAAACGCAGGTACTCGCCTCCGGCCCACTTGCGATGTCGATGCGCCAGCCATAACGTTCGCAGATGTGCTTGACGAGCGGGGGTCTGTGAGGAAATCGTTCACGTTTGCAGTGATGTCGGGGTTGCCTTCTATGAAGGGGACGCGCATGTTTAACCCCCAATGGTCTCTGGCGGCTGCAAGACAAACGCCCCAGCCCCAGCGTATAGTTAATTATGCCACCATGGAAAGGTCAATGACTACGGCAGCCCCTCATCCCAACCGGCTGAGCCACGAGACCAGCCCCTACCTGCAACAGCACGCCCATAATCCGGTGGACTGGTATCCGTGGGGGGCGGAGGCGCTGGAGCGCGCCCGGCGCGAGGACAAGCCGATACTGCTTTCCATCGGCTACTCCGCGTGCCACTGGTGCCACGTCATGGCGCACGAGTCGTTCGAGGATACGGCCACCGCCGAGGTGATGAACGCGCTGTTCGTGAACATCAAGGTCGACCGCGAAGAGCGCCCCGATCTCGACCGCATTTATCAAACGGCGCACCACCTGCTCACCCGGCGCAGTGGCGGCTGGCCGCTCACTATGATGCTGGCACCGGACAGCCACGCCCCGTACTTCGGCGGCACCTATTTTCCGCGTGAGGCACGTTACGGACTGCCGGCGTTCACCGACCTGCTGCAGCGCATCGCCCGCGCCTGGCACGAGCAGCGCAGCGATATCGAAGCGCAAAATCAGACCTTGGTCGCGGCGCTGGCTTGCGCCCCGCCCACTGGCGCCAAACCCGTACTCAATGCCGTGCCGCTCGCCGCCGCGCGCCATCAACTGGAATCCAGTTTTGATGCGCACCACGGTGGCTTTGGCGGTGCGCCAAAATTTCCGCACCCGCCGCATATCGAACGCTTGCTGCGCCACTATGCGCACAGCCTGGCGGGCGAGCCGGATGCCGAGGCGCTGCGCATGGCCACCGCCACACTGCGCGCGATGGCGCAAGGTGGCATCTACGACCAGCTCGGCGGCGGCTTCTGCCGCTACGCGGTGGACGAGCGCTGGATGATTCCGCATTTTGAAAAAATGCTGTATGACAACGGTCTGCTGCTCGGCCTTTACGCACAGGCGTATGCGCTGGCGCAGGAAGAATTGTTCAAATCCACCGCGCTCGACACCGCGCGTTGGGTGCTGCGCGAAATGCAGTCACCGGAGGGCGGTTACTACTCCGCACTCGACGCTGACTCGGAAGGCCACGAAGGAAAATTTTACGTGTGGTCGCGGGATGAAATCCGCGCCGTGCTCGATGCGCAGGAATACGATGTCGTCGCGCGCCGCTTTGGCCTGATTCAAGCCGCCAATTTTGAAGACAGCGCATGGCACTTATATGCGGCGGCGGATAGCGCAACCATCGCGCATGAATTGCATTTAACCGAGACACAAGTCGTGGAAATTATCGATTCCGCGCGCCGCACATTATTCGCCGCGCGTGAAGCGCGCGTAAGACCCGGCCGCGATGAAAAAATCCTCACCTCGTGGAACGCGCTCATGACCAAAGGCATGGCGCAGGCCGGGCGCCTGCTGGACGCGCCGGAGTGCACCGCCTCCGCCGAACGTGCGCTCGATTTTATCCATGCCACGCTGTGGGCCAATGGACGCTTGCTCGCCACGTATAAAGACGGCAAGGCGCATCTTTCGGCCTATCTCGATGACCATGCATTTCTGCTCGATGCGCTGCTCGAAATGCTGCAAACGCGCTGGCGCACCAGCGACTTGCAATTCGCCGTTGCAATCGCTGACGTCATGCTCGAACACTTTGAGGATAAACAGAACGGCGGATTCTTCTTTACCGCCGACGATCACGAGCAACTCATTCAGCGCCCCAGGCCGCTCTCCGACGACGCCACACCTTCCGGCAACGGCATTGCGGCGCTGGCGCTGGGCAGGCTCGGTCACCTGCTGGGTGAGCCGCGCTATCTCGACGCCGCCACGCGCACACTCGAAGCCGCATGGAGCGAAGTGGCGCGCATGCCGTACGCACACGGCACGCTGCTCGATGCGCTCGAAGAGCAGTTGAATCCGCCGCCCATCATCGTCCTGCGCGGCGATGCCGCAGCACTGCAACCGTGGCGCGATCTGTGTAACAAACATTACGCCCCGCGCCGCCTCGCGTTCGCCATTCCCGCGAGCGAACAAAATCTCCCCGGCGTGCTCGCGCAGCAGAGCCCGGCAACAGGCGTCACGGCCTATGTGTGCGAGGGAGTGTCCTGTTCCGCGCCCATCACGGAGCTTGCCGCGCTCGAAGCAAGACTCGCAGCGCGCAAATAACGCTGCTACAGCGCATAACCGAAACTCTCTTTAAACCGCGCATCAAATTCCGCACGCGTAAAGCTGTGGTTCTGCGTGCCGGCGTGTTCGATCTTGAGCGCGCCCATGAGCGCCGCCATGCGTCCGGTGGTACCCCAGTCCAGACTGTTCATCAGGCCGTAGAGCAGGCCTGCGCGGTAGGCGTCGCCGCAGCCGGTGGGGTCTGATACCTTATCCACCTTCGCCACCGGAATTTCCACGTGCTTGCCGTCGGCATAGATGCTGGAGCCATTGGCGCCGTGCGTGACGATGAGCGCATCGACGAGTTTGGAAAGTTCGTGCAGCGATTTTCCGGTGCGCTGCTGCATGAGCTGGAGTTCGTAGTCGTTGAACGCGGCCCAGGTGGCCTGTTTCATGAAGGTCATGAGGTCGTTGCCGTCGTACATCGGCATGCCCTGGCCGGGATCGAAGATGAAGGGTATGCCGGCGGCGTGAAATTGCGTGGCGTGTTCCACCATGCCGTCACGCCCGTCGGGGGCGATGATGCCGATGCTCACGCCTTGCGCGTCGCTCACGCGGTTGGCGTGGGCGAAGTTCATCGCGCCCGGATGGAACGCGGTGATCTGGTTGTCGTCGAGATCGGTGGTGATGAACGCCTGCGCGGTATAGCTGTGGTCGATGAGTTTGACGTGCGCGCGGTTGATGCCGCAGCGGCTCATCCAGTCTGCGTAAGGCCCGAAGTCGTTGCCCACCGTGCCCATCGGCAGCGCCTTGCCGCCCAGCAGGTTGAGGTTGTAGGCGATGTTGCCCGCGCAGCCGCCGAATTCGCGGCGCAGGTCGGGCACCAGAAACGAGACGCTCAGGATGTGCACCTGGCTGGGAATGATGTGATTCTTGAAGCGGTCATGAAACACCATGATGGTGTCGTAGGCGAACGAACCGCAGATCAGTGCAGACATATAAACCCCATGTGATTAAAAATAAAATTGATCCAATAATATCAATGCCCAGACCAGCGCTGCGTTGACGAGCGCAAGCAGTACCGCGCCTGATCCCATATCCTTGGCGCGTCCCGCGAGCGTGTGATGCTCCGTGCCGATGCGGTCTACGGCGGCTTCGATACTGGAGTTGATGACCTCGACGACCAGCACCAGCAGCAGGCTGCCCAGCAGGAGTGCGCGTTCCACGCCATTACTTCCCAGCCACAGTGCAAGCGGGGCAAAAAGAATGAACAGTGCGACTTCGAGCCGGAACGCTGCTTCATTTTGAAATGCAGACTTGATGCCCGCCAGCGAGTAACCGAACGCGCGGATAAGCCGCGCGATTTCGCCACCTTTCGATATTTTATTTTTCATGGCTGTGTGTTTACACGTTTGACTGGCGCAAATCAACACGCTGCATATCAGGGCGAAATTTTTTATTTCTCACGCCACATTTAAATAAAATTGTAACACAAGGCATGGATGATGCAGAAAATTAAACGGTTACGGAGGAAAGTTCATGAGACCTCTGCGTTTTCGCTCTATCTGGATATCTGACGTACACCTCGGCATTCGCGCATGCAAGGCGGAGTTTTTGCTCGATTTTCTGAATCACACCGAGTCCGATTACCTCTATCTCATCGGCGACATGATCGATGTGTGGAGCATGAAGGCCCTCTGGTACTGGCCGCAACTGCACAATGAAGTGATTCAAGCCATCATGCGCAAGGCGGCCAATGGCACCAAGGTGATTTACGTGCCGGGCAATCACGATGAATTGTTTCGTGATTATGTGGGGCACACGTTCGCGCGCATCAAGATATGCGCGGATGCCATTCATAAAACCGCGGACGGACGCAGGCTGCTGGTGATACACGGCGACGAGTTCGACAGCATCGTCAAGCACAGCAAGTGGCTCGCTATACTGGGTAGCGGCATGTATGAATTTCTGCTGCTCAGCAACCGTAGCGTCAATTATTTCCGCCGCAGGCTGGGTTTTCCCTACTGGTCGCTGGCTGCCTATCTCAAGCACAAGGTGAAGAACGCCGTGAACTTCATCAGCAGCTTCGAGCAGGCCCTGGTACACGAAGCGCGCCGGCGCAAGGTGCACGGGGTGGTGTGCGGCCATATCCACAAGGCCGCCATCGCGGAGTATGACGGCATCCTGTACTGCAATGATGGCGACTGGGTGGAGAGCTGTACTGCGCTGGTAGAAAACGGCGAAGGCAGGCTGGAGGTGATCCACTGGGCGGAAGAGAGTGTGGTGCTGCTTAAAGAGGAGGAGTATGAGAATTGCTATAGTCAGTGACGCCTGGTTTCCGCAAATTAACGGTGTTGTCACCACTCTTTCCAAGACCATACAGGAACTGGAAAAATCCGGTCACGACATCCACACCGTCACTCCGGATAAATTCAAGACCCTTCCATGCCCTACGTATCCGGAGATCAGGCTCGCGCTTGCCCCTCGACGCAAGGTGTATAAAATGCTGGCCACACTACAACCCGATGCGGTGCATATTGCCACCGAAGGCCCGCTCGGTCTGGCCGCACGCGCCTGGTGCATAAAACGCGGCTTTCCCTTCACCACTTCATTTCACACCCGCTTTCCGGAGTATGTGAATTTTCGCTTTGGCATCCCGTTGTTCCTGACCTATGCCTATCAGCGCTGGTTTCACAATCGAGCGAAATACACCATGGTAGCGACCGAGGCGCTGAAACAGGAATTGCATGCGAAGGGTTTTACGAATCTGGCCATCTGGTCGCGCGGCGTGGATACGGAATTGTTCCATCCACGCGACAAGTCCCTGGTCTCTCATGCGCGGCCAGTCTTCGCCTATTTGGGGCGTGTGGCAGTGGAGAAAAATATTGAAGCCTTTTTGAAGCTTGATCTGCCGGGCACAAAATATGTCATTGGCGACGGTCCCGATAGGGTGAAGATGAAGCAACGTTATCCCGAGGTGCAGTTCGCCGGCTTTAAAACCGGTGAGGATTTGGCGCGCCATCTCGCGTGCGCGGATGTATTTGTGTTTTCCAGCCGCACCGATACCTTCGGCCTGGTGGTCATCGAGGCGCTTGCCTGTGGCGTGCCGGTGGCGGCCTATCCGGTGCGCGGGCCGGGCGACATTATCATCAACGGCGAGACGGGCTATCTGGATGAAGACCTGCGGGAGGCGGCACTCAGGGCGCTATCCTTGAGTGCCGAACGCTGCCGTGCCGGGGCGCTGCTCTATACGTGGCATGAGTGCACACAGCAGTTTGTTACGCACCTCATTGCTGCCGCCGCGGCGGGAAACGCAGGCGAGGTGGTTACGGCTTCCAGGTAAGGTTCAGTTCGCGCGCCGCCTTTACGTCATCCAGGCGCCGCACAGGCGTGGTGTATGGTGCGCCCTTCACCGTCGCGGGAGAGGTGTGTGCCTCGATGAGTATCTTTTGCATCGCGTCGATAAAGCCGTCCAGCTCTTCCTTGCTCTCGGTCTCGGTCGGCTCGATCAACAGGCACTCCGGCACGAGCAGGGGGAAATAGGTCGTCGGCGCATGGTAGCCATAGTCGAGCAAACGCTTGGCGACATCCATCGCATTCACGCCGGTTTCGTCCTTGAGCTTTTTCAGGGTGAGAATGAATTCATGCGTCGCGCGACGCTTGGGGAAGGCGGCGACGAATCCCACCTGCGTGAGGCGCGCCATCAGATAGTTGGCATTGAGCGTCGCATAGTGCGCCACGCGCGGCATGCCCTCGCGCCCGAGCAGACGCGCGTAGACGTAGGCGCGCAGCAGTACGCCCGCATTGCCCATGTGCGCGGACAAACGCCCGATGGATTGCGGGCAATCTTTTTCCGTGAGCCAGCGGTAGCTGCCATCGTTTTCTTTGCCCACGATGGGGATGGGTAGAAACGGCTTCAGTTTTTCGTTCACACCCACCGGACCCGCGCCGGGGCCGCCGCCGCCGTGCGGCGTGGAGAAGGTCTTGTGCAGGTTCATGTGGATGACGTCGAAGCCCATGTCGCCCGGTTTGACCAGGCCGAGAATGGCGTTGAGGTTGGCGCCGTCGTAATACAGCAGGCCGCCAGCGTCATGCACGATCGTGCGTACCTCCAGAATGTCTTTTTCAAACACGCCGAGCGTTGAAGGATTGGTGAGCATCAGGCCAGCGGTGTGCGGCCCCACCGCGGCGCGCAACAGTTCAAGGTCGATGTCGCCATTGTTATCGGTCGGGATCTCGCGCACCGTGTAGCCGCACATTGCGGCAGTGGCGGGGTTGGTGCCGTGCGCGGCGTCGGGCACCAGGATTTCAGTGCGCGCACTGTCGCCGCGCGCGTCGTGATAGGCGCGGATCATGGACACGCCAGCAAATTCGCCCTGCGCGCCGGCCATCGGCGTAAGCGATACCGCCTGCATGCCGGTGACGTCTTTGAGGATTTCCTGCAATTCATACATGCAGCCGAGAAAGCCCTGGCTGAAGCTTTCCGGGGCCTGCGGATGGCGGCCCGTAAATCCCGGCAGCAGCGCGATCTTGTTGCAGGCGCGCGGGTTGTACTTCATGGTGCAGGAGCCGAGCGGATAGAACTGCGTGTCGATGGAAAAATTCTTCTGCGACAATCTTGTGTAATGCCGCACCACCTGCATCTCGGACACCTCCGGCAACAAGGCCCGCTGCGCACGCCGAAGATGTGATGGAATGCCGCCGGTCTCCGCCCGGTCGAGCGGGGACTGCGAAGGATTGGTACGGCCCGGTTGTGAGTGTTCAAAAATCAACATGTAGCCATGCTCTCGTCGTGACTCCGTGGAAAATCATCCATCATGTAGGTTGGGTTAGCGGCCCTATCGCGTAACCCAACAAACCCAATCTGCAACACTGAGTATAGGCAGCACACATCAACACTGGCTGTTGTTGGGTTACGGCGCAAAAAACGCGCCTAACCCAACCTACTGCTTATTTTAGTGCTGCCAGCGCCTTGTCGTAATCGGGCTCCTGCCCGATTTCGGGCACCAGCTCCGTGTATTTCACCTTGTCGTTCTCATCAATCACGACCACCGCGCGCGCGGTGATGCCGGCGAGCGGGCCGTCTTCGATCAGCACGCCGTAGTCCTTGGCGAAATGGCGGTCTCGCATCATCGAAAGCGTGATGACGTTTTGGGTGTTCTCCGCAGTGCAGAAGCGGTTCATGGCGAAGGGCAGATCGGCGGAGATCATCAGCATCACGGTGTCGGCGCTGGTCTTGGCGTGCTCGTTGAATTTTTGCGTACTCAGCGCACACACCGGCGTGTCGAGGCTGGGCACGATGTTGAGCAGTTTCTTTTTGCCGCGAAAATCGGCCAGCGTCTTGTTGGCGAGATTGGCATCGGCCAGGTTGAAGTCAGGGGCCTTGCTGCCGATTTTCGGCAGATCGCCGTTGGTGTGTATGGGGTTGCCTTTGAGTGTGATGGTGGCCATGTGAACCTCCTTTTGCGTTGAGAGCTACTGAATCATTATACGCCGCAGGCATGCGGCATAGGCATCGAGATCGGCGTCGTTTTTGGTTTCGGTGGCGCACACCAGAATCGCATCGCCCAGCTCCGGATAGTGCGTGCTCAAATCATAACCGCCCAAGATGCTATCTGCGGCCAGCGCCTTGAGCACGTCGCGCGCCGGTTTATTCACACGCAGCACAACTTCATGAAAGAAAGAGCCGTTGAATACCTGGGTCACGCCCGGAATGGCACTAAGTTTTTCCACCAGCCGTTGGGTGTTGGCATGGCACGCTGACGCGACACGCTCCAGGCCCTCCGGCCCCAGCAGCGCCATGTGTATCGTCGCGGCGGTTACCAGCAGGCCCTGATTGGTGCAGATATTGGAGGTGGCCTTGGAGCGGCGGATATGCTGTTCGCGCGCCTGCAGCGTGAGCGCAAAGCCCGGTTTGCCGTCGAGGTCCACGGTGCGCCCGATGATGCGCCCCGGCATCTGGCGCACGTATTGTTTTTTGCAGCACATGAAACCGAAGTACGGCCCGCCGGAAGACAGCGGCGCGCCGAGCGGCTGACCTTCGCCGCAGACGATGTCGGCGCCCGTCTCACCCCATTCCCCCGGCGGTTTGAGCAGTGCGAGCGAGATCGGGTTCACCACGGCAATCACCAGCAGGCCGTTCGCATGCGCCCAGTCGGTGAGCGCATCGACTTCTTCCAGCACGCCGAAGAAATTCGGCTGCGGGATGACGAGTGCAGCGAAGTCATCGGACTTGAAATGATGCAGCGATTCAGGAATCGTGTGTCCGTCCCCGGCACAATAAGGAATCTCAACCAACTCGATTTTCTGGTGATGCACGATGCTGTGTATCACCGCGCGGTAGAGCGGATGCACCGTGGCGGGGATCAGCACGCGGCGTGATTTGCCGTGCGTGCGCACCGCCATGAGCACCGCCTCGGCCAGCGCCGAAGCGCCGTCGTAAAGCGAGGCGTTGGAAACCTCCATGCCGGTGAGGTTCGCCATCATGGTCTGGAATTCATACAGCAATTGCAGCGTACCCTGGCTCGCTTCCGCCTGGTAAGGCGTGTAGGCGGAATAAAATTCGCCGCGCGTGGTGATCTCCCACACCGCGGCCGGGATGTGATGTTCATACGCGCCCGCACCGATGAAGCACAGTGGGGTTTTATCTTGCGCCGCACGCTCACTCATCAGGCGCACGGTTTCCATCTCGGAGAGATGCGTGGGCACCGTGCTCAATTGCGTCTCACGCAACTGCGGTGGAATCTCTTCGAACAGATCGTCGATGCTCTGCGCGCCGATGACGTCGAGCATCGCGCTGACATCTTCTTTAGTGTGGGGGATGAACGGCATGGCGCTACTTAATGTGCTTCGGAGGCGATGAATGATGCGTAAGCGTCGGCGTCCAGCAGGTTATTCAACTCGGGCGGGTTGGATGGTTTCAGGCGCAGCATCCACGCCGTACCGTAGGCGTCCTTGTTCACCAGTTCCGGCTGATCGGTGAGCGCGCCGTTCACTGCGGTCACTTTCCCCGCGACGGGGCTGTAGATGTCGGAAGCGGCCTTGACCGACTCCACCACCGCGCATGCCTCGCCCGCCTTCAGCTCGCGCCCGACCTGCGGCACGTCGATGAACACCACGTCGCCCAGCAAATCCTGCGCATGATCGGTGATGCCGATGGTGACCGTGCCGTCCTTTTGCACCTCCACCCACTCGTGGGTTTTGGTGTACTTAAGATGCTTGGGAATATTGCTCATGCCATTATCCTCTGAGAATTTCAGATTAAAGATTTGTTGTTGCGCACAAACGGCGGCTTCACGACGCGTGCGGGGTGCAGTGTGCCTCGGATATCTACCGCCACGTGCGCGCCGGTGGCCGCGGGCACACGCGCCAGCGCGATGGCCTTGCCGAGTGTGGGCGCGAAACTGCCGCTGGTGATTTCGCCAGCACCAATGCCTTCGACGATGACCTTCTGGTGATTGCGTAATACGCCCTTGTCTTCGAGTACCAGCCCTACCAGTTTGCGCGCGACGCCTTGCGCCTTTTGTTTTTCCAGTGCGTCGCGCCCGATGAATTTGCGCGCGGCGGGCTCCCACGCCACCGTCCACTCCAGTCCGCATTCCAGCGGCGAAATGGTTTCATCCATGTCCGTGCCGTAGAGATTCATGCCCGCCTCGAGCCGCAGCGTGTCGCGCGCGCCAAGGCCGATGGGTTTGACGCCTTGGCCCAGCAGCGCGCGCCACATCGCGGCGGCGTCTTTGCCCGGCAGTAATATCTCGAAGCCGTCTTCGCCGGTGTAGCCGGTGCGGCCGATGAAGATGCCGCCCGCGTGCGCGGCATAAAAAGGTTTGAGCTGCGCGGCCTGCTCGCGCAGAGAGTCGTTGGTCGCTCCCGGCGTCCTGCCTCCCGCGACATTAGCACGTCCGTGTGCGTCACTACCGGCCAGCACCTCATACACGCGTTCGCGCGCGTGGGGGCCTTGCACGGCAATCATGGCGAGCTCCGGCCGCTCGGTCACGGTGACGCTAAAGGCCGCCGCCTGCGTGTTGATCCAGGCCATATCCTTCTCACGCGTGGCAGCGTTCACCACCATGCGGAACCACTCTTCGTCCATGAAATACACGATGAGATCGTCGATCACACCACCCTCTGCATTCAGCATGCAGGTATAGAGCGCCTGATGTTGCTTCAGCTTGTCGACATTGTTGGCGATGAGGTGTTGCAGAAACGCGCGCACCTGCAGCCCACGCAGATCCACGATGGTCATGTGCGAGACGTCGAACATGCCGGCATCGCGCCGCACCTGATGATGTTCTTCGACCTGCGAGCCGTAATGGATGGGCATGTCCCAGCCGGCGAAATCGACAATCTTCGCGTGCAGCGCCAGGTGTTCGTTATAAAGCGGTGTTTGGTGGCCCATGATGTTCTCGCATCAAATCAAAAAGAAAAAGGGCGAGGGCAGCACGTTCGTCACGCACTGCCCTCGCCCCTCTGTCCTGTGACCTGAGAGATTGAACCCCTTCGGTGTCGGCCTGACGTAGGTCGGCCGAGCTCTCCAGAATATATGCTGTCTGCGCGGTCCTTTTGCCTGAGCGTTTCCGGGCGGTTTGCGCCGTCGGCGTCCGTCACCTGCAGTGGGTGACAAATCTCTCCCGCGAAGATCAACGCTACTATACCGTGCGCGTGCGCCGAATCCAAGCCAAATTGCTTAATCCGGCGTGGCAATAAGGCAGTGGCACGCGACAGCGGTTGACAGACGCCGCGCCGCTGTTGAAGATGGAGATAATCTGACCCCGGAGGCTCCATGAAGGACGTGTCGCAGCAGACCAACCGCGTCGTAATGCGCTCACTGCACCTCATTGAATGGGCGGGGCTGTAGTTGATCACCCTCGCCACCATGGTGGCGGTGGGGCAGGAAGTCGGGCTGATGGTGCAGCGTGGCGAGGTGTTGCTGCAGGATATCCTGCTGCTGTTTATCTATCTTGAAATCTTCACCATGGTCGGCCTCTATTTCAGCAGCGGCAAGCTGCCGGTGCGGTATCCGGTTTATATCGCCATGGTGGCGATAGCGCGCTATATCATTATCGGTCTGAAGGATATCAATAGCTGGACCATGCTGGCACTCTTTCCGGCGCCATTCTGGTGTTGGCGCTCGCGGTGCTGGTGATACGCTACGGCCACCTGCGTTACCCATATTCGGAATAACGTAGGCGGCTCAACTCTTGGTGCGGCTGGGGCGCATCAGCAGCAGCACCGGTATCAGTCCGACGACGATCAGCGCCAGCGCGGGTAGCGCCGCGCGCTGCCATTCGCCGTTTGAGGTCATCTCGAAGATGCGCACGGCGAGCGTGTCCCAGCCGAACGGGCGCAGCAGCAGCGTCGCGGGTAGCTCCTTCATCACTTCGACAAACACCAGCAGACCAGCGGAGAGCAGACCGGGCCGCAGCATGGGCAGATAGATGCGCCACAGGATTTCCCTTTGCTTCGCTCCCAGGCTGCGCGCGGCCTGCGTGATCGACGGTGTGATGCGCTCCAGGCCACTCTCCACCGGCCCGTGCGCGACGGCGAGGAAACGCACTAGGTAGGCAAACAGCAAGGCCGTGAGCGAGCTTGCCAGTGCGAGCCCCGCAGGTGTGCCGAGCCACGTCTCGCTGAAGCTGTTGATCCCCCTGTCCAGCCACGTCAGCACCAGCATGATGCCCACCGCGAGTACCGTGCCGGGCAGCGCGTAGCCCAGCGTGGCAAGGCGGATGAGGGCGTTGGACAGGTTGCCGCGGGAGCCGCGCCGCGCCGCAGAGAGCAGCAGGGCCGCGGACACGGTAATGAGCGCGGCGAGCACGCCGAGTGCCAGCGTATGCAGCGTGAATTCGATATAGCGCGCATCCAAACCGCTGAGCGCCGTGTCCGCGGCCCAGACCAGCAGTTGCGCCAGCGGAACGAGAAAGGCGGCGGACAGCACCACGCCGGCGGCGGCGGTCGCGCCCCATGCACGCGCACCCGTGAGGCGAAAGCGGCGTTCGTGCGCGAGTTTGCCGCCGCTGTGAAAACGCGCCGCACCTCGAAAGTGGTGTTCCAGATAGAAGGCGAACGCCACGAACAGCAGCAGCAGTGTGGAGAGCTGTGCCGCCGCGTCGATACTGAACAACCCGAACCAGGCCTTGTAAATCGCGGTGGTGAAGGTGTCGTAGTTGAAAATATACACGGCTCCGAAATCGGCCAGCGTCTCCATGAGGGCGAGTGCTACGCCTGCCGCGAGCGCCGGGCGCGCGGTGGGTAGCGCCACGCGCAGAAAGGCCTGCCATGGCGTGAGGCCCAGCATGCGCCCGCACTCCAGCAGGGTGCGCCCCTGCGAGAGGAACGCCGCGCGTGCGAGCATGTAAACGTAAGGATAGAGCGCAAGCACCATCACGATGATGATGCCGCCTGTCGAGCGGATGGCCGGCAGCCGCAGGTCCGCGCCGAACATCGTACGCAGCGTCGTTTGCAGCGGGCCGCTGAAGTCGAGCAGGCCAATGGCGACGAAGGCGAGCACGTAAGTGGGCACGGCAAGCGGCAGCATCAGCGCCCACTCGAATATGCGCCGGCCGGGAAACTCGCACATCGCCGTGAGCCATGCGAGACCCGCGCCCAGCACCAGCACGCCCACTCCGACGCCCGCCGTCAACACCAGCGTGTTGCGTACCAGTTCGCCCAGCACGGTATGTGCAAGATGGCGCCATACCTCGCCCTCCGGGTGTAGCCAGGAGAGGAACGGCACCAGGATGGGAAGCGCGACCAGCGCGGCGATGAGCAGCGTGACTATATGCCAGCCGCTGTTCATGCGGCGCGCGCGAGCCCCCAGGCGGCCTGGGGCCATGGCGCCGGTGCCGGGGTGTGCGCTCATGCGGGCTTATTTATATCCCGCGCGATCCATCAGCATCACCGCCCGGGCTTGTAGTTTACCGGCCTCGGCGACGTTGATGGTGTCCTGTTTGAATGCACCCCACGAGGCCACCAGCGGATCGGGTTGCACCTGCGGGTTGGCGGGAAACTCCAGGTTGGCGTCAGCGAACAGATGTTGCGCCTTGTCGCCGGAGAGCCATTCGAGGAATTTCAGCGCCGCCTGCGCATGCTTGGCGTGCTTGGTAATGCCGGCACCGGAGATGTTCACGTGCACGCCACGGTCGTTCTGGTTCGGCCAGTAGAGCGCGAGCGGCAGTTCCGGTTTGCTCTTCATGAGCCGCCCGTAGTAATAGGTGTTGACGATGCCCGCGTCGCACTGACCGGCGGCGATCGCCTCCATCTCTTGGGTGTCGTCCGAGTGCGGTTCGGTGGCGAGGTTCGTGACCCAGCCGCGCACGATCTCCTCGGTCTTCTGCTCGCCCAGGCGCGCGATCATCATCGCCACCAGCGACTGGTTGTAGACCTTCTTCGAGGAACGCAGGCAGAGGCGGCCCTTCCATTGCGCCGCGCCCAGGCCTTCGTAGGTAGAGAGGTCGGCGGGCTTCACCTTTTGGGTGTTGTAGACGATGGTGCGCGCGCGGATCGAGAGGCCAAACCACTGTCCGTCCGGATCGCGCAGATGCGCGGGAATATTGTCGTGCAGAGTTTTGGACGCGACCTTGGCCAGCACGCCCTCCTGTGCCGCCTGCCACAGGTTGCCGGCGTCTACCGTGATCAGAAGATCGGCCGGTGTGTTCTTGCCCTCGGCCTTGAGGCGTGCGAGCAGCGGGCCCTCCTGGCCGGTGACGAACTGGATATTGACGCCGGTTTCTTTGGTATAGGCATCAAACAAGGGCTTGATCAGTTGTTCGTTGCGTGCGGAGTAAACCACAATCTCATCCGCCGCTTGGACAGGCGCAAAGGCGAGGGGCAGCAGGGCAAGCAGCGACAGCAAGGCATAACGTAAGGGTTTCATCACAAGCTCCATAGAACCGAAGTTAAAGTCTCATCTTAATGATAATAGTTATCATTTACTAATGCAAGTGTCTGTAGCTGCACCTTGATCGCGTTTAGCCAAGGGCGCTGTTCAGCAGCTTAAAGGCCGCGAACAGCAGCACCAGAGCCAGTAAACGCTGCAAAACCACGGGCGGGAAACGGAAAGCACCCGTGTGAGATCCGAGGCCGCCGCCGAGGATGACCGCAACGGCGAGCAGGCCGGTCAGTGTCCCGTCGGGCGGCGCTTGCGCAGTCTGCGCCAGCAGGCCGGCACTGGAGTTGACGAAAATAAAGGCGGCGGAAACGGCGGCGGTTTTTTTGGCGTTCGCCCAGCCCAGCGCCAGCAGCAAGGGGCTCAGGAAGATGCCGCCTCCTATGCCGAGCAGGCCGGCGAGAAAGCCCAGCAACAAACCGACGGGCAGACCGATCAGATACAAGCGCTGTGGCGTGAGGTGGTCCTTGGCCGTCAGCGGACGGGAAAAGATCAGGAAGCGCACAGCGGCGGCCAACAGGGTAATGCCCAGCAAAATGGAAAAAGCGTCCGGCGACAGGTGCAGCGTGCCGCCTAGGTAGGCGGCCGGGATGGAAGTAATGGCGAACGGTGCAAGCAGGCGCAGATCAAAATGCCCGGCGCGCTGATAGTGGAAAAACGCCAGCCCGCTCACCAGCAGATTCAGCGCCAGCACCGTCGGCACGATGTCCGCACGCGCAAAGCCGAACAGCGCGAAGAGGGCGAGGTAAGTCGAGGCCCCGCCGTGGCCCACCGAGCTGTACACTAGCGCGGTGACGAAGAACAGCGGAACCAGCCAAAGCAGGTCAGCATCCATGTGCGAGATTTACCACGGCGGCAGCGTCACTCCTGCGCATCCATGCGACGTGCAGGGATGCACTAGTGTCACGGGAGGCAGGATGCCGGGAGTGACCGCCCGCGACATTCTCACATCCCTGTGCAGCATAAAAAAAAGCCAGCGGGTTAGGCTGGCTTTCAGTAAGGCAAAGTCGAAAATGATTATTTTTTGAGGGATACGATAAAGTCCACGAGCTGCTCGATGTCGGCATCCGACACGCGCGGCGAGTAGGCAGGCATTACGCCCATCTGCCAGCGGCCAGTGCCGCCCTTCTTGGTCCACTCCACCAGGATTTTCTTGGCGTCCGCGTTGCCCTTGTACTTGGTGCTCACGTCGTTCCATGCCGGCCCAACACGCTTCTGCTCAACGTTATGGCAGGCGAAGCAACCGCTCTTCTTGGCCAGAACCGAGCCGGCAGCCATGTCCAGTGCGGCGCTTGCTTGACCTGCGAACAGCAGGGTGGCTGCGGTGGAAGCAATTAACCAATGTGACTTCATGAATCTTCTCCTTGAAAATATGTGTGATGAATTAAACCAAAATTTGGGGTTCTCTTTACAGGACCGAGGCCCTCAGCAAGCACCCGACGCCGTATTATCTCATTCTTTAATGCCGAAATAGCAAGCGGGCATTGAAAAATCCTTCCTCAAAGCGCGCGTGTCTTCCGGCATACCCCACCCGTGCTGGCCTATACCGTTTGCAGGTTGGCGTAGGCCACCATCAACCATTTGCTGCCGGTGCGTATGAAGTTGACCTGCACACGCGCCTGCTCGCCACGTCCTTCGTAGTTCAGTACGACACCGTCGCCGAAGGTGGCGTGACGCACGTGCTGACCCAGGCGCAGGCCGGCACGCGTAGTTTCTTTATCGGCTGCTGTGGGCGATTCTTTAGCGAACGAGGTCGGCGTTGGCGCGACAGTGGCGTGCAGGCGTACCTCACGCACCAGCTCGGCGGGGATTTCGCTGACGAAGCGCGACGGGCTGGGACAGGTATCTTTGCCATGCAGGCGCCGGCGCTCGGCGTGGGTGACGTACAACTGCCGTTTGGCGCGCGTCACCCCGACGTAGCACAGGCGGCGCTCTTCTTCGAGGCGGCGGTCGTCTTGTGTGGAAAGCCGGTGCGGAAACAAGTCCTCCTCCATGCCGCACAGAAACACCAGCGGGAACTCCAGGCCCTTGGCCGAGTGCAGCGTCATGAGCTGCACGCAGTCATCCCACTCGCTGCCCTGGCTTTCGCCCGCCTCCAGCGCGGCGTGGGAGAGGAATGCCGACAGCGGATCGAGGCCCTCCTCCTGCTCATGGTTGAACTGGCGCGCGGCGCTGGAAAGCTCTTCCAGATTTTCCACCCGCGCCTGTCCCTTCTCGCCCTTGTCCTTGCGGTGATGGTCGAGCAGGCCGCTGTGCTGCACCACGTGGTCGGTCTGCTCGTGCAGGTCTGAGCCCGCCGTGTCGCGCGCGAGCGTTTCGATCAGGTTGAGAAAGGCCGCCAGCGCCGAGCTTGCGCGCGGGTTCGGTTTGCCCTCTGCGGTGATAGCCTGCGCGGCGCGCCACAGCGGCATCTGCTGGCTGCGTGCATGTGCGCGCAGCACCTCCAGCGTGGTGTCGCCGATGCCGCGCGTCGGCGTGTTCACCACGCGCTCGAATGAGGCGTCGTCGTCGCGGTTGGCGATGAGGCGCAGATAGGCGAGCGCGTCCTTGATCTCGGCGCGCTCGAAGAAGCGCAGGCCGCCATAGACGCGGTACGGCATTCCCGCCTGCAGCAGGGCCTCCTCGAAATTGCGCGACTGTGCGTTGGAGCGGTAGAGGATGGCGGCCTCGGCGCGTTGCCCGCCCTGCGCCACCCACTGGCGGATGCGCTCGACCACGAAGCGCGCCTCGTCCAGATCATTAAACGCCGCGTAGCGCAGGATCGGTTCGCCGTCGGCGCCGCTGGTCCACAGGTTTTTGCCGAGGCGCCCGCTGTTGTGGGCGATGAGCGCGTTGGCGGCCTTGAGTATGGTGCCGGTAGAGCGGTAATTCTGCTCCAGGCGCAGCGTGCGCGTGCCGGGAAAGTCGCGCGCGAACTGCTGGATATTTTCGATGCGCGCGCCGCGCCAGCCGTAGATGGACTGGTCGTCGTCGCCCACCGCGAACATCCGGCCATGTGCGCTTGCCAGCATGCGCAGCCAGGCGTATTGAATCGCGTTGGTGTCCTGGAACTCGTCCACCAGGATGTGCTGGAAGCGGCCCTGATAGTGCGCCAGCACCTGCGGCTGCTTGAGCCACAGTTCATGCGCGCGCAACAACAGCTCGGCAAAATCGACCAGACCCGAACGCTCGCATAGCGCTTCATAGGCCTGATAGATGCGGATCATCTGGCGCGCGTGCGGGTCGCCACGGTCGTCAATGTGCTGCGGGCGCACGCCTTCGTCCTTGCGTGCGTTGATGAACCACTGCGCCTGACGCGGCGGCCACTTCGCTTCGTCGAGGTCGAGCGCCTTCATCACGCGGCGTAACGTGCGGTATTGATCGTCGCTGTCGAGAATCTGAAACGTCTGTGGCAGGCGCGCCTCTTGCCAGTGTGCGCGCAACAAACGATGCGCCAGTCCGTGAAACGTGCCCACCCACATGCCGCCCGCGGGGCGCTGCAACAATTCCTCAATGCGCCCGCGCATCTCGGCGGCGGCCTTGTTGGTGAAGGTGACGGCGAGGATGGAAAACGGCGACGCATGCTCGACCTCCATCAGCCACGCAATACGGTGCGTGAGCACGCGCGTCTTGCCGCTGCCTGCGCCCGCCAGTATCAGCAGCGGGCCTTGCGGCGCACACACCGCCTCGCGTTGCGCATCGTTCAGGGGGTCAATCAGGCGGGAGACATCCATAACATACTCATTAAGTCACACAGTAAGACCACACTTCCCGCCGCGTCCCCGCCCCCTTTTTAGGGGGCGGGGCAGGGGGGGGGGAGAGTAAACAGGGGTTTTACTCAGGAGTCACGCCATAAA
>JAQBXX010000046.1 GCA_027624315.1 Pseudomonadota bacterium
TTTTTCTGTGCGATTCTCACGCACAGTCAGCGTTTTTGTAAACCACTCTCTCAGTGATTGTGTCACGCTTTGCAGGGTTACTTTTGGGGGCTGCTTATCGTGTAGGATTGATCTCCGTATATGCTCAAGTAAAAAAACTTGTTTTAACCGTTTTGGATCGTCAGGTGTCATAGCATTGCCTCTCATGCCATGCCTTATTGAATTGCCACGCCAGCGGGTAAGGCTTCCCGGTGTTCGCCCCGTCGGGCTAGGCGTAGCAAAACTGGATTATGCTTTTTTGTACAGCGGTATCACGTTCGCGCCACTGGCCAGCCCATCTAAATAATCCGCCCATGCCTGCATCATGCGTTTGCGTTCGGTTAGATATTCCGCGTAGTTGTATGCCGCCCGCACTCCGTCCCGTTCGGCGTGTGCCAGTTGCCGCTCTATGGCGTCGCGGTTCCAGCCTTGCTCGTTTAGCAGGGTGCTGGCCATGCTTCTAAAGCCGTGTCCGGTCATTTCGTCGGTGGTATAGCCTAGCCGCCGCAATGCACCCAATACCGCGTTTTCGCTCATGGGCCGAGTGGTGGTGCGCGCACCTGTAAAGACGTATCGCCCCGCGCCTGTCAGCGGGTGCAGTTCGCGCAGGATCGCCACGGCTTGAGTGGATAGGGGGACTATATGCACGGCATTCATTTTCATGCGCGCCGCCGGTATGCGCCATTCCGCTTTATCAAGGCCAATTTCCGCCCATTCCGCTTTGCGCAGTTCGCCGGGGCGCAGAAATACCAGCGGGGCAAGGCGCAGCGCACAGCGTGTAACAAACGCCCCCTGATAGCCTTCTATGTCACGCAGTAGTTCGCCTATAGCCATCGGGTCAGTAATTGAGGCGTGATGCTTTTCTTTCACGGGTGGCAATGCGCCGCGCAAGTCAGCCGCCGGATCGCGTTGTGCGCGTCCTGTTGCCACGGCATAGCGAAGTACTTGTCCGCAATTGGCAAGGGCACGGTGGGCGGTTTCCAGTGCGCCACGGGCTTCTATTCGGCGGATCGCTGCCAGCAATTCAGGCGCGGTTATCTCACCAATAGGGCGCGCACCTAACCACGGGAATATGTCCACTTCCAGCCGCCGGATGATTTTGCTTGAGTGGTTCTTTTTCCAGTTCGGCGTGTGTTTTGAAAACCATTCACGGGCGACAAGTTCAAAGCTGTTTTCTGCCAGAGCCGTTATTGCCGCTTTCTGCGCCTGCTTCACTGCGCCGGGGTCTGCACCATTCGCCAGCAGCTTGCGCGCCTGTTCGCGCCGCTCCCGTGCGGCAGATAGGCTTATATCTGGATAAACCCCAAGTGCCAGTGTCTTTTGTTTGCCAGCGAAGCGATAAGCAAGCCGCCAATACTTTGCGCCGCTAGGTTGCACCAACAAAAACAAGCCGCCGCCGTCCGATAGCTTCAAAGGCTTGTCGGTTGCCTTCGCGTTCTTTACCTCTATCGCAGTCAGTGCCATTATTCGCCCCTTTTGTTGGTATCAGGCAGTACCAACATACCAGATACCAACAGAAGTACCAACAGTTTTTGCTGGATTGCGGGGGAATGGGTGGGGATGCTTAGGACAATAAAAAGGCCGAAACCCCTGTATTTATTAGGTTTTCCGGCCTTCTTTGGACTGCTTTGGACTATCAAATGGTGGAGGCGGCGGGAATCGAACCCGCGTCCGCAAATCCGCTACCTTTGGTTCTACATGCGTAGCCTGGTCTTTGGGTTTAGCCGGCTGTTACCCGACAGGCAGGGAACACAGCAAGCGAGTTCAGTAGAGTTTTAGCGCATTGACCCTGAACGAGCCGCAACGCGATCTTGTGAGAGTCGACCCCTGAATGTCCTTGCGGACGCTGAACGCACAAGCACGGCTTCAGTCAGAGGTTAGCGGGGATTAAGCCGCTAAGGCGTAGTTGTCGTCGTTGGCAACTATATTTTTGCAGTTTGATTTACGAGGTGAACTGCACCTCGGCATGCCCCTCAGGCTTTGTAACCCGCGTCGAAGCCAGGTCGCCCCCATGGACTTAGTACATAGACATTATAGCGCAGATGGAGTTCCCGCGTCCCTCAACCTGATTTCAGCAAACGCTGCTTCTCGCGCACCCAGTCGCGGTCGCGCTCGACGTCGCGTTTGTCGTGCTCCTGCTTGCCTTTGGCGAGGCTGATCTCCAGTTTGGCGCGGCCTTTCTTCCAGTAGATGGCCAGCGGTATCAGGGTGTAACCCTTGCGGTCGACCGCGCCGATGAGTTTTTTGATTTCATCGGCGTGCAGCAGCAGTTTGCGTGTGCGCAGCGGGTCGGGGTGGATGTGGGTGGAAGCAGTGGGCAGCGGCGAGATGTGCGCGCCGAACAGCCAGGCCTCGCCGTCCTTGAGCAGCACGTAGCTTTCTTTCAGTTGTATGCGCCCGGCGCGCAGACTCTTGACTTCCCAGCCTTCCAGGGCAAGGCCCGCTTCCAGGCGATCTTCGAGAAAGTAGTCGTGGCGCGCCTTTTTGTTGAGCGCGATGGTGCGGCCGGGGGAGGACGCGGCTGTTTTTGGTTTGGCCATGCGCCAGTATAACAGGCCCGTTCCGGGCATGGCTGTGTGCCCTTGGTTGCTGTGTGGCGTATAATCCGCCATCGTGACTACGATCAGTAAAAGCGCGCTCGTGTCTTACTCGGCGGCGGAGATGTACGCCCTGGTGGACGACATCGCGGCCTATGAGGAATTTCTGCCCTGGTGCGAGTCGTCATGCGTGCTCGCGCGCAACGAGGACGAGGTGCGCGGCGTGTTGCAGCTTGCGCACGGCGGTTTGCGCAAAGCCTTTACCACCTGCAACCGGCTGCAAAAAAACAAGATGATTGAGATACGCTTGGTGGAAGGGCCGTTCAGGCATCTGGAGGGTTTCTGGCGCTTCGATACGCTTGCCGCAACCGCCAGCAAGGTGCGGCTCGATATGGATTTTGAATTTTCGAACAAGCTCGTCGGCCTTGCCTTTGGGCCGGTGTTCAACCAGATCGCCAACTCGCTGGTGGATGCCTTCTGCAAGCGCGCGGTGGAGGTGTATGGGAAACGCTGAAGCAGGCCCCGTCGCGCCAAAAATGGCGGCCTCAAGAATAAAGGTGGAAGTGGCCTATGCGCGCCCCGACGTGCAGGTGATTATTCCGGTTGAGGTCGCCGCAGGCGCCACACTGGAGGACGCCATCCGCGTCTCCGCTATTATCGAGCGCTTTCCGGAGATCGATATGGCAACGAATCGCGTGGCGGTGTTCGGCAAGCTCAGCAAGCTCGATCATGCGCTGCGTGCGGGCGACCGGGTGGAGATTTTGCGTCCGCTGATCACGGACCCCAGGCAGGCGCGCAAATGGCGGGCAGAGCAGGGCGCTCAGTCTTCCGCCGGCTAAGGCAAGGGCACTGGTACGGCGGCATCCGTGCCGGGCTGGGAGGGCGCTGAGGGCGATGCAACGGAAGGCTCGCCCTTTGCGGCGGGCTGCACATCACCTTCGATGCGGGTGAGTTTGTCGTCCGCAAAGAAGAGCGAGAGATGGCGTTGCTGGCGTTCCTGGCCACCGCGCTGGATGCTGTAAATATAGTCCCAACGGTCTTGATGGAAGACATCGACCAGCAGCGGCGTGCCGAGCGCAAAACGGACCTGGCTCTTGGTCATGCCGGGCTTGAGTTTTGCGACCGCCTCCTGCGAGATGACATTACCCTGCTGTATGTCGATTTTATATTGGCCGGGGATGCTGGCGGTTGAGCAGCCGGCCAAAATCAGGGTTGCGCACAGCGCCAGAGTAGTGAGAAGCTTTTGCATAGACGTTGGATTATTCATGTAGTGGCGGATAATACTCCAACCCGAAGCAGGATTAAATGCCGGAAAGGCAAAGGAAACCCATGGAAAGTCGTGATTTGAAAAAGGCCGGACTCAAGGCTACCTTGCCGCGCATCAAGATTCTGGAGATGCTGGAGCACAGCACCACGCGCCACATGAGCGCGGAAGATATCTACAAAACCCTGCTCGCAGGCGGTGAGGACGTGGGGCTGGCTACCGTGTATCGGGTGCTCACCCAGTTTGAGTCCGCCGGTCTCGTCACGCGCCAGCACTTTGAAGGCGGACATTCGGTGTTTGAACTCAATGAAGGCAAACATCATGATCACATTCTCTGTGTCAAATGCGGCAAAGTGGAAGAGTTCATGGATGATGTGATTGAGGAGCGCCAGCGCGAGATCGCAAAGAAGGCCGGTTACTCTATGACCGATCATTCGCTCTATATCTACGGTATCTGTGGCACCTGCCAGCAACAAAAAACAGAATAAAATCCAGCCGCGTTGCGGCATTACTGGTTTCACCTATGACACTGTTACGCATAGGCCTGTGCCTGTTGCTCGGGCTCGCGGAGGTGCATGCCGCCGCGGTTACGGAGACAACGGCCCCCTCCACACTGGTCGTGGGCGGCAACACCGACTACGTGGTCTCCACGCGCGACTTCTGCGACACGTTTTTCTTCTTGGGTGATTTCCGCGTCTGCGCGTGCTCCAGCATTTCGGCGGCATGGGCGCGCGTCTGTTCGGTGATTTTCACGCCGCCCAGCATGCGCGCGATTTCGTCGCGGCGTTGCTCCGGGGAAAGTTCGCTGACGCTGAGTTGAGTGGCGTCTTTGCCGCTCTGTTTGCTGACCTGAAGGTGGTGCTGCCCCTGGGCCGCGACTTGCGGCAGATGGGTGACGCATAACACCTGACGGTTCTCCCCCAGCGTACGTAGCTGATTGCCCACGATTTCCGCAATGCCGCCGCCGATGCCGACATCGACTTCGTCGAAGATCAGCGTCGGGATGCGCCCGCTTTGCGCGGCGATGACCTGAATGGCGAGGCTGATGCGTGACAGTTCGCCGCCGGAGGCGACCTTGTTGAGCGGTTTGGGCGGCTGCCCCGGATTCGCGCTCACGAGAAATTCCACGCGCTCCATGCCGTGGGCAGTAAAGGCGGTGTCTTCCAATGTCTCAAAGGCGATGTCGAAGCGTCCGCCCGGCATGCCGAGCTGGCCCATCGCAGCGCTCACCTTTTCCGCCAGCGCACGCGCGGCCTGTGTGCGGCCGTCGCTCAGAGTCTGGGCCAGCGCGCGATAGGCGTTTTCTGCCGTGGCGGCCTCGGCGCGCAATTGCTCGACGCGCGTATCCGCGTGTTGCAGCGTGTCGCGTTCGCCGCTGAGGCGTGTCAGTAGCGCGGGCAATTCCTCGGGCTGCAGGCGGTGCTTGCGTGCAAGGTCGTGAATGCTGCGCAGGCGCTGCTCGACGGTGGTGAGGCGTGCGGGATCGAGATCGAGACTGTCGATGATGTGGCGCAGTTCGCTCGCCGCTTCCCGCACTTGAATCGAAGCCCCTTCGAGCAGTTCGCTCACCGCACCGAGGCGTGCATCGAATGCGCTGAGTTCGCGCAGATCGAGCGCACTGCGCGCAAGCTGGCTCAGCGTGGAGCCGGTTTCATTTTCATACAGCGCATGCAGCACGCTGTGCGAAGTTTCCAGAAGTTGGCCCGCGTTGGCGAGGCGCGCGTGCTCTTCGTTGAGGCGCGCCGTGTCGTCCGGGCCGAGTTGCAGCGCCTCCAGTTCGCGCACCTGATGATTCAGCAGATCGAGGCGCGCTTCGCGCTCGGCCACGCTGCGCTGGAGGGTTTCGAGTTCGCGCTGCGCGGAGCGCCAGTGCCGGTAGTGGCCCGCCAGTTGTTCGAGCAGGGCGCCGTGGCCAGCGTAGTCGTCCAGCAGCTGGCGCTGCATGTCGCGCTTGAGCAGCGACTGATGTTCGTGCTGGCCGTGGATGTCGACCAGCATTGCGCCCAGTTCCTGCAACAGCTGCAACGTCACCGGTGACCCGTTGATGTAGCCCTTGGAGCGGCCGTCGCGTGTGACGGTGCGGCGCAGCAGGCAGTCGCCGCCGGCGTCGAGCTCCTGTTCCTTGAGCCAGCGCTGGGCGGCGGGCAGACGGCTGACATCGAAACCGGCGCTGACCTCGGCGCGCTCGGCGTTATGACGTACCGCGCCGCTGTCGGCGCGCCCGCCCAGCGCGAGGTCGAGCGCGTCCACCATGATCGACTTGCCCGCGCCCGTCTCACCGGTGATGACGGTGAACCCGGCGCGCAGATTCAACTCCAGATGTTCGACGATGGCGAAATCGCGGATGGCAAGCTGTGTCAGCATGGAACGGATTACCCATAAGTCATAAGTAAGACTACCCTTTCCGCTACGTCCCCGCCCCCTGTTTAGGGGGCG
>JAQBXX010000016.1 GCA_027624315.1 Pseudomonadota bacterium
ACGGGCGCAAAATGGTGTCTCAACCCACTGTGGCCTTCGCCCTGTGGCTATGCCGCAGACCCATTGCGTTCCCGACAAAATGGTCGGGGTAGAGGGATTCGAACCCACGACACCCTGCTCCCAAAGCAGGTGCGCTACCAGGCTGCGCTATACCCCGAAAGTCCTTTGCACTCGCCAGAAGCTACACCCTAACCGGACTTCGGCACAAGGTTGGCGATGATACGCGCCGCTTCCTCAAGGGTCAATTATAATCCTCCCCACTACGCTTGGTGAAATGCAGTGGGCGTGCGATCATTGAGGCCTCATTGACATCACTCGTTTCCCCACCATGAGCGCACATATCATCGACGGCAAGGCGATTGCCGCGGCCCTGCAGCAGGCCGTGCAGCAGCGCGTGCAGGCCCGTCTGGCGGCGGGAAAGCGCGCACCTGGGCTGGCGGTGGTACTGCTGGGCGAGGGGGCCGCGTCCCAAGTCTATGTGCGCAGCAAGCGCAAGGCCTGCGAGGAGGCCGGGATACACTCGCTGGCCTACGATCTTCCCGCCACCACGTCACAGCAGGAGTTGCTGGCCCTCATCGATGAATTGAACGCGCGCGCCGATGTGGACGGCATACTGGTGCAATTGCCCCTGCCCGCGCACATCGAAGCCGACGCCGTCATCGAGCGCATCCATCCCGATAAGGACGTGGACGGATTTCATCCCTGCAATATCGGGCGCCTGGCCCTGCGCATGCCGCGCCTGCGCCCCTGCACCCCGCGCGGCGTGATGACCCTGCTGGAGCACACCGGCGTGCCGCTCCGGGGCAAGCATGCGGTGGTGGTGGGCACCTCCAACATCGTCGGCCGGCCGATGGGGCTGGAGTTGTTGCTCGCCGGCTGCACCGTCACCCTCTGCCACCGCTTCACGCAAGACCTCGGCGCACACGTCGCGCGCGCCGACATCGTAGTGGCCGCCGTCGGCAAGCCCGGCCTCATTCAGGGCGAGTGGATCAAGCCCGGCGCCATCGTCATCGACGTCGGCATCAACCGCCTGCCCGACGGCTCACTCTGCGGCGACGTGGAATTTGCAGCCGCCCGCACCCGCGCCGGCTGGATCACGCCGGTACCCGGCGGCGTAGGCCCGATGACCGTGGCGACGCTGCTGCAAAACACCGTCGATGCGGCGGATCATTTGTCAGTTTCGTAGGGTGGGCACGTTGTTTGTGCCCACGCGCAATTTAATAAAGGGAAGGACGTTGGGTGAGGTGCGAAACATGTGGGCACAAACAACGTGCCCACCCTACCTAGCTAACTGAGCGTCTGCAACAACTGTTCGATGGCGTGAATGCGCGCGGTGGCATCCGACAGCGGTTTAATCATACGCAGTTTATTCTGCCCGTCCAGTTTGTAAACCTTCGGCTCGCGTTGAATCAGGGCGATGATCTTGCCGGGATCCACGGCGGGGTGATCGTTGAAGATCACGCGCGCGCCGCCTTCGCCGGCCTCGATCTTGCGGATGCCGCGTGGTTGCGCCTTGAGCTTGAGACCGGTGAGAGTGAACAGGTTTTTGGCGGCCTCGGGCAGCAGGCCGAAGCGGTCGATCATCTCCACTTGCAGTTCGCGCAGTTCGTCATCGGTCGCGGCGCTGGCGATGCGTTTGTAGAGCATGAGGCGGGCGTGCACGTCCGGCAGGTAGTCGTCCGGTATCAGCGCAGGCAGGCGCAGGTCGATCTCGGCGCCGTGGTCGAGCGGGCGATCCAGCTCCGGTTCACGTCCCGCCTTGAGCGAGGCTACGGCGCGCTCCAGTAACTCGGCGTAGAGCGTGAAACCGATCTCCTGCATCTGCCCGCTCTGGTCTTCGCCGAGCAGTTCGCCCGCGCCGCGAATTTCGAGATCATGCGTGGCGAGGGTGAAACCCGCGCCCAGCTCCTGAATCGACTCGATGGCTTCGAGCCGCTTGTTCGCATCGGCGCTGATGGCGTTGCGTTCCGGAATGATCAGGTAGGCGTAGGCGCTGTGATGTGAGCGCCCGATGCGGCCGCGCAGTTGATAAAGCTGCGCCAGACCGAATTTGTCCGCGCGGTTGATGATGATGGTGTTGGCGCTCGGCACGTCGATGCCGGATTCGATAATCGTGCTGCACACCAGCAGGTTGAAACGCTGGTGATAGAAATCGAGCATCACCTGTTCCAGTTCGCGCTCGCGCATCTGGCCGTGCGCCACGCGCACGCTGGCGTCCGGCACCAGCGCCGCCAGGTCGCGCGCCATCTTCTCGATGGTATCCACGTCGTTGTGCAGAAAATACACCTGTCCGCCGCGTTTTATTTCGCGCAGCACGGCCTCGTGTATCAGGGCCTTGTCCCATTCGCGCACGAAGGTCTTGACCGCAATGCGGCGTGCGGGCGGTGTGGCGATGATGGAGAGATCGCGCAGGCCGGCGAGTGAGAGTGAGAGCGTGCGCGGGATGGGCGTGGCGGTGAGCGTGAGCACATCGACCTCGGCGCGCAATTGCTTGAAGCGCTCTTTTTGGCGCACGCCGAAGCGGTGTTCCTCGTCGAGGATCACCAGCCCCAGACGTTTGAACGCGATGCCTTCCTGCAACAGTTTGTGCGTACCGATGACGATGTCGATGGCGCCGTCGGCAAGACCTTCGATCACTGCATCCTGTTCCTTTTTGGAGCGGAAGCGCGAGATCGTTTCGATGCGCACCGGCCAGTCGGCGAAGCGGTCTTTGAAGTTCTGATAATGCTGCTGCGCGAGCAGGGTGGTCGGCACCAGCACGGCGACTTGTCTGCCGCCCTGCACGGCGACGAAGGCCGCGCGCATGGCGACCTCGGTCTTGCCGAAACCGACGTCGCCGCACACGAGGCGGTCCATGGGTTTTCCGCCGCGCATGTCGGCGAGCACGCTTTCGATGGCGTCGTGCTGGTCCGGCGTTTCCTCAAACGGGAACGCGGCGGCGAAGGCGAGATAGTCGTGCTCGTCCAGCGTAAAGGCGTGGCCTTCACGCGCCGCGCGCCGCGCGTGAATTTCGAGCAGCTCCGCCGCCACATCGCGCGCACGCTCCGCCGCCTTGCGCTTGGCGCGCGCCCACTGTTCGCCGCCGAGTTTGTGCCACGGGGCCTGTTCCGGCGCGGCACCGGTGTAACGGCTGATGAGGTGCAGCGACGCCACCGGCACATACAGTTTGTCGCCGCCCGCATATTCGAGCGTGAGGAATTCCGTTTGCAGGCCGCCGACGTCGAGGATTTGCAGCCCGCGATAGCGCCCGACGCCGTGATCTTCGTGCACCACCGGGCTACCGAGGGAAAGCTCGGCGAGATTGCGCACCAGGCCCTCGGCATCGCGCGTGCGCGCCTTGCGACGGCGGCGCTGCAATACCTGTTCGCCGAAGAGCTGCGTCTCCGCGATGACCGCGATGCGCGCCTCCGGCAGCAGCAGCCCGTGCTCCAGCGGTGCGACGGTGATGCCGAGCGGCGCAGCGCCAGCGAGAAAGTCCGGCCAGTCGGCAAACAGCGCGGGGCGCAGGCCGGCCTGCTTGAGCAGGTCGATCAGGGTTTCGCGCCGGCCCGAGGTTTCGGCGGCCAATAGCACGCGACCGGAAAACGCGCTTAAAAACTCCAGCAGCCGCGCGGCGGGCTGTGCGGCGCGCCCATCGAGCGTGAGTTCAGGCGGTACGCCGGTGGCGAAATTGGAGGCTGCGGGATTGGGCGCATGTTGCAGTTGCACCTGCGGGAAGGCGTGCAGCCCCGCGAATAATGCATCGGGTTGGACAAAAATGGATTCCGGTGCCAGCAGCGGGCGTTCGCGGTCGTGGCGACGCTGCTCGTGGCGCTCGCAGGCCGAGTGCCAGAAGGCATGCGCGGCCTGCTCCACGCCTGCGGTGGTGAGCACCAGACTGGCCGGCGGCAGATAGTCGAGCAGGGTGTCGGTGTGGCTGAAAAACAGCGGCAGGTAATATTCGATGCCGGGCGGCGCGAGGCCCTTGCTCACATCGCGGTAGAGCGGGCTCTGCTGTGGGTCGCCTTCGAACTGTTCGCGAAAATTCCGGCGAAAGCGCGCAATCGCCTCTTCGTTCAAGGGGAATTCGCGTGCGGGCAGCAGGCGGATGGAGGGCGCCGTGACGAGCGAGCGCTGCGTCTCCACATCGAAAGTGCGCAGGCTGTCGATGTTGTCGTCAAATAGGTCGATGCGGTAGGGCAGCTCACTGCCCATGGGAAACAGATCCATCAGGCTGCCGCGCACGGCAAACTCGCCGTGCTCCATCACCTGCGACACGCAACGATAGCCGCTGGCCTCCAGCCGCGCGCGCATCGCGCCGAGGTCAATGCGCGCGCCGGTTTCGAGCAGCAGACTGTGCGCCTGCACGTACTCGCGCGGCGCGATGCGGTGCAGCAATGTCTCCACCGGCACGATCAGCACGCCGCGTTCCAGCGCGGGGAGATGATAGAGCGCGGTCAGGCGTTGCGAGATGATGTCCTGATGCGGCGAGAAGGTGTCGTAAGGCAGCGTCTCCCAGTCGGGGAAGGTGAGTACCGGGAGACCTGCGTGTGTGCCGGTATAGAATAGCACCTCCTGTTCCAGGCGGTTTGCGTGCAAGGTGTCTTCGGTGATGACCAGCAACGGCCCGGAGTGACTCCGCGCCACCTCGCAGAGGGCGAGGCCGTAGCTGCTGCCGGAGAGCTGTGCCCAGCGCACGCACGCGCCCGCCTCCGCAGGGAGCGGCGGATGCAGCAGATTCAGCGCAGGAGCGGAATCTGCTGCTGCAGGAGGTGATGCCGGTAGCGGGTGGGCCATCAGACAGGGCTAAAGGTATAGCCGATTATTTTCCCATATTCCGTCGGGCGCGGCAGATTTTTCGCTGGGCTGATGCCGTGATGCTGCCGCTATTGAAAATTGAACTGTAACTGCCTAACCTAGGTCTCATGGACACAGTGTGCGGCAATTATTGCCGCCAATATTGGCGGTTTCAGATGGAATCCAGTTATGGCGTACACTCCGGATCAGGACAGGGACGACGGTGTAGCGCTGCAAGAGGCGAAGCCCAAGCTTGCCAAGCCGCCGTTGTACAAGGTCATTCTGTTGAATGATGATTACACGCCGATGGAGTTTGTGGTGCAGGTGCTGGAGCTTTTTTTCGCCATGAACCGGGAGCAGGCGATCCAGGTCATGCTGCACGTACACACACGCGGCAAGGGCGTGTGCGGGGTGTATACGAGCGATATCGCCGAGACCAAGGTGGCGCAGGTGAATGAGTATTCCAGGCGCAATCAGCATCCGCTGGTGTGCACCCTGGAGAAGGCCTGAATTTTGCAGTTCCCATGGTTATAGCAGCAAAGCCATCAAGCCGCAGTCACACGATGAGGGTAGACGCATGTTAAGCAAGGAGCTGGAAGCCACACTCAATATGGCGTTCCGCGAGGCGCGCGAGAAGCTGCACGAGTTCATGACCGTGGAGCATCTGCTGCTTGCCCTGCTGGATAATCCCACCGCCGTTGCGGTGCTGCGCGCCTGTGGCGCCGACCTGGATCGGCTGCGCAAGGAGCTGAACGGTTTCCTGGCCGAGACCACGCCGCCGCTCTCGATGCAGGACGCACGCGATACCCAGCCCACGCTCGGCTTTCAGCGCGTGCTGCAACGCGCGGTGCTGCATGTGCAATCCTCCGGCAAGAAAGAGGTGACCGGCGCCAATGTACTGGTGGCGGTGTTCGGCGAGCAGGATTCGCAGGCGGTGTATTTCCTGAAGAAGCAGAATATCAACCGCCTCGACGTGGTGAACTACATCTCGCACGGCATTTCCAAGGTGCACGGCGACGAGGACGCGCAGGCCCCGGCCCCCGCGGCGGATGAGGAGTCCGGCGCCGAGGCGCCCGCCCGCAGCGCGCTGGAAAACTTTGCCACCAATCTCAACCAGCTGGCGCGGCAGGGCAAGATCGACCCGCTCATCGGGCGCAAAAACGAGGTCGAGCGCACGATTCAGATACTGTGCCGCAGGCGCAAGAACAACCCGCTCTATGTGGGCGAGGCCGGCGTGGGCAAGACGGCTATTGCGGAAGGCCTGGCCAAGATGATCGTCGACGGCGAGGTGCCGCAGGTGCTGGAGGACAGCACCATCTATGCGCTCGACATGGGCGCGCTGCTCGCGGGCACCAAATACCGCGGCGACTTCGAGAAACGCCTCAAGGCGGTGCTGAACCAGCTGCACAAGGAGCCCGGCGCGATCCTGTTCATCGACGAAATCCACACCATCATCGGCGCGGGCGCGGCCTCCGGCGGCGTGATGGATGCCTCCAATCTGCTCAAGCCGATGCTGGCGTCGGGTGATCTGCGCTGCATCGGCTCCACCACCTATCAGGAATACCGCGGCATCTTCGAGAAGGATCGTGCGCTGGCGCGCCGCTTCCAGAAGATCGAGGTGAACGAACCGAGCGTGGATGAAACCGTGTCCATCCTCGAAGGATTGAAGTCGCGCTTCGAGGCGCACCACAAGGTGAAGTATTCGCACAAGGCGCTGCGCACCGCCGCAGAACTCGCCGAGCGCTACATCAACGACCGCCACCTGCCGGACAAGGCCATCGACGTGATCGACGAGGCCGGCGCGAGCCAGGCCATCCTCGCGGCCTCCAAGCGCAAGAAGGTGATCGGCGTCGTGGAGATCGAAAACGTGGTGGCGAAGATGGCGCGCATCCCGCCGAAGACCGTGTCAACCTCCGACAAGGACATGCTGCGCCACCTGGACAAGAATCTGAAGCTCATGGTGTTCGGCCAGAATGAGGCCATCGAGAGTCTTTCTGCCGCCATCAAGATGGCGCGCTCGGGTCTCGGTCACGCGCAAAAACCGATCGGCTCATTCCTGTTTTCCGGCCCCACGGGCGTCGGCAAGACCGAGGTCACGCGCCAGCTCGCCAAGGTAATGGGCGTGGAGCTGATCCGTTTTGACATGTCGGAATACATGGAGCGTCACACCGTGTCACGCCTGATCGGCGCGCCGCCGGGTTATGTCGGTTTTGATCAGGGCGGCCTGCTCACCGAGGCGGTCAGCAAGAATCCGCACGCCGTGCTGCTGCTTGATGAAATCGAAAAGGCGCACCCCGACGTGTTCAACCTGCTGTTGCAGGTGATGGACCACGGCACGCTTACCGACAACAACGGGCGCAAGGCCGATTTCCGCAACGTGGTGATCGTGATGACCACCAACGCGGGTGCGGATCAGGTCAGCCGTCCTTCCATCGGCTTCACCGTGCAGGATCACACCGGCGACAGCACGGAGGTCATCAAGCGCACCTTCAGCCCGGAGTTCCGCAATCGCCTCGACGCCATCATCCAGTTCAAGTCGCTCGACAGCGGCACGATTGCCAACGTGGTGGACAAATTCATCCTCGAACTCGAGGCGCAGCTGGAAGATAAGCACGTGACCATCGATGTAGACGACGCGGCGCGCGCCTGGCTCGCCGTGCACGGCTTCGACCGCGTGATGGGTGCGCGCCCGATGGCGCGTCTGATTCAGGAAAAAATCAAGCGCCCGCTCGCCGAGGAGCTACTGTTCGGAAAACTTGTTGGCGGCGGCCACGTGAAGATCAGCGAGAAAAGCGGCGAGCTTGTTTTTGTAATTGAAGAGAAGGAGAAACTCGCCCACGCCGAGGAAGTGGGGTAGTCATGTAGGTTGGGTTAGCGGCTGTATCGCGTAACCCAACAAACCCAACCTCAACCTTGACGGATCCGAATCCGCTCAGCGTGCGCGGAAGCTGATGCGGCCCTTGGTGAGGTCGTAAGGCGTAAGTTGTACCGTCACGCGGTCGCCGGTGAGGATGCGGATGTAGTGCTTGCGCATCTTGCCGGAGATGTGTGCGGTCACCACATGGCCATTGTCCAGCTTGACGCGGAACATGGTATTGGGCAACGTCTCCGTCACCGCGCCTTCCATTTCAATGTGTTCTTCTTTTGCCATGCGCCCTTCGTTCGTTTTCCGTGATTGATTCTGCAAGCAATTCCAAAAGCGCGCTTAGTATACTATACATAGCGCCAGAAATCGTAGCGAGCGGCTTGGTCGCTCCCGGCATCCTGCCTCCTGCGACACTAGCACATCCCTGTGCGTCGCACGCGGGGGCGGTGGAGCGCAGGAACAGTAGTACATGAGGATTCCGAGCACCGCACGGACCCGCATCAAAGCCGCGCAGTAGATTTATGGCGCTATGTATGCAAAAGCCGTATGCCTATGGCTCATCCCCCGTGAGCCGCAGCCAGCGGTTGCGGCGGTACATCTCGAGCGGGCGATACTGCCCCTTGTAGCTCATCTTGCGGCACTCCTTGATCCAGTAGCCGAGGTACACCCACGGCAGTCCGAGGCGCTGCGCCTCGCGGATTTGCCACAGCACGGCATACACGCCCAGGCTGCGTGCGGCCTCCGCCGGATCGAAAAAAGTGTAGACAGAGGAGAGCCCCTGCGCCAGGTGATCGACCACCGCGACGGCGAGCAGACGCTGTGCATGGCGCTGTTCGCGGCGAAACTCATACAGGCGCGTGTCGATGCCGGGGGCGGAGAAGCATTCCAGGTATTGTTCCGGCGCCGGCTCACCCGCACGGTTTTCGCCGTGACGGTGAGCGAGATAACGCTGATAGAGCTGAAAGTGCTCCTCGTTATAAACGGCACCGACACAGCGCACGTCGAGGTCGTGATTGCGCTGCCATACGCGCTGGTGGCGGCGGCGCGGTTGAAATTCGCACACCGGCACGCGTACCGGAATGCAGGCGTCGCAGTTTGTGCAGTGCGGGCGGTACAGGTGGGCGCCGCTGCGCCGGAAGCCGTGGTCGATCAGTGTATCGTAGAGTTGTGTGGTGACGGCGAGCGCAGGATCGGCGAACAGCGTGTTCGCGCTGCGCCCGGCGAGATAGGCGCAGGCGTGCGGCGGTGTCAGGTAAAAATTGATATCGCTCATGGCGCCGGCGCATGCCAGGCATTTGCCGCCGGCGGGATATCACGCCAGAGTTGCAGCAGGCGGATGAATTCGCGGCGCGGCAGGTCCTCCGCACCCAGGCTGGCGAGATGTGCCGTGTGCATCTGACAGTCGACCAAGGCGTAATTCCACTCACGCAGACATGCGACCAGATGCGCCAGTGCCACCTTGGAGGTATTGGCGCGCCGACTGAACATGGACTCGGCAAAGAACATGCTCCCCAGCGCCACACCGTAGAGGCCACCGACCATATCATCGCCGTGCCAGACCTCCACGGAGTGCGCGTGGCCGAGATGATGCAACGCGCTGTAGGCTGCAACCATTTCCGGCGTAATCCACGTGCCCGCATCGTCTTTGCGCGGCGCGGCGCAGGCCTGCACCACCTCGGAAAAACAGGTATCGAACGTCACGCGATATTTTAATTCATGCCCCGCAGCTTGCTGCGGGCACAAAGCCTTGGGGTTTCCAAAGGGGAGAAGTGCAACTCTCCCCTTTGGTCGCCCGAGCGATTTCATATCGCGCGGTGCGAAATCAAATTGAGTCTGTAGCAGCAGCTTGCGCAGGCTGCGCGATATCCTGAAACGCTCCGGCAACAACACCGTGCGCGGATCGGGTGACCACCACAGCACGGGTTGGCCAGCGCTGTACCAAGGGAAGATGCCATTGCGGTAGGCCTCGATCAGACGCTGCGGCGTGAGATCGCCGCCGACCGCAAGCAGGCCGTCCGGGTCGCGCAGCGCCAACTCCACGTCGGGGAAGCCGGTGTCATGCGCCTTTATCCAGTAAGGGTTGTTCATCGCCTGTCAAACCAGTTTGAATGGCGAGTGTTCGCGCAGTTCATTTATATAAGACTCCGCCCCGATGGTTTCCCGTGCGAGAAAATCCTGCACCGCGTGGCTGAATGCCGGGTGGGCGAGCCAGTGCGCCGACCAGGTGGGCGTGGGCAGAAAACCGCGCGCGATTTTATGCTCACCCTGCGCGCCGGCCTCGAAGCGGGCAAGTCCGTGCTCGATGCAGTAATCCATAGGCGCGTAATAACAGCATTCGAAGTGCAGGCTGTGAAAATCTCCGGCGCAGCCCCAGTGGCGGCCATACAGCGTATCCGTGCCGCGCAGATTGAATGCCCCCGCCACGTAAACCCCCTGATGGTGCGCCAGCACCAGCACGACATTGTCCGCCAGCGTGCGCCCGATCTCCTTGAAGAATCCCGGCGTCAGCGATGCGATGCCGCCCTTTTTTAAAAAGGTGGAGCAATAAAATTCGTGAAAGATTTTCCACTGGGCCTCAGTGATTTGATGGCCGTTCAGAATCTCCAGTTCAATGCCCGCCTCGCGCACGCGCCGCCGCTCCTGCTTGATTTTTTTGCGCTTCTCCGACGTGAGGGCGGAAAGAAAATCGGCAAAATCACGGTAGCCCGGATTGCCCCAGTGAAACTGGCAGCCGGTGCGGCGCATGAAGTCGTGCCGTTCGAGTTGAACGGTATCGCGCTCCGTGGTGAACAGCCAGTGTAACGATGAAACCCGCAAGCGCCGCGCATGATCAAGCGCGCCCTCGATCAGGCGGTCGGCCACGGCCTCCTGTTCGGCGGTATCCGCCAGCAAAAGCCGCGCGCCGGTGGCGGGAGTGTACGGCACTGCGACGACCAGTTTGGGGTAATACGGCAAGCCGCTGCGTGCGTAGGCTTCCGCCCAAGACCAGTCGAACACGAATTCGCCGTAGGAATTGTCTTTGAGATACATCGGCGCGGCGCCCACGAGCCGACCGCCGTTGTGTGCGACGAGATGTTGCGGTATCCAGCCGGCATTTTCCCCGACGCAGTGATGCCGTTCGAGCGCCACCAGAAACTCATGTCGCAAAAATGGATTGCTGTCGCCCGCCAGCGCGTTCCACTCCGCGGCGGATATGTCTTCCAGGCCTTTAATGACGGAGACGTGCATACCGACATTGTATTACTATACATAGCGACATAAATGCTGTCGCATCCATACTCCTTCCCCCTTGATGGGGGAAGGTAGGGATGGGGGTGAAAAGTTGTTGCACAAGGTGATTACTCATCCCCACCCTTTGTTTCTCTTCGATTAACGTTGGGACACTAGTGATTGATAATTTATCCTAATTTTAGTAGGATATAAAGTATTACTTTTAACCGGGCTGACCCTCATGCACGCCGAAAAGGTTTCCATCTCGCTTCCCGCTGATTTGGCGGAGTTTGTCGAGCAGTACAAAACAGCGCATGCCTGCAAGAGCCGCTCGCAGGTTATCGGGACCGCGGTGAACCTGCTCAGGCAGCGTGAACTGGAGCAGGCTTACCGGGCCGCCGCGCAGGAACAGGATACGGACTTCGATATCACAACCGCGGATGGGTTGCCTCATGAAGCGTGGTGAGATTTATTACGCCGATCTCAGCCCGAGCGTAGGCTCGGAAATCAATAAACGCCGACCGGTGCTGATCGTAAGCAATGACGCCAATAATAAAGCCTCGGCCACCTTGACCGTTCTGCCCGTTACTTCAAACGTGGAAAGGGTGTATCCGTTCGAAGTGATGCTGTCTAAAAAAGACAGCGGCCTGATAAAACCCTCCAAGGCCCAAGCCCAGCAAATTCGCACCATCTCCAAACAGCGTATTAAGGGCAAGGTGCAGGGCCGCCTGAACAAGACCACCATGCTTCTCGTGGATGCGGCGCTGAAATTACATCTGGCGCTTGAGTGAAGAGCGGCAGTTGAACTGTGTAATGCCCCAGCTCGCCCCCAGCCCTGTCGCGCAGAGCGGAAGAGAGGCTGGTTAAATGGAGTAACCGGACAGTACATTCACTCCGGCGGCAATTTCCACTCGTTTCCGGACGCAGGCCACACGCCGCGTTCGAGCACTTTACTGTTCTCAAAGACGAGAAAGCTCTCCGTGCCGTAATGCGGCAGCGGGCGCAGCAGTGCCTCCAACGCGCGCACATCGGAAACCGAAATGACGGCGATGACCTTGCCGGTGCTTTGCTGCGCCGTCCATACTTGTGCGCTGCCTTTATCACGCAGATTCTCCGGCCGCGCAGGCAGTTTCCGCTCGGCCAGGAACCGGTCAACCACGTCATGCGGGCCGATGACCAGCATGGGCGTGGCGGCATTCAGTCCGGATGCAAACTGCGATGCATGATCCAGCAGTTTTTTCGCAAGCACGGCTGCTGATTTGCGAAACAGCTCATTCTCAGCGAGGACAACCGTTTGTGTCGCAGGGTCGTTGATGACCTGACGCAGGATCGGCGGCAGCTCGGCGGGGTCCAGCCTGCGAAATACCCTGAAGTCCGGGTCGAGCGTGAGCGAGGACGGCGGGGCAGAGGTTTCCAATGTGTAGCGGGTCTCGGCTTGTGTCAGTTCGAATGCCTGCTCTTCAATGCCGCTGCTGGTTTTAACAGCCACCGGCACGCGCAGCGTGTAAACGGGCGCGCTCTGGGTGAGGGTGAAACTGACCGTATAGCGATCACCGGATTTCTTTGCGGAAACATTTTCCAGTGCAAGCCGTGGCGCGCCGTTGCGGGTGAGCCATTGGCCGAACAGGCCGGTGAGATCTTCGCCGGAGCTTTGCTCAAAGGCATGTTGCAGATCGCCCCAGCCTGCTGTTTTGAATTGATGTTGATTCCAGAAGCGGCGTAATCCGGCATCGAATGCCGCAGTGCCGATCTTGTCTCGCAGCATCAGAAACAGAAACGCCGCCTTGTGGTAGCCGATGGTTTGCGAGGCGCTGTGGTGGCGTGAAGTAAAGTCACGCAGCGGGATGTCCTGTCCTTCCGGTATCGCGGCGAAATCGCGCAGCCAGGACAGGCGCATGGCGCGCGCGGCAGCGGCCCCTGCTCGCTCTTTATACGTGTAGTCGGCCATGAAGGTGGTGAGGCCTTCCGACCAGTTGCCGTTCTGCCGGTCGGCGTAGACACCGTTGCCCCACCAGTTGTGCAATATCTCGTGGCCGAGCGAGCCGAAGCGGATGAATGGCAGACGCAGCACGTCGATGCCGAGGTAGGTGAGGGTGGGCATGCCGAAGCCGGTGGGCAGCGGGCTGGAGACGATGCTGAATTCGCTGAACGGGTAGGGGCCGATCGAGCGGCTGTACAGTTCGATGTAATCGCTGATGGAGCCCAGGTAATCCTGCGCGAGATCGACAATCTGCGGGTGAAAGTAGGTGCGCAGGCGCAGGCCGTTCACGATGCGCTCTTCGATGCGGTACGGCCCCGCCATGAGTGCGATACCCTCGGCGGGATGATTAAACTGAAAGCGCGCGCGGTAGCGTCCCCGTTGCTGTTTTTCGTCACTCAGTTTGCCCGGCACGATGCCGCGCTGAGAATCGGGCAGATCAAGCGTGAGCGTATAGGTAAAGGGTGCGTTTTCAAATTGCGGATACCAGGCGCTGGAGGCGGGCAGGTAACTGCCGCTGTTGTCCGCCATGGCGGGGAGTGAGTGCAGCACATCGCGCTCGTCCAGTGTGGTGGCAAGCGGAGCCAGTTTGCCGTGATAGCGAATGTGGAGGTGATGCTGTTGCTTCTTGTCGAGAGGCAACGTCCATACGCGCCGCCCTTCGGCGATGACCGCACCGGCTGCCGGGAGCGGCTTATGGTCGAGCACAAGTTGTTCAACCGTCAGGTTGTCTGCGAGCTGGAAACGCACGCTGCCGGTTCCGGTGAAGGTGATGTCGTCGTCTACGCGTAACTCGCGCGTAGCGGGATCGAGTGAAACTTTTAAATCATGGTGCAGGCCGGTGATGTCCGCGTGAGCAACGGAAACCGCCGCGCACCAGAGCCAGAACAGCCGTTTCATTTTTGCGGCGGGAATTTTGCGACGACTGCTGTCGTCTGGTCGCCGCGCTTCAAGGTGATGGGCAGCCACGTACCCGGCGCCTGCCGCTGCACGATCCTGCTTACCTCGGCAGCGTGTTTTACGGCTACGCCCGCAAGCTCGATGATGAGGTCGTCCTTGAGGATGCCCGTGCTCTCGGCAACGCTGTTTTTCATCACGTCCGTGACGCGTACCGCATCTTTGCCATCTTCCAGCACCAGCCCCAGCCGCGGCTTGTCGCTTTTGGCCTGCGCAGGTGCCGCAACTCCAAAGACCGCATCGGCCACCGTGGGCGTGAAGTCGTCGCAGTCACGCTCGCGGTCCCAGGCGAGCAGCACGGCCACGTCATTTACGCCGAGATCGGCCAGCTGATGCGGCACGCCGTAGCGGTGCATTACGTGCCCGGCGCCCATGATACCGATCACGAGCGGCGCATTCGGCTGACGCGCCGCACGGCTGATGGCCTCGGCCATGGCGCGGTCCCAGACCCGTTGGCCCTCGCTGAAATGACGGAACCCGGGATCGTCGAGGCCGGGCTTTTTGCCCTCTTTTTTGTCGTGGCCGGTTTCCGGGGAAGTCCTGTTGTGGGCGAGATAGACCACCGCGAGTTCCTCCAGATAGCCTTGGCTTGCGGGCGCGGGCTTGGAAACGCCTTCGCGCTGACTTTCGGGGACGGCGTCCCATCCCTTTTCCCTGACGGCGGCGGTGAAACTGCGCTCCACGTTCAGCGCGATCATCGGGATATGATTCATGCGCGCGAAATGAAACAGCGGCATGTACAACGCCGGGTCGTAATTCCACACCTTGTGCCATTCGGTTTGTTCGAGGAACTCGGCCTCCGTGAGTTTGCCCTCCACCCAGAGGTCGAGCACGCTCTGCACACGGCGCGGGAACATTTCAAAACCGAGCACCAGATCAGGTCGCTGCGCATGCAGTCCCGCGACAGTCTGTAACTGCCAGCGATGATGCTCGAAGCTGTCATGGCTTTCGCCGAGCAGTACCACTTGGCGCCGCGCGAGTTTTTCCATGAAGGCGGGGACGATCAGGGTCGCACCCTGCGGGTGTAGCGGTGCTATCCACTGGGCGACGGGCACACAGCGGTCTTTCTGGACAGCAGCGTCGCTGTGCCCGCTGAGTCCGAACAGGCAAAGGGCGCAGAGAAGAAGGGTTTGTGTTTGCATGTGGTACCATGGCGCTGAATGAAATGTCAGGGCGTTCTCGAAATCCAAGTGCAACACCCAACTGCGGTAAAGTGCTTCCCGGTCGTACTTGCTGAGCTTCCTGCGTCTCATCGGGGTCTCCGCTGCTGCCTGGTAATGGCTTCCGCCGCCACTGGCGTCGGGGCTAGCGGTTCAGGATAAAAGAATTTCGGGAAATAATATTCCACAGCGATGGCCGGAACGGTGAAGTGGATTTTCCCTTTCGGGGATGGAGAGTCCAGTAATTTGTGTTTCAAAAGATCGCCCAGAAGATCTCTTGCAACCCGCTCTCCCAAGCCGGTAATTCGTGGTGCATCACCTCGATCCAGCTCGCCTCGCTCCACTACGCTTACCAATAAATCGGCCGCCTCCGGGCGCAAATTCATCGGCACACCCATCATGTCAACGAAGCTGCGGATGCGCGCCTTGAATCTGTCGAGGTCAAGCATATTCGACATGAACTTTATCTGGTCAAGCGATGTTTTCTGAAAATAAAAACAGAAGGCTTTTAGCTGTGATTCCGAAAGTGCACCCCTGCCATCGAGCGAGCCTATCCTTTCGGAGTCCGCGTTGGCGAGCATCAATTTATACTCCCCCGTCTCCTTGTGCGCCAGCCCACGGGAAATAGACCACAGACCACCCGCGTTGACACCAATCTGGATAGCGTAGGCTGTCGAAAACAAGCGCGCTACACGGCCGTTGCCATCGAGGAATGGATGTATCCACGCCAGCCGGTGGTGTGATGCCGCCCAGGCAACCACCTTGGTCAATGGCTCCATGCGATCAGAACGGTATGCTTCGTGAAACCGGACCAGGAAACTTTGGATTTCACGAGGCGCGGGCGCGTAATGGCTACCGACTTTTACGCGATCCCCTTCGTCTCTCCGCATTTCACCAGGGGTTACTTTACGTTGAATCCCGCTGTCTGATTCTATCCAGCGCAGGTCTTCCGGTAACCTTGAATAAAGCTCGTGGTGCAGCCAGCAAAGAAACTCGGCGGAGCAAATGTCTTCATCGGGATGCCTGGCGAGTCTGGCCCTCATTTCTCGCTCCGCATGGATGTGTGCAATGCTTAATTGCTGGAGACGCCAATTTTCATCACCTGCTGCATAATTCTTTTCCAGGGCCGCATCTATATCCACGAGGCGGGTGTGGTAACCTTCGATGAGGTTCGAGTAATAGCAATTCATTTTCTCGATCAGATTGCTGACTGCGGGTCGCACCAGCGGGTGAAGTTTTTCGCCTAATACCGCAGTTTGCCGGTAAACATCCACGGTCAACGATGCCATGCCAGCATCCATTGCCGGCAGCAAAGGCTCAAAACCGTATGCCGAAATCCCCATTGCCGATCATCTTAATGTATATTTATATATTATAATTATACACTTAAATTATATAAAGAGAACTTTTTGCCGATGTTGTTGCCGATGTTGGGTGGGTTGCATTCGCCCACAAGCCATTGCCCAGCGAGATTCTTCACGCCGCTGCCTGACCCTCATCAATAAACACATCCGCCGACACCCCGAAGCGGGCTGACAGCCCGGCAATCTGCCGGACGTTGAGCTTGCGCTTGCCACACAGCAACTCAGATACGACGCTCTGCGTGCCGATTTCCGGCAGGTCGGACTGCTTCAGTCCATGCTGCTCCATCAGGAAACGCAGCATGTCCGCGCCGGAGACGTCCTCACTTGGATAGTGACTCTCATCATACTCACGGATGATCTCGCCCACGATATACAGCAACCCGTACAGCGGATGCACTTCGTCGCTTCCGATCTCGTCGATCAGCGCATCCATCAGCGTCACCATCTCGTCATAGTGCGTCTCATCGCGGATTGGCCCCACATGCGCGGTGCGCTCGAATGCGCGCCAGGCAGGCGCCACCCTCTTAAGCACAGTCTTCATGATTTCCGCCTCTCTTTGTCGTACTCTGCATGCGTCAGCACATGCTTGACGTAGCAACGCTGCCAGTCAAAACGCAGGTAGGCAATGAGCCGGTATCTATTGCCACCGATATCGAACACGCACAGATCACCGACTTTATCGACCGATCCGAACACCTGCTTCAACCCGGCGAAGGATATAAAGTACCCTTTCTCCATCGCCTTGTGCCATGTCTGCAACGGCTTCTCTGCGTCCGGGTGACCCGCTGCGAACACCTTCAGCGCCTTGTTACTGATCACATGCATAGGCACACTGTATCGCATATTGCGATATATCGCAATATGCGATACAAGTTCCGTCCGGGGTTGTTTGCCATGTTAGGATGTAGGGTGTGATGGGGAGGCATCGATGAATCCAGAGAAGGCATGGTATCTGATCTACACCAAGCCGCGGGAGGAAGAGGTCGCGAAGACCAATCTGGAGCGGCAGGGCTATACCATCTATTTGCCGTTGGCATACCAGTATCGCCGCCGCCACCACAAACGTGAGCAGGTCGTGGCGCCGCTTTTCCCGCGCTATTTATTTATAGAGCTCACTCAGTATCTCGACAACTGGGCGCCTATCCGCTCCACGCTGGGCGTGAGCACCCTGGTGCGTTTCGGCATGGAGCCCGCTGTAGTGCCGGGCGATCTGGTCGAAGCACTGAAAGCGCGCGTCGGACCGGAAGGGGTGATCGACCTCACGGCGACGGTTGGTTTCAAGCCGGGCAGCCGTGTGCGCATCGCCGAAGGCGGCATGACGGGCTATGAAGGCATCTTCCTCGCCACGTCGAGCCACGACCGCGTCATCATCCTGCTCGACATCGTCGGCAAGCAGGTGCGGGTGCAGGTCGACGCCGCCCATTTGGAAGCCCTCACACCCCATTAGGCTTGCTCCTTCTGGTCAAAGCGGCCGCCGCACCCTTTCAGCCGCCCCCACTTGACGGATTCGTCCTTTGCCTATAGTGTTCATATCATGAACGATAAGGCGCAACGCGACGGCGCAGTCATGCTTGAACTTCTCGATGCCATCGAGAAAAAGAGCGACGTCAGCCAACGCCATCTCGCGCAGCATCTGGGCGTAGCGCTGGGGCTGGCCAACTCCTATCTCAAACGCTGTGCACGCAAAGGCCTGATCAAGGTCATTGAAGCGCCCGCTAACCGCTACCTTTACTACCTCACCCCCAAGGGCTTCACCGAAAAGGCTCGCCTCACCAGCCGCTACCTGAAAAGCTCGCTTTCCTTTTACCGTGAAGCGAGCGACGCCTGCGGGCGTGTGTTTGAGCAGGCACTCCTGCAAGGCTGGAACAGGATTTTGCTGTGTGGCCTATCCGATCTCGCCGAGATCGCTTTATTTCGAGCTGCGGAATGCGGCATTGAAATCGTCGGGCTCTACGATCCGCACACTGAACGCAACCGCTTTATTAATAAACTGGTGTGGCATGATTTGAAAAAGTGCGAGGATTATCACGCGTGTGTAATTACAGACATCAACGCACCGGAAATTGCGTACCGGAATTTATTCGCGCAACTCAGTGAGGAGCGCATCCTGGTGCCTAACGTGTTGCGACTAAAAACCAGTATAGTGGACCCCGAATTTAAGACAGTAGATTAAGCTGTAGTCCGAAGCGAGAAGGAATCGGGCGATGAGCGTAAAGAAACGTAAGGTACACGGAGCGGAATTAAAGGCCAAGGTTGGCCTGGAAGCGATCCATGGCGTGAAGACCATCAACCAGATTGCGCAGGAATATGGCGTGCATCCGGTACAGGTTGGGCAGTGGAAGAGAGAGATCCTCGAACGAGCTGGGACTTTGTTTGAAGGCAAACGTGGTCCCAAGGCGGTGAACGAGTACAGTGAGCCGGAGCGCCTGTACGGCGAGATTGGCAAGTTGAAGATGGAACTGGACTGGCTCAAAAAAAAGTCCGGGCTGGGTCAGTAGAAACGCGACGCGCTTGGATTGAACCTGAAGCCGCCATGCCTATGGCTCGGCAATGCGAGTTGGCTGGCGTGTCCCGATCCACGGTGTACGCACAGCGCGCACCCAAGCCAACCCGTGAGCAAGACTTGGAACTGTTGCGACTGATCGACGAGCAGTACACCCGCCGCCCGTTCTACGGCAGCCGCAAGATGGTTTCGTTTCTGAAGACACGCGACCACCGGGTTAACCGCAAGCGAGTGCAACGGCTGATGCGCATCCTGGGCTTGGCAGGCATGGCGCCGGGCCCCAACACCAGCCGCCCACATCCGCAGCACAAGGTGTACCCGTACCTGTTGCGCGGCGTAGTGGTGACGAGACCGAACCAGGTGTGGAGCACGGACATCACCTACCTCCGGCTGGCGCATGGCTTCGTCTACCTGGTGGCCGTGATCGACTGGTACTCGAGGCGGGTACTGAGTTGGCGAATCAGCAACACGCTGGACAGCGCGTTTTGCGTGGACTGTCTGGAAGAGGCATTACAGCGCTATGGCAACTCTGAGATATTCAATACCGATCAGGGCTGCCAGTTCACCAGCGAGAACTTCACTGGCGTGCTCAAGGCGCACGGTATTGCGATCAGCATGGATGGACGTGGCCGGGCGTTGGACAACATCTTCGTTGAGCGGTTATGGCGCAGCGTCAAATACGAAGACGTGTATTTGAAGGGCTACGCCAACTCGATGGAGCTGATGATAGGGCTGGCGGAATACTTTGTGTTCTACAATAGCGAGCGACCTCACCAGTCACTGGGCAACTTAACACCCGATCAGGTGTACGCCACGGCCAGCGGTGGGGGCGCAAGGATAGTAGATAAATTTAGCAGGAATGAGGCAGCGTCATGCAGCTGCGAGAAGGACGGACAGACCAGCTTAAACTAGACTGATTTCTGTCTTGACGGATGGGTCCACTATACTTGAATAAATCGAAAAGTCCCATTCCCTTACCCCCTTGTAAAGTTAAGGTGTCGAATCCATATCACATGGTGGCAATTAATCTCATCTTCTTAGGTTTATTTTCGCTAACGAATCTTTAATGCGTCCAAATACTGTTGAAAAATTGAAGATTGCCACTGGTCGAAGTTTCTACTATCCCAAATCTTTCCCATTCCTCGCTTCGCTATGGATTTCCATCCGTTCCGGCGCTGAGCGGATGTCAGTGACGCCAAAGTTCTGCTCCGTCTCAAAGCCCTCGTGGGTCATCCATGTAGGATAGTACCGTACCGCTAAGAAGAGCGTGACAAGACGCCTGTCTATGCCCTCCGCCGTCAATATTGACTGAGCCTTCTGCCTTGCCTCTGTAGCGTCCATTTGCCGAGCCCTCTCGAATTTGTCTATGCCTCAGTTCGGCTCATGCTGCCCAACGTGAAGTAGGCCCCCTAAATGAGGCATTATTTTGCGCCCTGTATCGTTGACTTCCTTCTCTTGGCCATCAGATCAATATCTTAAATATTGTTTTGTGGTGCACGCCTTGAAATATATACCCCGTCATACCCTGTGTCAAACCACGTCTTGCAAGCAAACTCGTAAGAGGCCATCTTAAAAAGCGGGGGCTGTGCACAGTGTGCGGGGCGGTTTACCATAGTGCAGCATGAAAATCTCAAAACTGCTGCACGCGGCGCTGCTGGTGAGTGATCTTCAGCGCGCTAAACAATTTTACGATGGCGTGCTGGGGCTGAAGGAAAAGCCGCGGCACAGTTTTGATTTTGACGGCGTGTGGTATGACCTGGGTGAAAATGAATTGCATCTGATGGTGGTGCCTGATGCCTTACTGCCTGCCGAACAGCGTCCTCGGCGCGATTATCATGTGGCGTTTTTGATTGATGATTACGAAGCCGCCAAGGCACAGCTTACCCAGCTCGGTGTTCCGTTCCGCGAAGGGCGGCATGGCTTGCCGCAGTTATTCGTGCGCGACCCGGATGGAAATCTTGTAGAATTGCAGCAAGCGCCTTCATCTCATCCATAAATTTCCGTCATTCGATATGCGTTCAATCTGGCGTCCCTCCCGTGCTGTGTCGCGGGCCGAGCGGCCCGTTATATTGTGGGACTGGCTGCTCGATCCGGCCTCGCTCACGCAACGGCTGCAAGCGGTGTGCGGCGAATTCCGGGTGGAGGTGTTACAGAGCGCATGGCTGCGCCCTTCGCATGACGAACTCCGTGCTCTGGGTCTGCGCGCGAATCAGCGCGCACTGGTACGCGAGGTCTATCTGTTGTGTGATGGCAAGCCGTGGGTGTTTGCGCGCACCGTCATTCCGCGTGCGACCTTGAGCGGAAAATATCGTCACCTCATGCGGCTCGGCAACCGCTCGCTCGGCGCGGTGTTGTTCTCCGACACAAGCATGCAACGCGGAGAAGTACATGTGGCGCATCTCGCGCCCACGCATGCACTTTACGCGCGCGCTACGCACCGCCTTGTGCGCAAACCGCCCGGCCTCTGGGGGCGGCGCTCGTTGTTTTTTCTGCGTGACCAGCCCCTGTTATTGAGTGAAATATTTCTGCATGATATGCGCGCATGAACACCGACTACATAAAACAGCGTCTGCACCAGTATTACCTGCTCACGCGCCTGCACCGGCCCATCGGCATTTTTCTGCTGCTGTGGCCAATGCTGTGGGCGCTGTGGATTGCCTCTGAGGGCAAACCGGACTGGCTTGTGCTGGTGGTGTTTGTGCTGGGTGTGGTGCTGATGCGCTCGGCGGGCTGCGTCATCAACGACTACGCCGACCGCAACATCGACCCGCAGGTGCAGCGTACGCGCGACCGGCCTATCGCCACCGGTGAGGTTGCGCCGCGCGAGGCGCTGATGCTGTTCGGCGTGCTGTGCCTGCTTGCCTTCGGCCTCGTGTTGCTGATGAACACGCTCACGCTCATGCTGGCGATGGTCGCGCTGTTACTCGCCGTGAGCTATCCGTTTGCCAAGCGCTATACCTACCTGCCACAGGTGCATCTCGGTGCTGCGTTTGGCTGGGCGGTGCCGATGGTGTTTGCCGCAGAGACCAACAGCGTGCCGCAGATAGCCTGGCTGCTGTTCGTCGCCACCGTGCTGTGGGCCACGGTGTACGACACGATGTACGCCATGGTCGACCGCAAAGATGATCTGCGCATCGGTGTGAAATCCACCGCCATCCTGTTCGGCGAGGCCGACCGCGTGATTATCGGCGCGCTTCAGATCACGCTGTTGGCCGCGTTGGCAATCGTAGGCGTGCATGCCGAGCTTGGCACGCCTTACTATCTGGGTCTTACGACAGCAGCGGGTTTTGCCGTGTATCAGCAATGCCTGATCAAGGATCGCCTACCCGCGCAGTGCCTAAAGGCCTTTCTCAACAACAACTTTCTCGGTGCGGCGGTCTTTGTTGGTATTGTGCTGTACTATGCCACCCTATAGCCACGTCCCTATTTTTTAAGCGCGCAGCGGGAACTTGTCAACGCATTGCGTGCTCATACGTTAAATACCGTAAGACACGGCACTTTTCAGTACTAACCCTCAGGAGACTTGCGTTCATGAACAAACTCATTACTGTTTTGGTGGCTGGCCTGTTGACGCTGGCACCTTGGCCGGTGCAGTCATTGGTGGTGCGGTCGGCAAATCCATGGATGACACTGACCAATTGAAGGCACAACAGGTGCTGGAAAATAATCGGGTCAATCAGGCCTCTTCCTGGCATAACCCGGATACCGGCAACGATGTCGCCGTCACGCCGACGCGCACGTATACCAGCGCATCGGGCCAGAACTGCCGCGAGTACAACACTACGATCACCGTCGACGGCAAGAAGCAGACCGCTCATGGCACCGCCTGCCGCCAGGCTGACGGTAGCTGGAAGATTGTTGAGTAATTAAGTAGAGCCAAGTCAGGGCGCCCCTCGCTGAGGGGCGCTTCTTTATTCTACACCTGCAGCACACTTTTCAACCACGCCGCAACATCCTGAATCTCCTGCGCACACAGCGTGTGCGGCATGGGATAAGTGCGCCAGACCACGGCGTGGCCCAGGCCGGTCAACAACCGTTGTGTCTTTTCGCCCGCAGCGAATGGAACAATGTCATCCTCTGTGCCATGCGCCATCATGATTGGCGTTGCTGCGTTTGCGGGCTGCGCCTCGGCCTTGACACTATCGGCGAGCGGCAAATAGCTCGACAGCGCAAGAATGCCGGCCAGCCGCCCAGAGTAACGCAATCCCGTGTGCAGTGCCACCGCGCCACCCTGTGAAAATCCCGCGAGCACAACGCGGTCTGCCGCTATGCCCTGATCCAGCTCGCGCTGAATCAGGGTGCGTATCTGCTGCTCCGATTCGCGTATACCCGCTGAGTCCTGTTCATGCGTGATATCTACGCCCGCAATGTCGTACCACGCGCGCATGCGATAACCGCCGTTGATTGTCACCGGCCTGATCGGCGCATGCGGAAACACGAAGCGCACGCCGTCCAGATTCAGCTCTGCGGCAAGCGGCGCCAGATCGTGGCCGTCTGCGCCGAGGCCGTGCAGAAAAATCACACTGGCCGTCACCGGCGCGGATGGGTTAATCTCAACAGCGGGCAGTAATTCTGATGGCACAACGGCTCCAATAGGCTATGAGTGAACAAGCGTGGTTTTGTTATATTTTGAAGTGTGCCGACGGCAGCCTTTATACCGGCATCACCACCGAGCCGCCGCGCCGCGAGCGCCAGCACAATGATGGCTCGGGCGCCAAGTATACCCGCGGGCGCAGACCGGTAAAAATGGTGTATTGCGAACCCGCCAGCAGCCACGCGCAGGCGTTGCGCCGTGAACACGAAATCAGAACGCTGCCGCGCCCCTACAAACTCACGCTGATTCGCACTGGTGCTGCCCAATGAACGCATGCCCGCTCTGTACCGCACAGGATGAGACCCTGCTGTGGCAAGACTCACGCTGCCGCGTGATACTCGTCGGTGATCCCAATTATCCCGGCTACTGCCGCGTGATCTGGAATGCGCACATGAAGGAGATGACCGACCTCTCCGGACCCGACCGTACACATTTCATAAAAGTGGTATTTGCCGTCGAATCCGTACTGCGCGAACTATTGCAACCCGAAAAAATCAACCTTGCCTCACTCGGTAACCAGACGCCGCACCTGCACTGGCATGTGATTCCGCGCCACAAGGATGATGCGCACTTTCCGAATTCCATCTGGTCTGCCCGGCTGCGTGAGTCCGCGCCGCATGATGCACCCGCGCCTCGTGCGCTAAGTCATCTGCTTAACGCCCGCATTACGCCGCAACCGGCCTGACCTTGCTTGCCGCGGATTTCGCGCGTTGACGTGCCTCGTCAATATCTTTCCCGCTCGCCAGTGCGACGCCCATGCGGCGTTTGATAAACGATTCCGGTTTGCCGAATAAACGAATATCGGCGCCCGGCACACGCAACGCCTCGTCCGCGCCCTCAAATGCGATGCCTTTGGCGTCCACGCCGCCGTAGATCACGGCGCTGGCGCCGGGGCCGCGCATTTCTACGGAAACCGGCAAGCCCAGGATCGCGCGTGCATGAATTTCAAACTCGCTTTGCACCTGCGAGACCATAGTCACCATGCCGGTGTCGTGCGGACGCGGACTGACTTCGGAAAACCAGACCTGATCGCCTTTCACAAACAACTCCACGCCGAAGATGCCGCGCCCGCCTAAATTATCGGTGACTTTCTGTGCGATCTCGCGCGATCTGGTCAGCGCTGTCTTGCTCATCGGCTGCGGCTGCCAGCTTTCTACGTAATCGCCCTTCACCTGCACGTGGCCGATGGGCTCGCAGAAAAACGTCTCGACCTTGCCTGAGTCGCCAACCGCGCGCACGGTGAGCTGCGTGATCTCGTAATCAAACCCGATCACGCCCTCGACAATCACCTTGCCCAGGCCCACACGCCCGCCGCTTTGCGCGTAGTCCCAGGCGGCCTCCACTTCATGCACTGTTTTAATCAGCGACTGGCCCTTGCCGGACGATGACATCACCGGCTTGACGATGCACGGAGTGCCGATTTTTTTAGCTATCGCGGCGCGCAACTCGTCCAGGCTTTCCGCAAAGGCATAGGGCGAGGTGGGCAACGCCAATTCTTCCGCCGCAAGGCGGCGTATGCCCTCGCGGTTCATGGTGAGCTGCGCGGCGCGCGCGGTGGGAATCACCTCGGCGAGACCTTCGCGCTCGATCTCGACCAGCGCGTCGGTCGCAATCGCCTCGATCTCCGGCACGATGAGATGCGGCCTCTCTTTCTTTATCAGCTCGCGCAATGCCGCGCCGTCGGCCATGTTGATCACGTGCGCGCGATGCGCGACCTGATGCCCCGGCGCGTTCGCGTAGCGATCCACCGCGACCACTTCCACGCCCAGGCGTTGCAGCGCGATGATGACTTCCTTGCCCAATTCACCACTGCCAAGCAACATGACGCGCGTGGCGGAGGGACTGAATGGTGTGCCGATTTTCATTGGAGTAGATCGTAGATACGCGCGCCGTTGACGCCGGCGCCTTCTTATTTGCGCAATATTAAAAGCACGATGGAAATAATGATGCTGATCACTATCGAGCTCGTGACGGGAAAATAAAAGCGCGTGCCGTTGCGCTCAATCATGATGTCGCCCGGTAATTTACCAAAGCCCAGCTTGCTGAGCCAAGGCCAGCACAGCCCCACCAATATCAGGATTGCGCCCAGAGCGAGCAGCCCTTGCGCCTGCGCAGCACGTGCGCCCATTCGTTGTCGGTGATCATGCGCACGCCGGTGGGCGTGCCGAGCAGCAGCACGTCCGCCGGTCGGCGCGCGAATAATCCGTTCGTCACTACGCCGGGGATGTTGTTGATCTCGGCTTCGAGCTTCGCCGGCTCCATTATTTTTAATCCGTGCACGTCGAGGATCACGTTGCCGTTGTCGGTGACAAACCCTTCGCGCAGCACCGGCTCGCCGCCGAGCTTCACGATGGCACGCGCCACGAAGCTGCGCGCCATGGGGATGACTTCAATCGGTAGGGGGAACGCGCCCAGCACGTCTACCAGCTTGGATTCGTCGGCGATGCAGACGAATTTACGGCTGGCGCCCGCCACAATCTTCTCGCGCGTGAGCGCGCCACCGCCGCCTTTAATAAGGTGCAGGTGTTTCGTGGCCTCGTCCGCGCCATCGACGTAGAGCGACAGATCGCCGGTCTCGTTCAGCTCCAGCACCTGAATGCCATGCTTCTTCAGGCGCTCCGCAGTTGCCACGGAGCTTGCCACCGCGCCCTCGATTTTATGTTTGATGGTGGCGAGCGCATCGATAAAGGCGTTCGCGGTGGAGCCGGTGCCGACGCCGATCACATCGCCCGCCTGCACGTATTCGAGGGCGGCCTTGGCCACCGCCTGCTTCATTTCGTCTTTTGTCATCCCAAAGTCCCGATTATCGTTTTCATCCCTAAGAATACCCGCTTATCACCCCCAAAATAAAGGTTACGAACAAACTCCTTGATAAGATCATGCTCGCCGCACGTCCCCGCCCCCTGTTTAGGGGGCGGGACAGGGTGGGGGTAGATACGACAGTTTTTACTTGAGGGAATACAACGTATTCCCTCAAGTATGTTTTACGCCGCAGGCCGGTTTCTGCTAAGTTAGGCCCATGCCTGAACGTTACGTTGAAAAAATCCTCAAGGCGCGCGTGTATGACGTGGCGAGCGAAACCCCGCTCGACCTCGCTCCCACGCTGTCGCGTCGCCTCGGCAACCGCGTGCTCATCAAGCGCGAAGACCTGCAGCCGGTGTTTTCCTTCAAGCTGCGCGGGGCGTACAACAAGATCGTCCACCTTGCGCCGGAGGTGTTGCAGCGCGGCGTCATCACCGCCTCGGCGGGCAATCACGCGCAGGGCGTGGCGCTCGCCGCGCAGAAACTGGGCGCCCGCGCGCTGATCGTGATGCCCAAGACCACGCCCGAGATCAAGGTGGACTCGGTGCGCAACCTCGGCGCAGAAATCGTGCTGCACGGCAACAGCTATGACGACGCCTATGAACACGCCCTCAAGCTCGCCACGCAGCACGGCATGACGTTTGTGCACCCCTATGACGACCCGGACGTGATCGCCGGGCAGGGCACGGTGGCGATGGAAATCCTGCGCCAGCACAACAACGCGCTGCACGCGATCTTCGTGCCGGTAGGCGGCGGCGGGCTCATCGCGGGCGTGGCCGCCTATGTGAAACACCTGCGCCCGGAGATCAAGGTGATCGGTGTCGAGCCGGACGATGCCGCCTGCTTGTACGAAGCGCTGCGCGCGGGTCAGCGCGTGGTGCTCGATCAGGTCGGCATCTTCGCCGACGGCGTTGCGGTACGGCAGGTCGGTGCCGAGCCGTTTCGCATCGCGCAAACCTGCGTCGATGAAGTGATTCTGGTCAGCACCGATGAAATCTGCGCCGCAATCAAGGACATCTTCGACGACACCCGCTCCATCGCAGAGCCCGCCGGTGCGCTCGCGGTCGCGGGCCTGAAAAAATACGTCGCGCGCGAGGGCTGCAAAGACAAAACGCTGGTCGCCATCGACAGCGGCGCCAACATGAATTTCGACCGTCTGCGTCACGTCGCCGAGCGCGCCGAACTCGGCGAACAGCGCGAGGCGCTGCTCGCGGTCACCATTCCGGAACGGCCCGGCAGCTTCCGCGAATTCTGCGACGCGCTCGGCAACCGTTCGATCACCGAATTCAATTACCGCTATCACGACCCCGCCGAGGCGCACGTATTCGCCGGCATACAGATGCACGACGGCCCGGCGGAAAAACTCGCGCTCATCGAGCGCCTGCGCGCACGTGGCTATCCCGTGCTCGACCTGAGTGACAACGAAATGGCCAAGCTGCACATCCGCTACATGGTCGGCGGTCACACACGCCCGCGCGTAGCCAATGAAATCCTCTACCGCTTCGAATTTCCCGAGCGCCCCGGCGCGCTGCTGCATTTCCTGAACCGCATCGGACAACGCTGGAATATCAGCCTGTTCCACTACCGCAACCACGGCGCCGCCTACGGACGCGTGCTGGTCGGCGTCCAGGTACCGCCCGCCGAGCGCGCGGCATTCCAGACCTTTCTCGATGAGGTGGGCTACACCTGCCGCGAGGAAAGCGGCAATCCGGCGTATGATTTATTTCTGGGATAGATAAAATGTGTGAATTGGGCTATGTACCATTTGGTGTCTATTTCGAGTGGGGCGTAAATGAGACCGACTAAATGACCTTGGGTAAATCCCACACTCTAGGGGTAAACGTCGCCTTTTTGGCAACTAAAGCAGAAGCAAGTACCGGGCTGCCCTATTACTTCGGGTGGCTGGTATTGTCGATGTACGCTTTTATTCCGGTTCTTCTTCTTGTCCCGGTAGTAGGCATTGCGCGAATGAAATTACTGAAACAAGAAAACAAAGCGCTTTGGGTGCTTTCCGCCGTGACGGTCGGAATACTTTCTTACATCTCCCTGTGGTGGGCTGCAAACAAATTTACTCTTGGCGCAACTGAAGCCTGGCCCGTTATCTTTCTCTGGCTGTTGCCTAGTTACCTTTTGTGGTTTGTCCTAACGAGGCGAGTCAAGCACAGTAGAGCGGGTTAGGCGTCAGCCGTAAACCGCCGTACGGGCATGCATCGAAGCATCTGGCCCCCGTTTGCTTTACACAAACCGGACTGCTAGAGTGAAATCGGTATGTGTCACATTTGGTGATGCCAAAAGGAGTTTCGCGATTGTGCGCCGGCCCTCAGGATGCGCGACGGGACATCCAAGTCCCCCTCGCGCCCTCGGTCTCGGCGCAACTTTGTCCCTACGCTCCGCTGCGGGACGCCGCGGCTGCCCTGCGGTCCGGCAAAACACCGCCGGCCCACAATGGCGCTACGGCGCGATGGGCTGGCTGCTGCGCCCGCCAGCCCGCGCCTACCGCGGACTACTCGCCTCCGCTTCGCTCTCCATGGCTCGCAGCGTATGCGTATGTCAAAACCAGTAACAGGTGCGGAGCATGTCACCACGGAAAAGCTGATGGATGACCTGCGGACGGTCGTGGGCGATGCCGAAGAATTGCTGAAGGCCACCGCCAGCCAGACCGGTGAGCGGATCGCGGCGGTGCGCGCCAAGGCGGAGAGGAATCGCTGAAGTCTGCCAAGGCCGGACTCGCCGAGGCACAGGCGGCGGTGGTGGCAAAAACCAAGGAGGCCGCCTTGGCTACCGACGAGTACGTGCGGGCAAATCCGTGGGAGTCCGTGGGTGTCGCCGCAGCGGTCGGCCTCGTGATCGGCATGCTGATCGCACGCCGCTGATCCGGGCTCATGGCCTCTGAAACGCAGGATTACGGGGCAGAACACAGCGGGGGTTTGTTTAATTCCGTGAAGGCACTGGCGGCCACCCTGCTCGCCATCGGCCGCACACGGCTGGAGCTGCTCTCCACCGAAATCGAGGAGGAGCGGCTGCGGATCAGCTCCATTCTGGTGTGGACGCTGGTCGCGCTGTTTTGCGCCTGTCTTGGTGTCGTGCTTGCCACGCTGTTCGTGGTGGTCTTTTTCTGGGACACCCATCGTCTGCTGGCGTTGGGCATTGCGGCCTTGCTGTTTCTCCTCGCAGCGGTACTGGCGTGCGCGGTAATGCTCGGCAAGGCCAGGGCCAAGCCACGCCCGTTTGCGGCCAGCCTCGCGGAGTTGTCCAAAGATCACCAGCGGTTGACTTCCCGCTCATGAGCGCGAGACTGGCCGAATTGGCCCACCGCCGGGCTGCCTTGATTGCGCGGGCCGCAACCCAGCGCGCTATGCTGGCGCAGGCCTATGCGCCTTGGCGCGGATCGTTGGCGATAATTGATCGGGGCTGGGTGGCGGTGCGCTATATCAGACACCATCCTGCGCTGTTGGTGGGCATGGTGGCCTTGGCAGCGCTTGCGGTGAAGCGGGGCCTGTCAGGCGGGTAAATACAGACTGTCGTTCAGCTTTGAGTGTATCAATCCGTATCGGCAACGCGGCCTTAAATCCCCCGGCCTACGGCCACCCCCTTTTCAAAGGGGGTCGAGCATGGCGAGGGGGGATTTGAGGCCGTGCGGCTGTTAACAGCATCGCTAATTCACAAACATCACGATCAGGTTGTACACCAGAATATAAAGCGCCACTGCGCCGGCGGCGGCGATTATCAGCAGCAGAAACAGCGCGTAGATTCCACGTCCCATTAGATTGCCGCCATTTCGTGCGTGGAGGTTTCGATGGAAAACGGCGCGTTGCACGCTGGGCAATATTTCCACAGCGGCGGGTGCTCTGCCGGTTCCAGTGTGATCTCGATAGCGCTGTAGCACACGGGGCACCGTCCTTCCGCCTTGTTGCTGGAAGCAGCGGCGCGGTAGCGCTGGTAGCCCAGCAACACGCCCGCAAGGGTGAGAGCGGGCACCAGTATCCAGTGCAGGCCGATGATGGGCACCGCGAGCAGCGCCAGTACCCAGCACGCGGCCCATGCCTTCGCCGCGCGCACTATTCGCTCGCGCGGACTGTACACGGTGACATGCAGTGTGCCGGGTTGCGTGCCGCCCTCATTGCCTTTGATTACGATAGGTTGCCGGTCGATTTGTGGCATGCGGCTTAGTGTATCATGGGCCTGTTTCTGCCCAGTAATTCAACACGCCACCATCAGGGTTTCCGCATGCTCAAAGGGCTGAAGATTCTCGCCTGGCTCGCCGGTATTGTGCTGCTGGTGATCGTCGCCGCTTCCATCGCGCTGCCGTTGTTTTTCAACCCGAACGACTTCAAGCCGCAGATCGCGCAACTGGTGAGGGAAAAGACCGGGCGTGAACTCACCCTGCCGGGCAACATCACGCTGTCCGTGTTCCCGTGGCTCGGCGTGAAGACCGGCGCGCTCGCGCTCGGCAACGCGCCGGGCTTCGGCAAACAACCTTTTGTCGGCGCCGAGGCTGCCGAGGTGCGCGTGAAGCTGCTGCCGCTGCTGCGCAAAGAGGTGCGGCTGGACACGGTGTCGCTGCGCGGGCTGGTGCTCAATCTCTCCAGGGACAAATCCGGCAAGACGAATTGGGCCGATCTCATTTCAAAAAATGAAAAGACGGAGGCCAAAAATCCGCTCGCCAATCTCGCGGCGCTTGCCATCGGCGGCGTGGACATCAGCGATGCCACTGTGGTCTGGGATGACAAAACGAGCGGCGCGCATTATGCGCTCGACAAAATAAATCTGCGCACCGGCGCGCTCGCCGACAACACGCCGTTTGATATCGCGCTCGAGTTTGCGCTCGCAAGCAAACAGCCTGCGCTGAGCGCGCAGATTTCCGCCAAGGGCAAGGGTAAGCTCGAAATAGCGCAGCAGCATTATCAGCTTCAGGGAGTGCTGCTCAAAACCGTGGTGCATGGCAAAAATACTGACGACAAATCGGCGCTCAATCTGTCCGCGCGGCTCAATATGGAGTGGCCGCAACAGACGCTCACGCTCAGCGACGTTAAGCTGAGCGGCCTTGGCGTGACTGCCAGCGGCAGCTTCAAGGGCAGCCAGATTTTCGACGCGCCGTCCTTCAGCGGCAACGTCAAGGTGACGGGGCTCAGTCCACGCGCGGTGATGCCGCTGTTCGGCATCAAGCCGCCCGTAACCGCTGACCCCGCCGCGCTCACCAGGGCCGCCCTCGAGACGCAGGTGGCCGCGAGCGCGCAGATGTTGCGCCTGAGCAACCTGCGCCTGCGCCTGGATGACACCACGGCAACGGGCAGCCTCAGTGTCAGCAATCTTTCCAACCCGCAGCCGGTGCTGGCGCTTGCGCTGGACAGGCTCGACATCGACCGCTATCTGCCGCCGGCGCTGTCGGCGGCGCAGGAAGGTAAAAAATCCGCCGCCACACCGGCGAGTGCCGCAGCGGCAGCGGCAAGCGCGCTGCCGGTCGAGTTTCTGCGCAAGCTGAATCTCGACACGACGCTGCGCATCACCGCGCTCAAGGTGAAAAATCTGCGCCTGGCCGATGCGCTGGTCGTGCTTGTTGCACACAGCGGCGACATCGCGTTGAAACCGCTGAGCGCGAATCTCTATCAAGGCAAATACAGCGGCGGCGCGCGTCTCGATGTGCGCGGTAAAGTCCCGCAGCTTGCGCTGGACGAATCGCTGTCCGGCGTACAGATCGGGCCGCTGCTCAAAGATTTATATGGCAAGGACCGTCTCGAAGGCCGCGCCACGCTCAGCGCCAAACTCACCGCCCGGGGCACAACGCCGGAGGCGCTGAAGCGCACGCTCTCGGGCAACGCCGCGTTTTCCTTCACCGACGGCGCGGTGAAGGGCGTCAACATTGCGCGGTTGCTGCGCGAGGCCCAGGCCAGACTGAAGGGCGTCGCGGCTGCACCCGACAGTGCGCCCCATCAGACCGATTTCAGCGAGCTGACCGGCACGCTCACGCTCGCCAACGGCGTCGCACGCAACGACGATCTCGCGGCGAAATCGCCGTTACTGCGCGTCACCGGCAAAGGGCAGGCCGATCTCGTGCGGGAACAGATGGATTATCTGATCAGCGTCGCGGTGGTAGGCACGCTCGAAGGCCAGGGCGGTGGGGCGCTGACCGAGCTCAAAGGGCTCACCATTCCCGTGCGCGTGAGCGGGCCGTTTTCCGATCTTTCCTACCGCCCTGACGTCAACGCCATGATCAGCGACACCGCCAAGGCCAAGGTGCAGCAAAAGCTGGAAGAAAAGAAACAAGAGCTGCGCGACCGGCTGCAAGAGAAACTCAAAGACCTGTTCAATCGATGACACGCGCACGCGCCTCTTCCCCGTCACCCGCGCTGGGCGCTCGGCTGCTCGCGTGGTACGACCGCTTTGGCCGCAAAGACCTGCCCTGGCAGGCGAACGCCACGCCTTATCGCGTGTGGGTGTCCGAGATCATGCTGCAGCAGACGCAGGTGGCGACGGTCATCCCCTATTACCTGCGCTTCATCGAGCGCTTCCCGGATGTGGACGTGCTTGCGTGCGCCACGCTGGATGAGGTGCTGCACCTGTGGACGGGTTTGGGCTACTACGCGCGCGCGCGCAACCTGCACCGCGCCGCGTGCATTATACGTGAGCACTATCACGGTGAACTGCCGCGCGACATCGGCCTGCTCATGCAGTTGCCCGGCATCGGGCGCTCGACGGCTGGCGCGCTGCTCGCGCTGGCGCACGGTGAGCATCACGCCATACTCGACGGCAACGTGAAGCGTGTGCTGGCGCGCTTTCATGCCATCGCGGGCTGGCCAGGCGCACCTGCGGTTGAAAAAAAATTGTGGGCGCTGGCCGAAGCTCATCTGCCTGCAGCACGCCTGCGCGACTATACGCAGGCGTTCATGGATTTGGGCGCCACCCTGTGCACGCGCGGGCAGCCCGCATGTGCCCGCTGCCCGCTGGCGCACGACTGCGCGGCATATGCCGATGGGCGTGCGACGGACTTTCCCTCACCTAAACCATGCGCGGCAAAACCGGTGCGCAGAATCACGTTTGTGATGCTGCGCAACAAGGAAGGCGCGGTGCTGCTCATGCAGCGCCCGCCTGCGGGCATATGGGGCGGGCTGTGGAGTTTTCCGGAATGCACGCATCGCAGCGGGCGGAAAATTCAACGCTGGTGCGAAAGTGAGCTCGGCTTTATCGTCGAGCACGTCGAGCGCCATGGCCCGCTACACCACACCTTCAGCCATTTTCATCTCGACATCCTGCCCATGGTCGCGGAGGTGACGGGTCAGCGGCCCGCGGTCATGGAAATACGGCCTGCCATCTGGTATAACATCACAAAGCCCGACGCGCGCGGCCTCGCCGCGCCGGTGCAACGTTTATTGCTCGAATTGGCAAAACACCCTGCAAGGAAAATTCATGACGCGAATGGTGAACTGCGTAAAACTGGGCCGCGAGGCCGAAGCTCTCAAGCTCCCGCCGTATCCGGGCGCGCTCGGCAAACGGATTTTTGAAAACGTCTCCGCCGAGGGGTGGAAGATGTGGGTCGCTCATCAGACCCTGCTCATCAACGAAAACCGGCTGAGCATGATCGACCCGAAGGCGCGCGAATTCCTCGCGCATGAAATGGAAAAATTCTTTTTCGGCGACGGCTCGGCAACGCCGTCCGGTTATGTGCCACCGGTGAGTAAATAGGCGCGCGCCGTACGTGTGCTGGTAAAGTCATCACTCAAAAGGGCGGGGGGTGCCATGAACAATATTTATCTCCGTCAGTTGCAAAAAAATATCGTGCACGGGCGCCTGGACGTCACCCTTGCCGATGGCCAGACGCACAGCTTCGGCGCTGACGGCCCGCGTGCGGGACCAATCCATGGGTCCAGAAATACATCTTCCCCGGCGGCTACAACCCGGCGCTGTCGGAGGTGAGCCGGGCGATTGAGAACTCGGGACTGGTGAGCTGCGATATCGAGGTATTACGACTGCACTACGCCAAGACGCTGGCCGTATGGCGCCAGCGCTTCCGTGCGCATCGTGCCGAGGTCGAGCGGCGCATGAGCGTGATCTGCAGGCGCGCGGAGATTTACAGCGCGCGATCCAGGCCTTGACGCCCGTCATCTGCCTGGACGATAGCCGGCTCTTCGCGCACCCGAAGGGGGTAGCGTGCCTGCTTAACATCCGCCGAATGTGAATGAGACGCTTGTGGCGTAGCCATACTCAAACCTCTAGGTAATCTGTCCGGTATATCTCCCGCCAAAACCATGCCAAATCGATTGCGTCGCCATTTTTCGCGAAACCCGAAATGGGTCCATCCGATTTCGGGAGCGAAAAATTGGCGACGGGTATTGCCTCCGGC
>JAQBXX010000017.1 GCA_027624315.1 Pseudomonadota bacterium
TACCACAATGCGCCCTAACTGGGTGTCCGTTTTATCGGGGTAAGATCAAGCGTAGCGAGGGGGGATTTGCCTCACAGGGGTTTGAGCGCAGCGGATCGACGCATCTTACAATCCGCTCTTCTTCCAGTCGGCCATGAATTGGTCGATCCCTATCGTCGTCAGCGGATGTTTGTACATCTGCTCAAGCACCTTGAACGGCATGGTCACCACGTCGGCGCCGATGCGTGCGGCTTCGAGCACATGCGTGGGATGGCGCACCGAGGCCACCAGCACTTCGGTGTCCCAGTCATAGTTGCTGTAAATCTCCACGATCTCGGCGATCAGGCTCATGCCGTGTTCGCCCACGTCGTCGATCCGGCCCACGAACGGCGAAATAAAGCTCGCACCGGCCTTGGCCCCGAGTATCGCCTGCGCGGCTGAGAAACACAGCGTGACGTTCACCATTGTGCCCTCGTCCGCAAGCACGCGGCAGGCACGCAGGCCATCGGGGGTGAGCGGCAGTTTGACTGTCACGTTGGCGGCAATCTTGGCGAGCTCGCGGCCCTGCTTCACCATGCCCGCATAGTCCAGCGCGGTGACTTCCGCACTCACCGGCCCGTCCACCATTCCGCAGATCGTGGCGATCTGCTGGTGAAAGCTGATGCCGGTTTCCTTGGCCATCAGCGACGGATTGGTGGTAACACCGTCCGCCATGCCGAGTTCCACCGCTTTACGCACATCATCCAGATTCGCACTGTCGATAAAGAATTTCATGCCAGCCTCCTGCCCCGCGTGGGGTACGACTTGAAGGTACAACGGATACAAATTTTATGCCACTCGTGCCGTTAATGGTAAAATTACGCACTTATTTGATTTTATCGACCCCGGAACGCTATGGCCTACACCCACATCATTGTCCCCGCCAACGCCGAACGCATACGCGTTAACGCCGATCAGACCCTGAATACTCCTGATCAGCCGATTATCCCTTTTATCGAGGGCGATGGCATCGGCGTGGACATCACGCCGGTGATGCGGCGGGTGGTTGATGCGGCGGTGACCAAGGCCTACGCTGGCCGCCGCGCCATCGCCTGGATGGAAGTGTATGCGGGTGAAAAGGCGGTGCGTGTCTACGGCGACAACGCCTGGCTGCCGGAAGAGATGCTGCGCGCGGTGCGCGATTATGTGGTCTCCATCAAAGGGCCGCTCACGACGCCGGTGGGCGGCGGCATGCGCTCGCTCAACGTCACGCTGCGCCAGGAGCTGGATTTGTACGTCTGTCTGCGCCCGGTGCGCTACTACACCGGCACACCGAGTCCGCTGAAACATCCGGAGAAGACCGACATGGTGATTTTCCGCGAAAATTCGGAGGACATTTACGCCGGCATCGAGTGGGCGGCGGGCACGCCGGAGGTGAAAAAGGTCATCGACTTCCTGCAGCAGCAGATGGGCGTGAAAAAAATCCGCTTTCCCGCAAGCTCCAGCATCGGCATCAAGCCGGTGTCGCGCGAAGGTACCGAACGTCTGGTGCGCAAGGCGCTCCAGTACGCCATTGATAGCAACCGCGACTCGGTGACGCTGGTGCACAAAGGCAACATCATGAAGTTCACCGAAGGCGGTTTCCGCAACTGGGGCTATGAACTCGCCAAACGCGAGTTCGGCGCAGCAGAGATAGATGCGGGGCCGTGGTGCCGTATGAAAAATCCGCACACCGGCAAAGAGATCATCATTAAGGATGTCATCGCCGATGCCTTTTTGCAGGAGATTTTATTACGCCCGGAGGACTTCAGCGTGATCGCCACGCTCAACCTCAACGGCGACTACATCTCCGACGCGCTCGCCGCACAGGTGGGCGGCATCGGCATGGCGCCGGGCGCGAACCTTTCCGATACCGTCGCCATGTTTGAGGCGACCCACGGCACTGCGCCGAAATACGCGGGCAAAAACCAGCTCAACCCGGCCTCGATCATACTCTCCGCCGAGATGATGCTGCGTCACCTCGGCTGGAACGAGGCCGCCGATTGCATCATCAAAGGCGTGTCCGGCGCCATCGCCGCCAAAACGGTGACCACCGATCTCGCACGCCTCATGCCCGAAGCCACGCTGGTCAGCACCTCGGGTTTTGGTGATGCGGTGATTAAAAACATGTGAGCGGCACACGTCGCGAGAAGTATCAAGACAAAATCCGCCGTTTTGCGGCGGTTTCATTTCTTGACGCTGCTTAGCCCGCCCCCTAGAATAGCGCCTTACTTTCGGGGCCATAGCTCAGCTGGGAGAGCGCTTGCATGGCATGCAAGAGGTCGGCGGTTCGATCCCGCCTGGCTCCACCACGTTGCCACACAGGTTCACGCACACATCACATCCGTCCCCATCGTCTAGAGGCCTAGGACACTGCCCTTTCACGGCGGCGACAGGGGTTCGAATCCCCTTGGGGACGCCATTTATTCGGATCATTATGGGTCATTGCAAGACTCGGCCCTGTTCCTTAAATTCGATCGATAGCACCAAGCAGTCGAGCGCGCGCTCCGTGCACTGCTGGCGCGTTGCGCGCGGGCTGTGCCCTCCTCAGCTTGTGTTACCCAGCTTGAGCCACTAAGGTTAGACTGAGCGAATTGGGGATGTATTTCCGAACCAACAACGGGGTCACGCAACACGCAACAACGGGGTCAGGCCTTACATTTGATATTTCGGCCAATCTGTTTTAACCTATTTTCATCCCATCCTCTGGATGATATGAATGGCAAGACCACTACGCATAGAATTTGCAGGCGCGCTCTACCATGTCACCGCACGCGGCAATGCGCAGGCTGATATCTACGATGACGATACTGACCGCCAGCAGTTTTTATCCTTGCTGCAAAATACAGTTGATCGCTTAGACTGGTATTACCATGCCTACTGCCTGATGGACAACCACTACCATCTGTTAATTGAAACCAACTCTCCCACCTTGTCCAAGGGGATGAAGTTTCTCAATGGCACCTACACCCAATACTACAACCGGCAACACAAGCGCGTAGGCCACGTATTTCAGGGCCGTTTCAAAGCCATCCTCGTGCAAAAAGATTCCTACCTGCTCGAATTGGCGCGTTACATCGCCTTGAACCCGGTGCGTGCGCACATGGTGCGCAGCGCCAAAGACTGGCCGTGGAGCAGCTACCGCGCAACGGCCGGATACGAAGAAAATGCCGCCTGCCTCACCACGGACTGGGTACTCGCTGGCTTTGCCAAAACCAAAAAAATCGCCCAGCAACGCTATCGCGAGTTTGTACAACAAGGCAAAGGCTAGCCCCCACCCTGGCAAAAATTGAAAAACCAGATTTATCTCGGTGATGATCAATTTGTGGAAGACATGCAATGCAAGCTTAACCCCGAGCAATCACTCAAAGACATTCCAAAAAAACAAAAGCAAGCCCCGGCTAAATCTTTGGCTTATTTTGAGAAGCGCTGTCAAAATCGAGACGAAAGCATGGTACAAGCATATTTGAGCGGGCACTACAGCCTTGAACAAGTGGGTAAGCATTTTGGGGTAAGCTACGCAACAGTGAGCCGAGCGGTGAAGAAGGCGGAGGGAAGAGAATGATGGGTTTGCGAACGGTGCGGGCTTGTGGGATGTCAAATGTAAGGCCTGACCCCAGTGTTTTGTTCGGACCCCAGTGTTTTCGTGACCCCAGTGTTTTCGCAGTGTTTTCTCGCAGTGTTTTCTCGTGTTTTCTCGCAGCAGTGTTTTCTCGCAGTGTTTTCTCGAACGGTGCGGGCTTGTGGGATGTCAAATGTAAGGCCTGACCCCAGTGTTTTGACCCCAGCAGTGTTTTGACCCCAGTGTTTTCTTCGTGCTCGTATGAAGATTCCGGCGACACCTCTCACGCTTGCTCCGATTCCCTTATCCCTCCAGGAGAAGGATAAGATGAGGCAGATTTTCGCGCTCTCTCCCTCACCCTGCCCTCTCCCATAGGGAGAGGGGGGAAACAATATGGCTCTCCCGGAGGGAAGAGCGAAGCGAAGGGTGCAGCGAAGCGAAGGGTGTAGCGCCTTGTGCGTGGGCTTTTCACCTCCATCCCTACCTTTTGCGCTACGCTTCCAGCTTCGCGCAAAAGCCCAGGGTGTACGTCCGTGTACACCCGTTCGGCCGCTTCGCGGCCTCACCCCCCATCAAGGGGGAAGGAGCGCGTAGTGTGTCGCGCCTACCCCGGCTACTCCCTGCGCCAAGTAGTCCCGGTGGAGCCGTCTTCCAGAATAATATCGTTCTCGCTCAATAAATCACGGATGCGGTCGGACTCCGCCCAGTTTTTGTTTTTGCGTGCGCTGTTGCGCTCCGCGATGAACCGTTCAATATCTTCATTGCCGAGCGCGGCGTGTCCGCGTGAGCCGGTCTGTAAATATATTTCCGCATCGCCCTGCGCCAGACCGAGCACGACGCCCAGACGGCGCAGCACGCCTGCCAGCCGCGCGGCTTCATCCACATCATGCAGGCGTATCTTGTTGATGTCGCGCGTGAGGTCAAACAACACGGCGAGCGCCACCGGCGTATTGAAATCATCATCCATTGCGGCGTGAAAACGCGCCGCATAACCATCGCCGCCGCTGACGCTTACCACGGGCAGCCCGCGCAGCGCGGTGTAGAGGCGCGTGAGCGCGGCGTGTGCGTTGTCGAGGTTTTCATGCGAGTAGTTGAGCGGCCCGCGGTAATGGCTGGACAGAATAAAATAGCGTATCTCTTCCGGAGAATATTGTTTCAACACCTCGCGCACGGTGAAGAAATTGCCGAGCGATTTGGACATCTTTTCGTCGTCCACGCGCACGAAGCCGTTGTGCATCCACACATTGACGAATGTGTGGCCGCTTGCGCCTTCCGACTGCGCGATCTCGTTTTCGTGATGCGGAAACATCAGGTCCAGACCGCCGCCGTGGATGTCGAAGTGACCGCCCAGGCAGTGCATGGACATGGCTGAACACTCGATGTGCCAGCCGGATCGGCCCCGGCCCCAGGGCGACTCCCAGCTCGGCTCACCCGGCTTGGCCGCCTTCCACAGCACAAAATCCAGCGGATCATGCTTGGCCTCGTCGATCTCCACCCGCGCGCCCGCGCGCAGGTCCTCCAGATGCTTGCCGGAGAGCTGGCCGTAACCTTTGAAGCGGCTTACGGCGTAATACACATCGCCGTTGTGCGCAGCGTAGGCGTAACCTTTTTTCACCAACGCTTCGATCAGCGCAATAATGCCGCCGATGTGTTGTGTCGCTCGCGGCTCGGCATCCGGTCGCGCCACGCCCAATTTGTCCGCATCCTCGTTCATCGCCTCAATGAAACGCGTGGTCAACGCACCGATCTCTTCGCCGTTTTCCTGCGCACGGCGGATGATCTTGTCGTCGATGTCGGTGATGTTGCGCACGTAGGTCACGTCGTAACCCAGGCTGCGCAGGTGGCGCACCACCGTGTCGAACACCACCAGCACGCGCGCATGGCCGAGATGGCAATAGTCGTACACCGTCATGCCGCAGACATAGAGGCGCACCTTGCCGGGCGTGATGGGGACAAACGGCTCTTTGACCCTGGTGAGACTGTTATGAATATGCAGCATAAAACGCAGTCACATGTCTTCGCATCGAGGCCATAATGCTTGATTAAAAACTTCAACGCAAAGTCGCCAAGACGCAAAGATTTTTATTAACATAAATTTGGTGTTCTCTGCGTCTTGGCGACTTTGCGTTGAGTATTTGTAGAGAACAGGCATCCCACCCTACCTTTTAATAATCAGTGCCGCTTCAAGACGGTTACGGGCGCGCTCCGCGCCCATCAGCGGCAGCAGGCGCACCATCTCCGGCCCGTCGAGTTCGCCGGTGAGTGCCGCGCGCAACGGCTGATAGAGCGCCTTGCCGTTTGCGCCCGTAGCGGCTTTCAACGTCTGCGCGAGCGCCTTGAAATCCTGCGGATGCTGCTCCAGCGCATGCTGCGCACGTTCAAAAAACGGTCTCCCGGTCTGCTCGATCACGCCGCGCGCGGTGAGGCTCAATTCCAGCGGATCGTGGTAAATAATGCGCGCCCACAACAAGGCGTGCGGCGGCAACCCGATGTTGGGGCGCACCGCGTCAATGAAGTCCTGCTGCAGCGGCTCCGGCACCAGCGCGTGCACCTCCTCACCCATCCAGCGCCAGAGCGCATCAGCGCTCGCATGCGCAATCGCCTCCTGCTGCCAGTGCTGCAACTGTACGGGATCGAAGCGCACCGGCGAACGTCCCAGTTTATCGGTATGGAACCCCGCCGCCAGCGCATCGAGATCGAGCAAGGCGTCGATGTCATAGTGATGGCCGAGACGCGCGAGATAGTTGACAACCGCCGCCGCGAAATAACCCGAATCACGCAACTCACGCACGCTGCGGCTGCCGTGACGCTTGGACAACGGCGCGCTGTCGGCGCCCACGATCAGCGACAAATGGCCGTAGTGCGGCACCGCGAGCCGCAGCGCATGCAGCAGCAGGATTTGCCGCGGTGTGTTGGTAAGGTGATCTTCGCCGCGCAGCACGTGCGTAACCCCCATCAGGGCATCATCGAGGGCGTTGCTGAAAAAAAACGCCGCCGTACCGTCGGCGCGGCGGATGATGAAGTCGCCGATGTCATTGCTCGCAAACTGCTGCGGGCCGCGCACCAGATCGTCGAACTCCACCTGCTTGCCGCGCGGCACACGGAAGCGCAGCGTGGGCAGTTCGCCTTGAGCGAGCTTCGCTCTGATCTGCTCCTGCGTGAGCGCAGCACAGGTGCCCGCATAACGCGGCGGCTGGCCGGCATTGATCTGCGCCTTGCGCGAGAGCGCCAGCTCCTGCGTGCTGCAAAAGCAGGGGTAGATCAGTCCGTCCGTTTCAAGGCGTTCGAAATACTCCTGATAGATCGCCGTGCGCTCGGATTGCACATAAGGCACGTGCGCACCACCCACGCGCGGGCCCTCCTGCCAGTCGAGCCCGAGCCAGCGCAGATCATCTTCAATGGCCTCGGTGTAACGCGTCTCGCAGCGCTCACGGTCGGTATCTTCGATGCGCAGCAGAAACACACCGCGCGCATGGCGCGCCAGCAGCGCGCAAAACAGCGCGATGCGCGCATTCCCCATGTGCAGGAATCCACTCGGACTGGGGGCAAAACGGGTTTTGACGCGAGTTGTCATTTTGATTCGACATACTAACAAAAATGAAGGACCTTTCCATCTAGGCAGGGACGGATTATTATCGGCCCATGTTGTGCCCGGATCATATCCGGGGCTGGATAAAGGAGTACCCTGCCATGAAATGTTCATTCACTGCACTGGCCCTCGCCGCATTCCTTGCCTCCTCCGCAATCTATGCCCAAGCCGACGAGGACGCCCGTCCGCTTGTGCGCATCCAGACCAACCAGGGCGACATCCTGATCGAACTCGACCGCGCCAGTGCGCCCAAGACCGTCGAGAACTTTTTAACCTATGTGCGCGAAGGCACGTATGACGGCACCCTCTTCCATCGCGTGATCGGAGACTTCATGGTCCAGGGCGGCACTTTCACACCCGCCTTCGAACCGCGTCCCGCACACGATCCGGTGCCGAGCGAGGCGACCAACGGTCTGCTGAACAAGCGCGGCACTATCGCCATGGCGCGCAGCCAGGACCCCAACTCCGCCACCAACCAGTTTTTCATCAACCTCAACGATAATCTGCACCTCAACCATCATGCGCCCAGGCCGGGCTACTGGGGCTACACCGTATTCGGCAAGGTGGTGCAAGGCATGGATGTCGTCGAGCGCATCGGCCAGTCCAGCACGGGCGCGGGCGGCCCCTTCGCGCAGGATGTGCCGCAATCACCCATCGTGATCAGCCAGGCGGCCCTTGCACCAGCGGCGGTGATAACGGCGCAGGCCGACACCGGCGACACTACACCCGCAGCGGGAAAACACAAACGCACGGCAGGTGCAAAAGCGACAAAGAAGAAAGTAGCCGCCGTCGGCTTGACGCAAACCCCCTGAAATGCATTTAAACGCGCGACATCATTGCGCAGAATCCTCATGACGTTATTCATATCCGACCTGCACCTGTGCGAACAACGCCCGGACGCCGCCCAACGCTTCGTCCGGTTTCTGGAACAGGAGGCGCGCGGCGCCGATGCGCTGTACATCCTCGGTGATCTGTTCGAGGCCTGGCTGGGCGATGACGATACGAGTGATTTTCACCGTGGAATCACCCGCGCCTTGCACGCAAGCGTGCAAGGCGGCACGCCGGTGTTCGTGATGCACGGCAACCGCGACTTTCTGATCGGCGCGGAGTTCGAGCAACAAAGCGGCTGCCGCCTGCTGCCCGACCCCAGCATGATTGACGTGGACGGCGTGCCCGCCCTCATCATGCACGGCGACACCTTGTGCACCGACGACATCGAATACCAGGAGTTCCGCGTCACCGTGCGTGATACGGAATGGCAGCGGCAATTTCTGGCCAAGCCGTTGCAGCAACGGCGCGAGATTGCGCGTCACCTGCGCGATGAATCGCAAATCAGGACGCGTGCAAAACCCGAGCAGATCATGGACGTGAATCAACAGACGGTCGAACGCGTCATGCGCGAGCATCACATCAACCTGCTCATACACGGGCATACCCACCGCCCCGCACTGCATGATTTTATGCTCGACGGAAAACCCGCGCGCCGCATCGTGCTCGGCGACTGGTACGAACAGGGCAGCGTGCTCACTCACGACGCGCGCGGTTTCATGCTCAGCCCATTGCCGTTCCGTCCATGAGTACCGCGCAGGAAGCCGTCGAGGAACTGCACACCCCGCGCGACTTCATCCGCTGGGGCGCGAGCCGTTTCAATGAGGCCGGCCTGCACTTCGGCCACGGCACGGACAACGCCGTGGATGAGGCCGCCAGCCTGGTGCTGCACGCGCTGCACCTGCCGCACGATGTCGTGCCGGATATCCTGCACGGCGCGCTCACGCAGACTGAGAAACAAGCGGTCGTGGACTTGCTCATGCGACGTATCACCGAGCGCCTGCCCGCACCCTACCTCATCCACGAGACCTGGTTCGCGGGCCTGAGCTTCTATGTCGATGAACGCGTGCTCGTCCCCCGCTCACCCATCGCCGAACTCATCGAGCAGCATTTTGCACCCTGGATCGACGAGTCAGAGGTGCACCGTATCCTTGATCTCTGCACCGGCAGCGGCTGCATCGCCATTGCCTGCGCCTATGCCTTTCCACATGCCGTCGTCGACGCCACCGATATTTCTCCCGCCGCGTTGGAGGTCACCGCCATCAACATCGCGCGCCACGGCGTCGAGACTCGCGTACACACCATTGAGTCCGACATATTCAATGCGCTCGAAAATAAAACCTACGACATCATCGTCAGCAATCCACCCTATGTGGACGCTGCCGACATGGCGGCGCTGCCCGCGGAATTCCATCACGAGCCGTCACTCGGTCTCAAGGCCGGCGCAGACGGACTCGACATCGTGCGGCGCATCCTGCGTGAAGCGCACCGCCACCTCAACCCCGGCGGCATTCTGGTGGTCGAAGTGGGCAACAGCGAGCAGGCATTGATGGAATGTTTCCCTGATGTGCCGTTTGTGTGGCCCGAATTCGAGCGCGGCGGCGGTGGGGTGTTCCTGCTCACACAGGAGCAGGTAGTGGAGTATCAGAAAAAATTCTGCGCGCGCTAAGCACCGCGCTCAGGCGCCGGGCGTTTCTGAAGCTTGCGTTGCAGCGTGCGCCGGTGCATGCCGAGCGTGCGCGCGGCGGCGGAGATGTTGCCATCACAGTCCGTGAGCACCTTTTGCAGATGTTCCCACTCCAGGCGTTCCACTGACATCGGTTTCGCCGCAATCGCGGCGTCTCCGGCGCCGGGGCGGTGCTCAAACGCCGCGATAATTTCATCCGCATCGGCGGGCTTGGCGAGATAGTGTGTTGCACCCAGCTTCACCGCCTCCACGGCGGTCGCGATGCTCGCATAGCCGGTGAGTACCACGATGCGCGCGTCGGGCGCACGTTCTTTGAGATACGCCACCAGCGACAACCCCGACGGCCCCGGCATCTTGAGATCAATCACCGCGTAGTCGGGCAGGTTTTGCGCGAGCACGTGCCTGGCCTCATCCACATTGTTCGCTACACTTACCGCGAAGCCACGCTTGCACAACGCCTGCGCGAGCACCATGCAAAATGTGACATCGTCATCCACCAGCAGCAGCTTGCGCGGTGGTGTGCTTTCCACTGCGGGCAACATCATGTCGCAGCCGTCGCGCGCAGCCGCTCCAGCGGCAGGGTCACGCACACGCACACACCGCCGCCGTCCCGGCTCGACAGCGCGAGCGCGCCGCCAAAGCGGCGCAGCACGGCCTTGACCAGAAACAGTCCGAGCCCCTGACCGCCTTCCTTGGTGGTGAAGAACAATTCCCCCGCATTGGCCTGCGCCATCGGAGTCAATCCCGCGCCACAGTCGGAAATCTCGATCTTCAACTGCCCGGCATCGCAACCCGCCTCCATCTCGACACTGTGCGCCGAGGCGTCGGCGGCGTTGCTCAGGATATTGGTGATGACCTGACCCAGCGCCTGTTCCGCCACGATCTGCGGCGCGGGTGACGGCCCCTTCCAGTGATAACTCACCTGCGCCGACGGGCGCATGCTGCGCCACTGCGCGAGGAGGTCTTCCAGATAACTGTCGAGGGCGACGCTGTAACCGCGTTCCGCGCGCGCCTGTTCCGTGGATGAGAGCATGTTGGAGAGCGTTTCCTTGCAGCGCGTGACCTGATCGCGCAACAGGCGCAGCCTTTCCGCCAGTTCCGGTTGCGTCACGTACTCGTGCTGCAATTCGTTCAGCACCACCGCCATGATGCCGAGCGGCGTGCCGAGCTCGTGCGCTGCACCCACCGCCAGCGCGCCGAGGGCCACCAGACGCTCGTCGCGCAGCGCGTTTTCACGCACCTCCGCCAGCACACGCTCGCGCTCCCGCAACATGTTGCCCATCTTCACCACAAAATAGGCGACCAGCCCCACGCCCAGCACGAAGCCGAACCACATGCCCCAGGCACTCGGATCAAGACGGGCGGCATAGGTAATGTGAAAATGCGGTAACGGAATGTAAACGAACATCAGCAGCGTATAGCAGCCCACGATCACCGCGGCGAGCAGCCATGTGTAGACCGCCGCCAGCGTGGCGGCGACGATCGTAAGCGGCAACAGAAACAGCAGCACAAACGGATTGGTGGCGCCCCCGGCCAGATAAAGCAGCGCACTCAGCAGCAGCACATCGAGCAGCAATTGCGCGAATACCTCGAACTCGCGCACCGGCCACGCGAATCTGAGCCGCGCCCAGGTGAGCAGATTGAGTGCCAGCAGCACGGTGCCAATCACTCCAAACGGCAGTGGCATGCCCAACCCGTGGGCGACCACCAGCACCGCCATGGTCTGGCCGACCACGGCGATATTTTTCAGCACCAGCACACCCACCGACGCCGCCCCTGCGACAAATTGTCGCGCGGCATCATGTCACATTCCTTCCCCGCATCTCACTCTATATCCTGCCCTGGTTTCGACACGCAACCGTAAGGATATAAAAATGCATGTACGTCTCCTGATTTTTGCAGTCGCCTGTTACGGCTTGGTGGCAACAGCGGCACAGGCAAGTTGCGGCACCGCCTCTTGCTCCGTCAACACCGGCACTGAATCACTCGGCACCGGGCATGAAAAAAACTGGCCGTTGATTTACGCTATGAATTCATCAAGCAAGACCAGCAGCGTTCAGGCAGCGACAAGGTGAACGGGGTTTCCAATCGCGATGATGAAATCGAACAGCGCACCCTCAACCGCAACTGGCTGCTGGGTGTCGATCATGCCTTCGATACCTCCTGGGGCGTCTCGGCGCAGTTGCCCGTGGTGAGCCGCAGCCACGAACATCTACACGCGCATCATGGTGAAACACCTGAACCCGAAGCCTGGAGCTTCAGCGAGATCGGCGACCTGCGTGTGGTGGGGCGTTACCAGTTTGCGCGCAACCCGTTCGAGTCGTCATCCGTTGGCGTGAACTTCGGCCTCAAGCTGCCCACCGGCAGGACGACCGTCGCAAATGCCGGCGGTACACGCGCAGAACGCAGCCTCCAGCCCGGCACCGGCAGCACCGACATCGTGCTCGGCGCGTTTTTCAACGCGCCCATCGGGCCTGCCTCGCACGGGTTCATACAGGCCCTATGGCAGAAACCGGTCGCCAGCCGCGGCCACTACACCCCCGGCGCACGCTATTCGCTCGATGTCGGCATGCGTTACGCCGCGAGTGATCGCTTAAGCCTGCTCTTACAGCTCAACACATTGCAACGTGAACGCGACGAGGGTGCGAACGCCAACCCGCAGGACAGCGGCGGCACCTTCGTCAACATCAGCCCGGGCGTGCGCTATGCGCTCACACCCGACCTCGACATCTATGGATTTTTCCAGCAGCCGCTATACCAGCACGTCAACGGCGTACAACTCACCGCTGATTGGTCAGCGCTTGCGGGTATCAACCAGAGATTTTAAACCGCTGCGAGCACAATGGATTGCTCCCCGGCGGTTCGTAGTAAGGTAGATTGGCTCCCCGGGACGGACTCGAACCGCCGACCCAGTGATTAACAGTCACTTGCTCTACCAACTGAGCTACCGGGGAAGATGAGGGGCTGTAATGGTAAGGGCGTGGGGGGATTAGGTCAAGGAAAAGCGCGCCGGCGTTACGCAGACTGTTCTCCACTCCTGACACGCCGTTATGCCCTGCTATACTGTGAGCATGGGACAAAAACCTCCGACGCACACCCCCGAAAAACAGGCCCTGCTCGTCGCGCTGCGCGGCATCTTGCCCGATCATTCCGTCCTGTGCGAGGGCGAACAGGTGCGTCCTTATGAGTGCGACGGCCTTACCGCCTATCGCGCCACACCGGGCGTGGTGTGCCTCCCTTCCAGTGCCGAACAGGTGCAACAGATACTGCGCCTGTGCAATCAGATGCAATACCCGGTGGTGGCGCGCGGCGCGGGCACGGGCCTGTCGGGCGGCGCGCTGCCGCTTGAGAACGGCGTGCTCCTGTCACTGGCGAAATTCATACGCATCCTCGAAATAGACGCGGACAATCGCACCGCACGTGTGGAGTGCGGCGTGCGCAACCTCGCCATCTCCGAGGCCGCCGCGCCCCATGGCCTGTATTACGCACCCGACCCCTCATCACAAATCGCCTGCACCATCGGCGGCAACGTGGCGGAAAATTCGGGCGGGGTGCATTGCCTGAAATACGGCCTCACCGTGCACAACGTGCTCGGCCTCAAGGCGCTGACCATGGACGGCGAACTGCTGGAGATCGGCAGCAAGGCGCTGGATGCGCCGGGTTATGATCTGCTCGCGCTGTTGCACGGCTCCGAAGGCCTGCTCGGCGTACTGCTCGAAGTCACGGTGAAATTGCTGCCCCAACCGGAGCGTGCGCAACTCGCTCTGGCGGCGTTTCACGATGTCACCCAGGCCGCGCAGGCCGTCGCCGCCATTATCGGCGCGGGCATCATTCCTGCGGGCCTTGAGATGATGGACAATCTCGCGCTCTGCGCCGCGGAGGATTACGCGCACGCCGGTTATCCGCGCGATGCCGCCGCCATCCTGCTGTGCGAACTGGACGGCAGCAACGAAGAGGTTTCTGAACTCATCATGCAGGTGCGCGATCTGTTGCTGGCCAACGGCGCTTACGAAGTGCATACCGCGCGTGACGACGCCGAACGGCTGAAAATGTGGGCCGGGCGCAAGGCGGCGTTCCCCGCCGTGGGCCGTCTCGCACCCGATTACTACTGCATGGACGGCACCATTCCACGCCGCCATTTGCCCGCAGTGCTCACGCGTATCGCCGAACTTTCCCGGAAGTATGACCTGCCAGTCGCCAACGTGTTCCACGCCGGCGACGGCAATCTGCATCCGCTCATTCTGTATGACGCCAACCAGGCAGATGAGCGCACACGCGCGGAGGAATTCGGCGCAGATATTTTACAGTTGTGCCTCGATGCGGGAGGCACCATCACCGGTGAGCACGGTGTCGGTGTCGAAAAATTGAATCAGATGTGCGTGCAGTTTACCGCTCAGGAACTTAGCCAGTTCCATGAGATCAAGCACGCCTTCGACCCCAAGGACCTGCTCAACCCCGGCAAGGCGGTACCGACGCTGCACCGTTGCGCCGAACACGGCGCCATGCACGTGCATCACGGCAAGCTCCCGTTCCCGGAACTGGAGCGTTTTTGATGGACGCCGACCGCAGCGCGGAATTGCAGGCCGCCGTCCGTGAAGCCGCTGCGAGCAAGACGCAGCTGCAGATCAGCGGCGGCGGCAGCAAAAAGTTTTATGGCCGCGCCGCGACAGGTACGCTGCTCTCAGTGACGCAACACCGCGGCATCGTGCACTACGAACCGGGTGAGCTCATCATCACCGCGCGCGCCGGGACACCGCTGGCGGAAATCGAAGCGGCGCTGGCCGCGCACGGCCAGATGCTGCCGTTCGAGCCGCCGCACTTCGGTCCCACTGCAACGCTCGGCGGCACCATCGCGTGCGGACTCTCCGGCCCGCGCCGCCCCTACGCCGGTGCGGCGCGCGATTTTGTACTGGGCGTGAAAATCATCAACGGCCAGGGCGATATCCTGAAATTCGGCGGCGAGGTGATGAAAAACGTGGCGGGTTTTGACGTTTCGCGCCTGATGACGGGCGCACTCGGCACGCTCGGTATTTTGCTCGAAATTTCACTCAAGGTGCTGCCAAAACCCCAGCACGAACTCACGCTCGCCTTCGCATGCACGCCGCAAGAAGCGCTGACCCACATCACCGAATGGAGCGGTCAACCCGTGCCGCTTTCCGGCGCGTGTCACGACGGTGCGCGGCTGGTGGTACGGCTCTCCGGCAGCAAGAGCGGCGTCACCGCTTGTCAGCGCAAGCTCAGGGGCGACATGGTGCATGACGGCGATAAATTCTGGCAGCAACTGCGCGAACACCAGCACGATTTTTTCAAGGGTGATGCGCTGCTGTGGCGGTTCTCCGTGCCGCCCGCCACGCCGTTGTTCAATCTGCCCGGCCAGTTGTTCATCGACTGGGGCGGCGCACAGCGCTGGCTGAAAAATCCCCTGTCCGCAGACGTGATTCGCGCCAGTGCGGTAAAACTCGGCGGACACGCAACCCTGTTTCGCGGCGGCGAACGTATCGGGCAGGTATTTCACCCGCTTCCGCCCGCCCTGCTCGCGCTGCACAAACGCCTCAAGAACGCATTCGATCCGCACGGTATTTTCAACCCCGGCCGGCTGTACGTGGAATTCTGATCATGCAGACGCAACTGAATGAAACCCTTCTGGCCACGGCGCAGGGCCAGGAGGCCGACGCCATCCTGCGCAGCTGCGTGCACTGCGGATTTTGCAACGCGGCCTGTCCGACCTACCAACTGCTGGGCGATGAACTCGACGGCCCGCGCGGACGGATATATCTAATCAAGTCCCTACTGGAAGACGCAGAGGTGACGCGCACCACGCAACTCCACCTGGATCGCTGCCTCAGTTGCCGCGCCTGCGAGACCATCTGCCCGTCCGGCGTGCAATACGGGCGTCTGGCGGACATCGGACGCGGCGTCATAGAACAGCGGGTAAAGCGTCCCTGGCGCGAGCGCTTGCTGCGCCGCATGTTGCGCATCATCACGCCTTACCCCGCGCGCTTTGCGGTAGCGTTACGCCTTGCCCAATGGTTCAGGCCATTGCTGCCGGCACGGTTACGCAGGTCTGTTCCGCCACGGCAAAAAGGCAGGGCATGGCCGGTCACTGACAAGCGCCGTCGCATGATCCTGCTGGAGGGCTGCGCGCAGCCCTCGCTTGCACCGAACATCAATGGCGCCGCAGCACGCGTGCTGGATAAACTCAACATCAGCCTCATACGCCTGCAAAACGCCGGCTGCTGCGGCGCCATCAGTTATCACCTCGGCGCACACGAGGAAGGACTGAATTTCATGCGCCGCAACATCACCGCATGGTGGCCGCATATCACCAAGGGTGGCGCCAAGGCCATCGTGATTACGGCAAGCGGCTGCGGCAGCATGGTGAAGGAATACGGGCATTTGCTGCAACACGACCCCGACTACGCGGAAAAGGCCGCGCGCGTCTCCGCCATGACCCATGACATCAGTGAAGTACTGGCACAACAGGACTTAAGTGCGCTCAAGCCCGCCACAGGCAAGCGGATCGCCTGTCACGCCCCCTGCTCCCTGCAGCACGCGCAAAAACTGCCCGGCGCGGTGGAGAATATTCTGGGCCAACTCGGCTTTGAATTGACCAACGTCCCCGATGCCCACCTGTGTTGCGGCTCCGCCGGCACATATTCCATTTTGCAGCGGGAATTGTCGCAGGAATTATTGAAAAACAAGCTCACCGCATTACAGTCAGGCGACCCCGAGTGCATCGTCACCGCCAACATCGGCTGTCTTGCCCACATGCAGACCGCATCACGCATACCCGTAAAGCACTGGATCGAGCTGCTGGATACCGTGTGAGTGTGAAAATCGCTGATTTTTCTATATCATTCGCCCCAGATAAAAAATACCCACTTGCCTCAGAGAGACTAACCCATGCCTGCGCCTATTAAATCCTTTCACCCTCCCAAACGCACCCTGATGGGCCCCGGCCCGTCGGATGTGAACCCGCGCATTCTGGAGGCGATGTCGCGCCCCACCATCGGTCATCTCGATCCGGTGTTTGTTTCCATGATGGACGAGATGAAGGCGTTGCTGCAGTACGCCTTCCAGACCAAAAACCCGCTCACCTTGCCGGTCTCCGCGCCCGGCTCGGCAGGCATGGAGATGTGCTTCGTCAACCTGGTCGAGCCCGGCGACAAGGTCATCGTATGCCAGAACGGCGCGTTCGGCGGGCGCATGAAGGAAAACGTGGAGCGCTGCGGCGGCGTGGCGGTGATGGTGGAAGATGCCTGGGGCAGCGCAGTGGACGCAGGCAAACTGGAAGACGTACTCAAGAAAAACAGAGACGCCAAGGTCGTCGCCTTCGTGCACGCGGAGACCTCCACCGGTGCACTGTCCGATGTAAAAACCCTGGCCGGCATCGCGCACCGTTATGGCTGCCTCGTCATCGTCGACGCCGTCACCTCGCTCGGCGGCTCGCCACTCAAAGTGGACGAGTGGGAGATTGATGCCATCTACTCCGGCTCGCAGAAATGCCTATCCTGCACCCCCGGATTATCGCCGGTGAGCTTCAACGAGCGCGCGGTGGAAAGAATCAAGGCGCGCAAAACCAAGGTGCAGAGCTGGTTTCTGGATTTGACGCTGGTGATGGGTTACTGGGGCAGCGGCAAGCGCGCCTATCATCACACCGCCCCCATCAATGCACTGTACGGCTTACATGAAGCGCTGGTGATCCTGCAGGAGGAAGGCCTGGAAAACGCCTGGGCGCGGCATGCGCGCAACCATCAGGCGCTGAAGGCGGGCGTCGAGGCGATGGGGCTTAAGTTTGTGGTGAAGGAAGGCGAACGTCTGCCGCAGTTGAACTCGATTTACATTCCGGATGGCGTGGATGACGCCGCGGTACGCGCGGCGTTGCTCAAGGATTACAATCTGGAAATCGGCGCCGGGCTCGGCGCGATGGCCGGAAAGATATGGCGCATCGGCCTCATGGGTTATGCGAGCAACCCCACCAACGTGCTGTTTTGCCTGAGCGCCCTGGAAGAGACCCTGGCGCACGTTAATGCCCCCATCAAACGCGGCGCGGCCGTTGCCGCTGCGCACCGCGCATTGGGCTGAGTGCTCTCCAACGCAGCCCCTCACCCTACGGCTTCGCCCCCCTCGCTTCGCTCTCCCCATAGGGAGAGGGTGCCATTGCTTTAATTCACGCCGCGCCGAGCAGTTTTAGCATGCGCGCCAGCGCGTCGCGCAGGTTGTCCATGCTGGTGGCAAACGACAAGCGCATATAACCCGGCGCGCCGAAGGCGGAGCCCGGCACCAGCGCCACGCCGATTTCGTTCAACAGATATTCGGCGAGTTCCACGTCGTCTTTCATTTTCAGGCCACCGATCACGCCCTGCATGCTGGGAAAGGAATAAAACGCGCCCGGCGAAGGCAGGCACTGCACACCCTTGATCTTATTCAGTGCGTCCAGCACGAAGTCGTGGCGCTCGCTGAACTGCCGTACCCAGTCGCGCATAAATGACTGATCGCCTTCCAGCGCAGCCTGTGCTGCGGCTTGTGAAATCGACGCCGGGTTAGAGGTGCTTTGCGACTGGATATTCTTCATCGCCGCGATGAGCGACTTCGGACCCGCAGCGTAGCCGATGCGCCAGCCGGTCATGGAGTAACTCTTGGACACGCCGTTGATGACGATGGTGCGCGCGGCAAGCTCCGGACAGACGTTGAGAATGTTGCAGAACGGCGTATCGCTCAGCAAGATGTGCTCGTAGATGTCGTCGCTCGCAATCATCACCTGCGGATAACGGCGCAGCACCGCGCCGAGTGCGGCCAGTTCTGCGCGCGTGTAGATGGCACCGGTCGGGTTGGACGGACTGTTCAGCACGAACAATCGCGTGCCTGGTGTGATGGCTTCTTCGAGCTGTTGCGGCGTGATCTTGAATTTCTGCTCGATACCGGCATAGACAATCACCGGCACACCTTCGGCGAGCAGCACCATATCAGGGTACGACACCCAGTAAGGTGCCGGGATGATCACCTCGTCGCGGGGGTTGAGCAGGGCCTGCGCGAGATTGTAAAAGCTGTGCTTGCCGCCCGCCGACACCAGCACCTGATCGGAGGTATAATCGAGACCGTTCTCGCGGTGGAACTTGTCGACAATCGCCTGCTTCAGCGCCGGCGTGCCGTCCACCGCGGTGTACTTGGTGAAACCGGCCTGGATCGCCTGGATCGCCGCTTGCTTGATATGTTCCGGGGTGTCGAAGTCCGGCTCACCCGCGCTGAGCCCGATGATGTCCTTGCCCTGCGCCTTGAGCGCGGCGGCGCGCGCCGTCACGGCGAGCGTCGGCGAAGGCTTGATAAGCTGCACCCGCTTCGAGAGTTGCACGTCAAAAGTCGAATTCAAACCAAAACCCTCAATAAGGCTACAAAATGCGTTTACTATACTGGATTGACGTTGCCATCTGAACCCCCCATGAGCGAAACCAGCCAACGTTTTACTCTCCGCGCGCCCTTCACCCCCACGGGCGACCAGCCCGAGGCCATTGCGCAACTGACCGCCGGTCTCACACAGGGCCTCGCGGGGCAGACCCTGCTCGGCGTGACCGGCTCCGGCAAGACCTACACCATTGCCAATGTCATTGAAAATGTACAACGGCCCACCTTGATCCTCGCGCCCAACAAGACGCTCGCCGCGCAACTCTACGGCGAGATGCGCGAGTTCTTCCCCGATAATGCGGTGGAATACTTTGTATCGTATTACGACTACTACCAGCCCGAGGCCTACATAGCTTCCTCTGACACCTTCATCGAAAAAGACGCCGCGATCAACGAGCACATCGAGCAGATGCGCCTGTCAGCCACCCGCGCGCTGCTGGAACGCGAGGACACCATCATCGTCGCTACTGTTTCTGCGATCTACGGCCTCGGCGACCCGCAGTCGTACCTCGGCATGGTGCTGCATCTGAAGCGCGGCGACAGGATCGACCAGCGTCACATCCTGCAACGGCTTACTGAACTGCAATACAAGCGCAACGAGATCGAGCTCTCGCGTGCGACCTACCGCGTACGCGGCGATGTGATTGATGTCTTTCCCGCCGAATCCGACAGCGAGGCGGTGCGGATCGAATTGTTCGATGAGGAGATCGAGGCGCTGTCCTATTTTGACCCGCTCACCGGCGAGATACTGAAGCGTGTGCCGCGCCTCACCATTTACCCCAAATCACATTACGTCACACCGCGCGCCATTATGCTGAACGCCATTGAGCAGATGAAGACCGATTTGCGCCTCCGGCTCGAAGAATTTTACGCCACCAACAAACTGGTTGAGGCGCAGCGCCTGGAACAGCGCACGCGCTTCGACATCGAAATGATTGTCGAGCTCGGCTACTGTTCCGGCATCGAAAATTATTCGCGCTACCTGTCGGGACGCGCGCCGGGCGAGCCGCCGCCCACGCTGCTAAGTTATCTACCACCGAACGCGTTGCTGGTGATCGACGAAAGCCACGTTACCGTGCCGCAACTGGGTGCCATGTACAAGGGCGACCGCTCGCGCAAGGAAACACTGGTGACCTACGGCTTCCGCCTGCCGGTCGCGCTCGATAACCGCCCGCTGCGCTTCGATGAGTTCGAGCAGCAGGCACCGCAACGGATTTTCGTCTCCGCCACACCGGGGCCGTATGAACATGAACACTCGGGCGCGGTCGTCGAGCAGGTGGTACGCCCCACCGGTCTCATCGATCCGGAGATCGAGATACGCCCGGCGACGGCGCAGGTGGACGACTTGCTGTCGGAAATTCATAAGCGTGTACAGGTACACGAGCGCGTGCTTGTCACCACGCTCACCAAGCGCATGGCCGAAGACCTCACCGAGTATCTGCACGAGCACGGCGTGAAGGTGCGCTATTTGCACTCGGACATCGAAACTATAGAACGCGTCGAGATCATCCGCGATCTGCGCCTGGGCGAGTTCGACGTGCTGGTCGGCATCAACCTGTTGCGCGAAGGGTTGGACATGCCGGAAGTATCTCTGGTGACGATACTCGACGCCGACAAGGAGGGCTTTCTGCGCTCCGAGCGTTCGCTCATCCAGACCATAGGCCGCGCCGCGCGCCATATTCACGGCAAGGCCATCCTCTATGCGGACAGGATTACCGGCTCCATGCAGCGCGCGATAGCCGAAACCGACCGCCGCCGCGCGAAACAGGTCGAGTACAATAAACAGCACAGCATCACGCCGCGCGGCATCGAGAAGGCCGTGCACGACATCATGGAGGGCGCCCACACCGGCGCGCCGTTACCCGCCAAAGAATATGCGCGTGTTGCGGAGACGCTCATCGAGTATGCCGCGCTGCCTCCCGCAAAGATGATGCAGAAGATCAAGAAACTGGAGCAGCAGATGCACAAGCACGCACGCAATCTGGAATTCGAGCAGGCGGCGCAGATACGCGACGAGATACACGCACTGCAGGAACACCAGCTCGGCCTGGTGGACAAAAAGGCAGGCTAGCCATGAAATTTTCAGGACAGATGCGCGCGCTGCTCTGTGCGCTGTTAATTTACACACCTGCGGGTGTGGCTGCGGACGACTCATTGTTCACCGGGGAAGAACCCGCAGCCGTCACCGGCACCACCGAAGCAGAGCCCGCCGCCGACACCGCAGCAAGTTTCCACGAGGCCTACGTCGCGGGCAGTATTCTTCAGCTCACGCCGCAGTACACCGTCATCGTACGCAAAAAGATCGCTACGCTGGACACTCTCACGCCGTCGGGGGCAAACGAGGCTATTTCCCTGCTTGAATTTCTCGATGCCCAAGGCGTGCTGCTGTATGAGCAGGGCTTCCCCCTCAGCATCGGCGACAGCGGCTTTAACGAGCCGTGCACAACCAGCCTCAGTCAGCGTGCTATCGCCGGGCGGCCTTTCCTGCTGCTCGAATACAGTTGTGACTCGACCGCACCCGGCTTTCACACTTACCGTCTTTTTACACTCGACGCTGAACAACGCCTGCGCCAGGTGACCGCGCCGCTCGACGGCATCAACGGCGAAATCATCACGCCTGCGGTGCCTTCTCCACACAGAAAATATCTCAACGTGCGCCTGTGGACCGGCTATTTCGATCTCGTGATCCCGTTTGTATTCGACCCTAAACAACACGCGCTGGTTATCGACTACGGCAAGCGTTACTTTGCCGTAGAGCAGTATCAGCCGGCGCAACTCCGTCCGCTTCCCGACGGCAACAGCGCAGCGCTCTACGACAAACCCGCGGGCAAGGTAAAAGAGACGGTGCAGGCGTCATCCGCCAGCCGCGTGAAGTTTCTGCGCGCGTACGTCAACGGCGAACTCATCACCGAGGGCGAACTGCCCTGGGTGAGCGACGTCGGCGCGGTGAAATGGCTGGAGATCGATATCGACGGCAAGCGCGGCTGGCTCAACCTGGATGACGCCGCTGCGCTGGGTCTGCCTGAGTCGGGTTGAATCCATACCGGTGCACGTGGTATTTTACGCCCTCTTTGCAGGCGCGTAGCTCAGTGGTAGAGCACTACCTTGACATGGTAGTGGTCGGTGGTTCGATCCCACTCGCGCCTACCATCTAAACCCAGTCACGAGTAGCGAGTGACGAGTAGCGAGTAACTGATAAAATGCCCCCTAGCCACTCGCCACTCGCCACTCGCCACTACCTTTAATATGCCCACAATCACCCTTCCCGACGGCAGCCAGCGCGAATTTCTGCAGCCCGTCAGCATCAAGGACATCGCCGCGTCGATCGGCGCGGGGCTGGCCAAGGCGGCGCTGGCCGCCAAAGTGGACGGCACGCTGGTGGATACCTCGTATCTGCTCGATCACGACGCCAGCGTCGCCATCATCACCGACAAGGGCGCGGAGGCGCTCGATGTCGTGCGTCACTCCACCGCGCACCTGCTCGCGCAGGCGGTGAAGGAGTTATTCCCCAAGGCGCAGGTGACCATCGGCCCGGTGATTGAAGACGGCTTTTATTACGACTTCGCCTTCGAGCACCGCTTCACCCCGGAAGACCTCGCCGCCATCGAAGCCAAGATGCAGGCACTCGCGGCGCGCGACTTGCCGGTGTCGCGCTCGGTGCTGTCACGCGAGGAGGCGATCACATTTTTCCGTGGCCTGGGCGAGGAATACAAGGCGCAGATCATCGAGGGCATTCCGGCGCACGAACAGCTTTCGCTGTACCAGCAAGGCGACTTTATCGACCTTTGCCGTGGCCCGCATGTGCCCAGCACCGGCAAACTCAAGGCCTTCAAACTCATGAAACTGGCCGGCGCCTACTGGCGCGGCGACTCCAAAAACGAGATGCTGCAGCGCATCTACGGCACGGCCTGGCTCAACGAGAAAGACCTCAAGGCCTATCTGCACCGCCTGGAGGAAGCCGAAAAACGCGATCATCGCAAGCTCGCGCGCCAGCTCGACCTGTTTCATTTGCAGGAGGAGGCGCCGGGCATGGTGTTCTGGCACGACAATGGCTGGCGCATCTATCAAGAAGTGGAAAACTACATCCGCGTGCTGCTGCGCCAGCATGGTTATCAGGAGATTCGCACCCCGCAGATGGTGGATCGCAGCCTGTGGGAAAAATCGGGACACTGGGACAAGTTCAAGGAACTGATGTTCACCACCGAGTCGGAGAAACGCGATTATGCAGTGAAGCCCATGAACTGCCCGTGCCACGTGCAAATCTACAACCAGGGTCTGAAGAGTTACCGCGACCTCCCCCTGCGCCTGGCCGAGTTCGGCTCCTGCCACCGCAACGAACCCTCCGGCACGCTGCACGGCCTCATGCGTCTGCGCAACTTCGTGCAGGATGACGCGCACATCTTCTGCACCGAAGCGCAAATCCAGCCCGAGGTGTCGGCCTTCATCGATCTGCTGTTTCAGGTCTACGCGGACTTCGGCTTCAAGGACATTCTCATCAAGCTCTCCACCCGCCCGCCGAACCGCGTGGGCGCGGACGAGGTATGGGACAAGGCCGAGCATGCGCTGGAACAGGCGCTCAACGCCAAACAGCTGCCGTGGGACTTGCAGCCCGGTGAAGGCGCGTTCTACGGCCCCAAGATCGAGTTCTCGCTCAAGGACAGCATCGGGCGCGTGTGGCAGTGCGGCACCATTCAAGTGGATTTCTCCATGCCGGGCCGCCTCGGGGCGCACTACATCGCGGAAGACGGCTCCAAGCAGGTGCCGGTGATGCTGCATCGCGCCATACTGGGTTCACTCGAGCGTTTCATCGGCATTCTCATCGAAGACTGCGCGGGCAACCTGCCACCGTGGCTGGCGCCGACACAGGCGGTGGTCATGAATATCACCGACAATCAAGCAGGTTACGTAAAAAAATGCACGGAAATCCTGCTAAAACAGGGATTAAGGGTCAAATCGGACTTGAGAAATGAGAAGATAGGCTTTAAAATCCGTGATCACACGATTCAGCGCGTCCCTTACCTGTTGGTGATAGGTGACCGCGAAGTGGAAAATGACACCGTGGCCGTGCGCACGCGAAGCGGTAAAGACCTGGGAACGATGTCACTCCAAGCCTTTACGGATCGGATAACCTCCGACATCGCGCGCCGCGGTCTTGCAGTTTTGGAGGATTAGGCTTATCGCTGCTGGAAAACAGACCCGTCTGAATGAGGACATTACCGCGGCGCAAGTGCGCCTGATCGGCAAAGAGGGAGAACAGATCGGCGTCGTGCCGATAGAGCAAGCGCAACAACTCGCCCTCGAAGCCGAGCTCGACTTGGTAGAAATAGTACCCACCGCCGACCCGCCGGTGTGCCGCGTGATGAATTACGGTAAATTCCTGTTTGAAGAAAGCAAGAAGCGCCACTCCGCGAAGAAGAAGCAGAAACAGATTCAGATCAAGGAAGTGAAGTTCCGCCCGGGCACTGAAGAGGGCGACTATCAGGTCAAGCTGCGCAACCTGACCCGCTTTCTGGAAGAGGGTGACAAGGCCAAGGTTACGCTGCGCTACCGGGGCCGTGAAATGGCCCATCAGGAACTGGGCGTGAAGTTGTTGAAGCGGATTGAGGCCGATCTCGTGGAAATTGGCGTCGTGGAGCAGTTCCCACGCATGGAAGGGCGCCAGATAGTCATGCTGATTGGGCCGAAGAAATAAGAAACCGGAGTTGGAGTTAACGTAATGCCAAAAATGAAGACCAACAGTGGTGCGGCCAAGCGCTTCAAGCGCACGGCGTCGGGCGGCTTCAAGCACGGCCAGTCGCACCTGAACCACATCCTCACCAAGAAAAGCACCAAGCGCAAACGTCATCTGCGCCACAGCAACATGGTGGACGCGTCGGATGTACCCGGCCTGCGCCGCCTGCTGCCGTTCGCTTAATTAGTAAGTCAGCAATATAGCAATATATAGAGGTTATTCGTCATGCCAAGAGTCAAACGCGGCGTTACCGCAGGCCGCAGACACAAAAAGGTCCTTGATCAAGCCAAGGGTTATTACGGCGCGCGCAGCAAGATCTATCGCGTCGCCAAGCAGGCGGTCATCAAGGCCGGCCAATATGCCTACATCGGGCGCAAACAGCGTAAGCGTCAGTTCCGGGCATTGTGGATCGTGCGCATCAACGCCGCCGCGCGCGAGTGCGGGCTGTCGTACAGTTTGTTCATGAACGGCCTCAGCAAAGCCCTGATCGAACTCGACCGCAAGGTACTCGCTGACCTCGCGGTGTTTGACAAGCCAGCGTTTGTGGCGCTGGCGGAAAAGGCCAAGGCCCACACCCTGTCGCACTAGTAGATTGTTGGAAAAGGACATCCATGGCCTTTCCCAACACGCAAAGCAAAAAATGTGATTTTTACTTTGCTCCATTTCTCAAACACTTGCGTGTTTGAGAAATGGCGGTACATCCCTGTACCGCACCGCAGTTTATTGAAAAACGGAGTTTTTCAACAAACTGCTAACACACGCGGACATACCATGTCAGATAGGGGAAAGGCCGCATGGCCTTTCCCCTATTTTTTTATGAAGGGGGCAAACCTAGGTGCAGAACGACCTCGATCACATCGTGCATGAAGCACAGCGTGCGATCGCCGGCGCGGAGGATTTGGCCGCGCTGGAAAAACTGCGCGTGCACTACCTCGGCAAAAAGGGCGTGCTCACCGAGTATCTCAAAGGCCTGGGCGCGCTGGCGCCGGAGCAGCGTCCGCAGGCCGGACAGGCGGTCAATCAGGCCAAGCAGACGGTACAGGCCACGCTCGAATCACAGCGCGCCGTGCTGGAAACCGCCGCCCTCGATGCGCGCCTAGCGGGCGCGGCGCTGGACGTCACGCTGCCGGGCCGCGGCCAGACGAGCGGCGGACTGCATCCCGTCACGCGCACGCTGGAGCGCATCAACTCTCTGTTTACCCGCCTCGGCTTCGAGATCGTCGAAGGCCCGGAGATCGAAGACGACTACCACAACTTCGAGGCGCTCAACATCCCCGCGCAACACCCCGCGCGTGACATGCACGACACGTTTTACTTCGACGCCCACACCCTCCTCCGCACCCACACCTCGCCGGTGCAGGTGCACGTGATGGAGCGGCGCCCGCCGCCGTTACGCATCATTGCGCCGGGGCGCGTTTACCGCTGCGACTCCGACCTCACACACACCCCCATGTTTCATCAGGTGGAAGGTCTGATGGTGGATGAGAACGTGAGTTTCGTTGACCTCAAAGGCATGCTGCATGATTTTCTGCATCACTTTTTCGAGCATGACGATCTTCAGGTGCGCTTCCGCCCCTCCTACTTTCCGTTTACCGAACCGTCCGCCGAAGTAGATATTCAATGTGTCATGTGCGGCGGCGCGGGTTGTCGCGTGTGCAAGCACAGTGGCTGGCTCGAAGTGATGGGTTGCGGTATGGTGCATCCCAACGTGTTCGCGCACGTCGGCATCGACAACGAGCGCTACACCGGCTTCGCTTTCGGCATGGGCGTCGAGCGGCTGGCCATGCTGCGCTATGGTGTGAACGATTTGCGTCTGTTCTTCGAAAATGATTTGCGCTTCTTGCAACAATTTAACTAGAGCCACTTAACGCAAAGACGCCAAGACGCAAAGGATTAAGGTTAAAAATAATTTTCTCGTGCTGGCGCGCGCATGCGGATGCTGGTCTTGGAAAAACTCATAAATATGATGTTCTTTGCGTCTTGGCGTCTTTGCGTTGAGCATTTAGGATAAACAATGAAGCTAAGCGAACACTGGTTGCGTGAGTGGGTGAATCCCCCTCTCTCCACTGCCGAGCTGGCCGGGCAATTGACGCTCGCCGGTCTGGAGGTGGAATCCGTCACGCCCGTAGCGCCGGTTTCCGCAGGCGTCGTCGTGGGCGCGGTGCTCAGCGTGGCTCCGCATCCGCAGGCGACCAAGTTGCAGGTGTGCGAAGTCGATATCGGCACCGGCACGCCGCTCAGCATCGTGTGTGGGGCGGCCAACGTGCGCGCCGGCATGCGAGTGCCGGCGGCGATGGTGGGCGCGGAATTACCCGGTGGAAAAACCATCCGGCAGGCGCAGCTGCGCGGCGTGGATTCGTACGGCATGCTGTGCTCCGCCGCCGAGCTGGGCCTGGCCGAGGCCTCCGAAGGCCTGCTGGAACTGCCGCTGGACACGCGCGTGGGCGAGGACGTCTATCTCTACCTCCGGCTCGATGACACGAGCATCGACGTCAGCGTCACGCCCAACCGGGGTGATTGCCTGAGCGTGGCGGGCATCGCGCGCGAAGTCGCCGCTCTCAACCAGTTGACACTTAATGTGCCTGCGATTAACGAAGTCACACCCACTGTTCCCGATCATCTCGAAGTCATCATTGAAGCGCCCGCCGACTGCCTGCGCTATGCTGGGCGCGTGCTGCGCGGCATCAACCGCGCCGCCAGGACACCGCTGTGGTTGCAGGAGCGCCTGCGCCGCAGCGGGATGCGCAGCATCAGCGCGGTGGTGGATGTCACCCATTACGTGATGCTGGAGCTCGGCCAGCCCATGCACGCCTTCGACCTCGCGCGCCTCCACGGCAACATCCACGTGCGGCGAGCGGTTGCAGGCGAAGCCATCACCCTGCTCGACGGCCAGCGCATCACACTCAACGCAGACACGCTGGTGATCGCCGACGACGTGCAGGTGCAGGCCATCGCGGGCATCATGGGCGGCATCGACGCCGCCATGAGCACGACCAGCGACAGCCTGTTTCTGGAAAGCGCCTATTTCGCGCCGCAGGCCGTCGCGGGACGCGCCCGTGCCTATGGCCTGCGCACCGAATCATCGCACCGCTTCGAGCGTGGTGTCGCCCCCACCCTGCAGCGTCTCGCCCTTGAGCGCGCCACCGCCCTGCTGCTGGAGATCGTCGGCGGCGAAGCCGGGCCGGTGGTCGATGTCAGCGCAGCGGCCCATCTGCCGCAACGTCCGCCCATCACGCTGCGCGCACCACGGCTGCAACGCGTCCTCGGCCTGCCGCTGCCCGCGCAGGAGGTCACGGGGCTGTTGACGCGCCTCGGCATGCAGGTTGCCGAAATATCCGATGGCTGGCAGGTCACCCCGCCGCCGCACCGCTTCGACGTGGCCATCGAGGCCGACCTCATCGAGGAGGTCGCGCGCCTGCACGGTTATCAGCGCCTGCCCGCCCATGCGCCGCGTGTCGGCCTGACGATGACCCCGGAACCCGAGACCCGCGTCAACCTCGCGCGCCTGCGCGAACTTCTGGTGGACCGCGGCTATCAGGAGGTGGTGACCTACAGCTTCGTGGAGCCTGGCCTGCAACAACTGCTCGACCCCGCCACCGCCCCGATTGCGCTCGCCAATCCGATATCCGCCGAGATGTCGGTGATGCGCACGACCCTGTGGTGCGGCCTGCTCGCCACCCTGCGCTACAACCAGAACCGCCAGCAGACGCGCCAGCGACTATTCGAGTCAGGCCTTAGGTTTACACGGCAAGACAATGAAATTAAACAGAAAAGATCAATAGCTGGTATCGTCACCGGCAGCCCCTGTCCGGAGCAGTGGGGACTGCCGCAACAGGGCGTGGACTTCTATGACATCAAGGGCGATGTCGAGGCCCTGCTTGGTCTGGGCGGGCTCGGGGACTGCCACTTCGAGGCCTCAGCGCACCCGGCGCTGCATCCCGGCCAGAGTGCGCGCATCCTGCGCCAAGGCGAGGTACTGGGCTGGGTGGGTGCCTTGCACCCCGCCCTGTCGCGCACGCTGGGCCTCGATCAGGCGGCGTATGTCTTCGAACTGAGCCTCGACCTGCTGGAGCAGGCCCGCGTGCCAGCCTTCCGCGAGGTGTCGAAGTTCCCCGCGATACGGCGCGATATCGCCATTGTGGTGGAGGAAGGCGTCTCCGCCGCCCAGGTATTGGCCTGTGTGACGCAGGCGGCCGAAGATTATCTGCGAGATTTACAGTTGTTTGACGTCTATCGGGGCAAAGGTGTTGATTCCGGAAGAAAAAGTATTGCTTTGGGCTTGACGTTGCAAGCGGCTTCGCGCACTCTAACGGACGAGGACGTTGCCGGCATCATCGAACGTGTCGTGGGCACCCTAAAACAACAACTTGACGCCACCTTACGGGACTGAAAACCATGGCCTTGACCAAGGTCAAGATGACCAACAAACTGTTTGCAGAGCTTGGCCTGAACAAGCGCGAAGCCAAGGAGATCGTCGAGATGTTTTTCGAGGAGATCCGCACCGCACTGGAAAAGAACGCCGAGGTCAAACTGTCCGGCTTCGGTAACTTCGTGTTGCGCAACAAAAACCGCCGCCCGGGGCGTAACCCCAAGACCGGCGAGGAAATTCCCATCACCGCGCGGCGCGTCGTCACCTTCCGCTCGGGTCAGAAACTGAAGGCGCGGGTCGAGGCCTATGCTCGAAGCAAGTCACAATAACGAACTGCCCGCCATCCCCGGCAAGCGCTACTTCGCCATCGGCGAAGTGAGCGAACTGTGCGCGGTCAAGCCGCACGTACTGCGCTACTGGGAACAGGAATTCCCGCAGCTCAAACCCATCAAGCGCCGCGGCAACCGGCGCTACTATCAGCGCCACGACGTGCTGCTGATCCGGCAGATACGCAGCCTGCTCTATGAACACGGCTTCACCATCGGCGGCGCGCGCCAGCGCCTCACGGTCAGCAACGGCGAAACCCTGGAGCGGACGGATAAACCCCACACCAAGCAGCTCCTGCTCCAGTTACGCACCGAGCTGGAAGACATCTTGAAGCTGCTCGACACCCTAAAATAACGCGGCCTGATTCCGGCGCGGGGCATTCTGCGGTATCATAGGCACCTCAGCATTTATTCCCGCCACAAAAACAGTACCCTGCCTTCAAGCAGATCAAACACGGGGCGTAGCGCAGCCTGGTAGCGCACCTGAATGGGGTTCAGGTGGTCGGAGGTTCAAATCCTCTCGCCCCGACCAACATAGTGATTCAGTCCTGCTTCGCCATCACTGGCGCAACTTCAGTTCATTAACTCAGCCCCAGCCAAGTCCTCCTTGGCCGGGCATTCGCCTCGACCCATTACCCATTTATGCTGCCGCCTCCAGCCGCATTGCCGGAGTTTTGTGCCATGATTAGGCCAAAGGTGCCTGGATCGCCATTGAACTACTCCAAAAACATTCTGCTGTCGCGAGACCACCGCACCCGTGTGTGCTTCCGGGTCGTATTCGCCGACGGATCGAGTTACCAGAACTGTGCCGGCACGCCGGAAGCCACGATCATCTTCAGGAACCGATGGGCGGAATGGAACGCCCTGCTCTTCGGCCATGTGGGCCTGATGGAGGCCTACTCCGCATGCGACATCGACATCGAAGGCAGCCTGCCACTGGCGCTGCGCGCCGGGCTCGATATGACGCTGGACAAGAAGCCCAACCCGCTGGTCTCCCTCCGCAATCGCTGGCACGAATTCCGGTTCAGCAACAAAACGAGTATTTCCGCCGCAAGTGGCGCACCTACCTCTATGCCTGCGCGGAGATGTTCCGCTCCCCCAACACCCGCACGCATTTGTTCCAGATCACCTTCAGCAAGGGCAACGTCACGGACAATTATCCGATGAGCCGGGCCTTCTTATAAGATGCCGACGGGGACATACATGCCGACGTATGAAGAGAAGAAGCAGCGGCTTCTGGCCGAACTGCGGGCCAGTGCAGGCATGGCCGTCGGCCTCGCCAAGAACACCTCCAACCTGTTCCGCGACCGCAATCACGCCCCCAAGCGTAAACTCGACGTCAGAAATTTCAACAACGTGCTGCGGGTGGATGCCGCAAATGGCTGGGTGGAAGCCGAGGGGATGACCACCTACGAGAAGCTGGTCGACGCCATGCTGGCGCACGGCGTCATGCCCGCGGTGGTGCCGCAACTCAAATCCATTACCATCGGCGGTGCAGCCGCAGGCATCGGCATCGAGGCTTCCTCCTTCAAATACGGCCTGGTGCACGAAACGCTGCTGGAAATGGAAATCCTGCTGCCGGACGGACGCGTCGTACTGTGCACACCGGACAACGAACACAAGGACTTGTTCTTTGGTTTCCCGAATTCCTACGGCACGCTGGGCTATGTGCTGAAGCTGAAGGCCAAAGCCATACCGGTGAAGAAGTTTGTCCAGCTTCAGCACATCCGCCACACCGATCCCGCAGAGTATTTCCGTGATCTGGAACAGCGCTGCACTCAAAACGCGGATTTTGTCGATGGCGTGGTCTTCGGGCGCAACGAGATGGTCATCACCCTCGGCAGATTTGTGGATAACGCGCCCTTTGTGAGCGACTATACCTACAAAAATATCTACTACCGCTCGCTCCGCGAAAGAACGACAGACTTCCTCACCACACACGACTACATCTGGCGCTGGGACACCGACTGGTTCTGGTGTTCAAAGAATCTCTTCGTCCAGAATCCCCTCATCCGCCGCATCGTCGGCAAGTCCTTTCTGAATTCCATCACCTACAGCAAGATCATGCGCTGGAACAGCAAGTGGAAACTCACCAAGCGGCTGGATCAATTGATGGGAGTGCACAGCGAATCCATCATTCAGGACGTCGACATTCCCATCGCCAACGCACCGCAATTTCTCGATTTCTTTCACCGCGAGATCGGCATCCTGCCCATCTGGGTCTGCCCCATACATCCCTCCCAGCCCAACGTACAATTCGACCTGTTTCGCATGCCCAACACACTCCACGTAAACTTTGGCTTCTGGGATGTCGTCAAGGGCCGGGAACAGCATCCAAAGGGCCACTACAACCGCAAGATCGAGCGCAAAGTCGCCGAACTGGGCGGCATCAAATCGCTCTACTCGGACTCCTACTATGAAGCCGATGAATTCTGGCAAATTTACAACAAGCCAGCGTACACTCAGCTAAAGCGAAAATATGACCCACAGAGTACCTTCAAGGATTTGTATGAAAAATGCGTGTTACGGCAGTGAGTCAACAATCCGCCAGATTTCTGCTGGAACTTTTCATAATGATTGCGAGCGAGCGACGTCACCCCATCCTGAGTAGCAGACCCGTTTAGAGTCCAGTGGTTACTGTAACGGATTTTTCTG